>CAZAQG010000007.1:0-28386 GCA_964487445.1 uncultured Chromatiales bacterium
AAACCGTGGTCTGTCCCCTATATTGATGGTGGCCAGGCGTGGAATCGAACCACGGACACGGGGATTTTCAGTCCCCTGCTCTACCGACTGAGCTACCTGGCCGATGGTGTGCCCGCGGCGGGCGGGGCGAAAAGGGTCCTCATTTAAGCCGGAACGGCCTGTCCCGTCAAGCGAGGATCGGCGGGGGTCACTTGCCGCCGGGCATCTCGGCGCCTTCGCCGAAGAAGAACGCCTCCATCTGCTGCTCGAGGTATTTGCGGGCGTCGGGATCCACCGACGAGAGGCGGTTTTCGTTGATGAGTATGGTCTGGTGGCTCAGCCACATCCGCCACGCCTCCTTCGAGACGCCCTCGTAGATCTTCTTGCCGAGTTCGCCGGGGTAGGGCGGGATGTCGAGCCCGTCGGCCTCTCTACCCAGTTTCACGCAGTGCACCGTGCGGGCCATCGCCGCCTCCTTGAATCGCATCTTGCAAACGGGCGAGGAGTCGGCGCACCGGCGCGGCGAGCCCGCCCGCCGGGGGGTCGCAGGTGTTATACCAGAGTGCCCCTTCGGCTTCCATGATGGCGGCGGCCGCGGGCCGCGCGCGCGCGTACAGGGGCAGGATATGCAGCCGGAAGTGCGTGAATGTGTGGGTGAGGGCGGGCCAGGGCTGCGGCGTGCCGATCTCGACACCGAGGTGCTCGCGGCACCACTGCACCGCGTCCCGGTCCCCGGGCACCTCCGGGAAGCCCCACAGTCCGCCCCAGATTCCGGTGGGCGGGCGGCGCACGAGCAGCACCGCATCGGCGCCGTCGCGGAGCAGGAGCATGCGCGTGCTGCGTTCCGGGAGCGCGCGGCGCGGGCGCGGCCTTGGGAACTCCGCCTGCCGGCCCAGGCGGCGCGCGGCACAGCGCTCGGCCAGGGGGCAGGCGTCGCAGTCGGGATGTGTGCGCGTGCACAGGGTCGCGCCGAGATCCATGATCGCCTGGGTGTAGGCCGCAACGTCATGGTGCGGGGTGCAGGTGCCGGCCAGTTCCCAGAGACGGCGGGCGACGGCGGACCGCCCGGGCCAGCCGTCCACGGCGAAGCAGCGCGCCAGCACGCGCTTGACGTTGCCGTCGAGGATGGGATGGCGCCGGCCCGAGGAGAGCGCGAGGATCGCGCCGGCGGTGGAACGACCCACGCCGGGCAGGGCCTCGACGGATTCGAGATCCGCGGGAAACCCGCCGCCGTGACGTTCGCAGACGATGCGCGCGGCGCGGTGGAGGTTGCGCCCGCGCGCGTAGTAGCCGAGCCCCGACCAGTGGTGCAGCACCTCGTCGAGGCTCGCCGCGGCGAGCGCGCGCACGTCGGGGAAGCGCTCGAGGAAGCGCCGGTAGTAGGGGATCACGGTCGCGACGCGGGTCTGCTGGAGCATGATCTCCGAGATCCATACGCGGTAGGGCGTGGGCGCGCGTTGCCACGGCAGGTCCTTGCGCCCGGCGCGTCGGTACCAGGCGAGCACGCGACGGGCGAAATCGCGTTCCAGCGATGCGTTCACGGTGCGGGCACCGGGTGCGCGCCCGGACCTTCTCCGGCGCTCGCGAGCCGCTCCAGGGTCGCCGCGGTGCGCAGCGCCTCGTCGCGCATCTTGCGGCGGATGAGCCACGGGCCGATGATCGGCGGGACCCAGAAGGACGGGACGATCACGGCCTCGAGGTCGAGCCGGCAGGCACGCGCTCCGCGCGGGACGATCCGCCAGCGCGCCAGACCGTAGCGAAAGTCGCTGAGTGCGGGCACCGTCACGGCGACGATCTCGCCGTCGGCGCGCGCCCGCACGTCCTGCACTTGGTGCACATCGAAGCAGAAGAAGGCGATGCAGCCGCGCACCACGGTGCGCACGCGGGTGACGCCGTCCTTGCGGGCAAGCACCTTGCTCTCGACGATGGCGGGATTGAGTCGTGCGAGATGCGCATAGTCGGTGATGATCGCACGCAACTCGCGCGCCGGCATCTCCAGGTTCATGCGCATGGCGAGTCGGTAGCGGTCCCCGTGGCGCTCGACCCGCAGGCCCACGACACCGGCCGCGCGCGCGACGCCCGCGAACAGCAGGCAGCCGGCGAGAACCCAACGTAGGCTAGCGGAACAGGTTTTCAAGTCCCTTGGGGAGCTTTTCCCGGAGCCGGCGTTCGAGTTTCCGCTCGACCTTGTGACGCACTTCATTCTTGAGGACCGCCGCGAGATCGACCCGGAAACGCGGTTGCCGGAACGTGCCGGTCACGCGCACCGGGACGGTGAGCCCCTTGAGTCGGCCGCCCGCCGCCCCGGCGCCGCATCGCACCGGATCGAGAAACGTCGCCTCGAGCCGGTAGTCGAGGGTCCGGTTCACGAGGTTCGCGGTACCGGCCCCGGTGGCGCGCAGCACGGGCGAGGTGAGCAGGAGGTCGCGGTTGCGCAGCACCCCGCCGGTGATGGCGGCGTTGGCCGTGAGACTGCCGAATTCGGTGCGCGGCGGGACGGCGGGCGGCGGCGGACGGCGCTTATAGAGCGCCCAGGCGGTGCACACCACGTGCGTGAGGTTGACGCCCTCGAACGCCCCGTTTTTGAGGGCCAACCCGACCTTGCCGTCGAGGGTGCGACGCAGGCGTGCGACGTCGTCCCCGCGCGCGGTGAGCCGCGCGTAGAGATCGCCGGTACCCGACACCTTGCGCACGCCGGCGAGGTCCCGGACGAGCGCGCCGACATGAACGCCCTCGAGGTGTTCGTTCATCGACAGGCGCGGCACCCGGGCGCCGGCGTCCAGCCCGACGTCGCCCGAATAGGTGCCCCCGTAGAGCCGCGCGGTGACCGGGTGGACCCGCAGGTCGCCGTTTCTGGAGCGCACCGTCACCCGGATGTTCTTGGAGTGCAGCTTGAAGGCGGTGAGTTCGCCGATGCGCAGCGTCCCATCGAGATCGAACTTGCGTAGCACACCCAGCGGGAGGGTTCCGGCGGCGCCCGCCGCGACGCCACCCGGAGTAACCGGGGCGGCCGGGGGGACCGAGGCCGGCGCCGCGGCGGCGGGTGCCTTGCCGCCGCGACCTTTCGCAGGCGGCGGCAGGTAGCGGTCGAGGTCCAGGCGATCCATGTCGAGTGCGAACGACACCGAGGGGCGGGCGAAGCGGCGCACCGCGAACCTGCCGGTGAGGTGCGTGTCATCGAGCGTGAGGCTCAGCGGGTTCACGGCGAGCCGGTCCGGCGTCGATACGAAACCGAATTCGGCGGAGGCGTTCGTCAGCGCCTTGGGATCGGCGGTCCGCGGCACGGACAGGCCCAGTTCCGGGAACCGCCGGCGCGGATCGAAGTCCGCGATCTCGAATCGGCCCCGCAGGTGCGGCGCGGACAGGACCTGCGTGCCGGAAACGTCCCCGGTGAGCTTGAGATCCCCGAGGTCGGCGACCAACCCCTTCAGGGTCAGCGTCCGGCGCCCAAGGTCGAAGGTCACCCCGCTGCGCAGTCGCACTTTCACACCCGCCTTGGGCAGGGCCTTGCCGGTGAGCACGAACCCCAGGTTCACATGGAACGAACGTCCCGAGCGGATCGCACCGGTGGTGAGGTTCAGGTCCCGCACCTCATAGCGGGTGCCCGAGCGGCGGTCGTTCCAGCGCAGCGTCGCGTCGATCACCCGCACCCCGCCGATCGCCAGCGCCGCGATGGGCGGTACACCGCTACCCCGTGCCGATTCGGTGGATGACGGCTTGGTCGCGGCGCCCGGACGCCCGAATCCCGTCCAGTTCGGCCGGCCGTCGCGGTTGCGCTCCAGGTTCAGGACCAACCCGTCGAGGACCACCGTGCCGAGTTCCACGCGCCTGTCCAGGAGCGGCAGCAGTTTTACGCGCAGCTCGCCGGAGGCGACCTTGGCGAACGGCGCGCCCGGGAAACCCGGCGGATTGCTCAGCCGGGTCGGACCGAGCCGCAGTCCGAGCCACGGAAACACCGAGAGCTTGATGTCGCCCTGCAGCGTGAGTTGCCGGCCGGTCCTCGCCTTGACCAACGCCTCGATCCGCGGTTTATAGTCGTTGGGATTGACGAAGATCGGGATCAGGACGGCCGCGGCGATGACCACCGCCACCAACACGCCCACGATCCAGGCGATCACCTTCAGCAACGCGCGCATGGGCTGATCCTGGAACGTATTTCGTAACGTGTCCGGCGAATCGGTCCCGCGCGGAATGATGAAAGCGCTCCGAAGCGGGCATATCTATGCAGTATAGCACCGTGCAATCGTTCGCCGAACGGGTCCGGGCGGACCTTGATTTCCATCAGGGCGGGTGTGATGATCGGGATGAGCGTCGGCCCGACTCGGCGCCCTTCCTTCACGTGAAGTGCGCTCCGATTCGAATGTGCCGGGAATCGCGCATGGATCCGATCGCAGGCCTCCCGACGAGGCCGGAAAGCGTCGAAATTCCGAGCCGTAGTCGCGGCCTTCGCTTCCCCCTTGTGTGCAATGCAGGAGGACCGGCATGAATGGATACTGCGTGGTGGCGGCGGCCGGCGGCCGCGCCCGGCTGTTCACTTTGGAACCGGCGCGGCACCCGGAGGTGGAGTCCGGCCCCAACCTCGTGGAACAGCGGGATCTGGTCGACCCCGAACGGGAATCCTCCGGGCAGGAGTTGTGGGCGAACGCGAAGTCGGGACGCAACCGCGCCCCCGGCGGCGGACCCGCGCACGGCTACGACGACCATCGCGAGCAACACCGTGACGAGTCCGAGCGACGTTTTGCCCGCCAGGTCGCGCAGGAGGCGCTACGCTTGGCCCGGGAGCAGGCCACCCGAACGATCGTGCTGGCCGCGGAGAAGCGCATGCTCGGCTTCATGCGCGAGGCGCTGGATTCCCTCGCGCGCGAAGGCGTGGCGGTGCGCGAACTCGCCAAGGACTTGAGCAAACTCCCGCCGCTGGATTTGCACGAACACTTGGCGCGCGAAGGGCTGATCCCTGCGCGGCGCAGCCCGGTTACGTAGCGCCGTCATCCGCAGCAGGGCCGGGACCGGCCGCCGGCGCGCAACCACGCCCCGGCGGGATCGCGGTCTACGTTGCCGCCGGCGGCGCGACGTCGGCCATCCGTCGGTGCAGCCGCGCGAGGAACCCCTCGATGCGGCGTGCATTGACCCCCAGATCGCCGTGACCGGTGCGGGACTCGGAGCGCAGATCCACTCGCGCGCCATGCGGCGTGGCGCGGATCCGCACTACGATATCGTCCTTGAATCCGAACCAGAAGGTGGTGGCGATTGCCTCGATGCGCCCTTGCGCGGGCTCGGCGGCGACGATCCGCCAGCCCATCGCGCGCGCCACCGCCAGTGCCCGGCGGAAGACCTGCGGGACTCCCGCCCGGTACCGGGCGGGGCGCACCCCGGGATAGGCCCGGGCCTGGAGCGCCGCGACCGCCGGCCCCCCGTACACCGGCGAATCGGGCGCGTCGCGCCTCAGCGGCAGGATCGCGACGAATTGCGGGGGATCGGCGGGATCGGTGGTGATGTCATGGATCATCGGCAGCGTGCGGGCGCGGTCGATGTGCGACCAGGGGATCCAAACCGTGGCGGTGGCCAGCACCAGGCCGAGAAGGGCCCACGCGAACGTACCCCAGGCGCGGCCCAGGGGCGCGAGCGCGACCCCGACGAGCGAGAGCGCACCCGCCGCCAGGGCACCGTACACCGACCATTGCAGGATCTCGAAGCCGATGCCGAAACGCCACCAGCCCCATCGGTGACCGAGCCCGGCGAGCAGCGCCGTCAGGGCGCACAGTACGGCGAAGGCGAAGCCCGCGCGCGGCACGGGACACACCGCCCAGCGCAAGCGCTCGCGGCGGCTCGCCGCCGGTCCCAGCCTGGCCGCACTCTGTCCCATGGGTACCTCGTATATCGTTTGTTGGAGGCGATTCGCCTCTCCGGCCTTCCGCGCCCGCCCGCCGAACGGACCCGATCGGCCGATGCGTCTCCGCGATTGCGAACCCCGCGACCCGCCTCCGGCACACAGACCGTCCGCGATGATTGCCTTACAAACGCTCCGGGATCGGTTGGAGCGGGTGAAGGGAATCGAACCCTCGTCATCAGCTTGGGAAGCTGAGGTTCTACCATTGAACTACACCCGCAGTCCCGGCGCACTATTGATAGCGTCTGCGCAGCCTCCTGTCAAAGGGTGCGCGCGCGCCCTTCCGCGAGGCCGGCGCCCCGGTGAGGCGGTGCTTGGTATAATATAGACGATACCATACAAGATTCGTGCAGAGTGGCCGGAATGGAAATCTACCTCAACGGAGAGCCGCGACAGGTCGCCGACGGCATCAACGCCGCGCAGCTCATCGAGGAGCTGGCGCTCGCCGGGCGGCGCGTCGCCGTGGAAGTGAACCGCGAAATCGTGCCACGCGGCGCCTATGCGCAGCACCGCCTGCGCGCCGGCGACCGGATCGAGGTGGTCCGCGCCATCGGCGGCGGCTGAATCCCGCGGTCCCGGCCTTCGGGACCGTCCCCTGCAACCTCAGCGAGGACATCGATCACCATGTCGAGTGTCATTCACACCCCGCTCCGCGGCGAGCCTGCCGACCACGCGGATCCGCTGACCGTAGCCGGCGCGACCTATCGCTCGCGCCTCCTGGTCGGTACCGGCAAGTACCGGGACCTGGACGAGACACGGCGCGCGGTGGAAGCCAGCGGCGCACAGATCGTCACGGTCGCCATCCGCCGCACCAACATCGGCCAGGATCCGAACGAACCGAACCTGCTCGAGGCCCTGCCGCCGGACCGCTACACGCTGTTGCCGAATACCGCGGGTTGCTACACGGCCGAGGACGCCGTGCGCACCTGCCGTCTGGCCCGCGAGCTGCTCGATGGGCACGACTTGGTGAAGCTCGAAGTCCTGGGCGACAAGAAGACGCTGTACCCCGACATCGAGCAGACGATCAGGGCGGCGCGCGAATTGATACACGACGGCTTCAAGGTCATGGTCTACACCAATGACGACCCGATCGCCGCGCGGCGCTTCGAGGAGATGGGCTGCATCGCGGTGATGCCGCTCGCCGCGCCGATCGGCTCGGGCCTCGGAATCCGCAACCCCTACAACATTCGCACCATCGTCGAGAACGCGAACGTGCCGATCCTGGTCGACGCCGGCGTGGGGACCGCCTCGGACGCGGCGATCGCCATGGAACTCGGCTGCGACGGGGTGCTCATGAATACCGCCATCGCCGGTGCGCGCGACCCCGTGCTCATGGCCGGGGCGATGAGAAAAGCGGTGGAGGCGGGGCGCGAGGCGTATCTTGCGGGCCGCATTCCGCGCAAGCGTTACGCAAACGCCTCCTCACCGATCGAGGGCACGTTCTTTTGAATCTGCGAGCGCACCGCGCCATGGGTGCGACGCGGGAGTCGGGAATCGGCGGGGATGCCGTCGCCCCCTCGCCCGGAGAGAAGCTGCGGCGTCGCGTGCGCAGCTTCGTGCGCCGCGAAGGACGCATGACCCGCGCCCAACGCCGCGCACTCGCCACCCTGTGGACCCGGTTCGGTATCGACCTCCCGGACGGGGCGCTCGATCTCGACGCCTGTTTCGGACGCCGCGCCCCGCGCGTCCTGGAGATCGGTTTCGGCGACGGCGAGGCGCTCGCCGCCCTCGCCCGCCAACACCCGGAACTCGACTGCCTGGGGATCGAGGTGCATCGCCCGGGGGTCGGGCACCTGCTCCTGCAACTGGAGTCCGAGGGGATCGGCAACGTGCGTGTGGTGTGCGCCGACGCCGCCGAGGTGTTGGAGCGCCACCTGTCCGACGCATCGCTGGAGCGGATGCTGCTGTTCTTCCCGGACCCATGGCCCAAGAAACGCCACCACAAGCGCCGCATCGTACAGCCGGCCTTCGCCGAGCTGGCGCGCCGCCGGCTCAAACCGGGCGGGCGCCTGGAGATGGCCACCGACTGGGAGGACTACGCCCGCCATATGCGGGAGGTGATGGAAGCCGACGCGGGCTTCGAGAACCTGGCCGGTGTCGGGCGCTACGCGCCGCGGCCCGACGATCGACCGCCGACCCGCTTCGAACGCCGCGGGGAACGTCTCGGCCACCGCGTCTGGGACTTGGTGTTCGCGCGACGGCGGTAGTTCCCACTCGAAACGGCACCGGGACTGTCCGTGCCACGCCGCACCGCCGACGCAAAGGCTTGTGGGTAAAGCGGGTCGTAGGGCAGAATTGCGGATTGCCCGGCCTCCGGGATCCCCGGCGCGTTCGCCCGCGCCGGATCCCAGGATGGCCGCCGAACATATTGGATTCAGGAGTGGCATATGTCGGAACAACACCCCATCATCGCGGTGACGGGCTCCTCCGGAGCCGGCACGAGCACCGTCAAGCGCGCCTTCGAGCACATCTTCCGCCGCATGGGGAGCAACCCGGTGATCGTGGAGGGCGACAGCTTCCACCGCTACGACCGCCAGGAGATGAAAAAGGCGATCGCCGAGGCGCAGGCCGAGCACCGCAACGTCAGCCACTTCGGCCCCGAGGGGAACCTCTTCGAACACCTCGAAGCCCTGTTCCGCGAATACGGCGAAAGCGGGGGGGGACAGCGTCGCTTCTATCTCCACAGTGAGGAAGAGGCGGCCCCGTACAACCAGGAGCCGGGCACCTTCACTCCGTGGGAGCCGATTCCGCCGGATACCGATCTGCTTTTCTACGAGGGACTGCACGGCGGGGTCGTGACCGACAAGGTCAACGCCGCGCGCCACGTGGATACCCTCGTGGGAGTCGCGCCGATCGTCAATCTCGAGTGGATCCAGAAGATCCACCGCGACTGCAAGGAGCGCGGCTACAGCGCCGAGGCGGTCACGGATACGATCCTGCGCCGCATGTACGACTACGTCCACTACATCACGCCGCAGTTCTCGCGCACCCACATCAACTTTCAGCGGGTACCCACGGTGGACACCTCCAACCCGTTCATCGCCCGGGAGATCCCCTCACCGGACGAGAGTTTCGTGGTGATCCGCTTCCGCAACCCAAAGTCCGCGGATTTCCCCTATCTGTTGCGTATGCTCCACGACTCCTTCATGTCGCGGCCCAACACGATCGTGGCGCCGGCCGGCAAGATGGGGTTCGCCATGGAGATCATCCTGACGCCGATCATCGAACGGCTGATGGAGAACCGGCGCAAGACCCGCCGGGCCTGAACGGCCGCCCGCGCGCCGCATCGCCATCCGGAGACGCGCGTGCAATATCGAACCCTTGCGGACACGGACCTGAAGGTCAGCGCCCTCTGCCTCGGCACCATGACCTTCGGCGAGCAGAATGACGAGCGCGAGGCCCACGCGCAGCTCGACTACGCACTCGCGCACGGAATCAACTTCATCGACAGCGCGGAGATGTACCCGGTCCCGCCGCGCGCCGGGACCCAGGGGCTCACCGAGACGTACATCGGCACCTGGCTGGCCGCCCGGCGCTGTCGCGACCGGGTGGTGCTGGCCTCCAAGGTGGCGGGGCCCGGCGACGAGTTGCACTACCTGCGCGGGGGCAACCCGCGGCTCGACCGGCGCAACGTCCTGGCGGCACTCGACGCCAGCCTGAGGCGCCTGCAGACCGATTACCTGGACCTCTACCAAGTGCACTGGCCGGCGCGGCACACCAACTTCTTCGGCCGCCTCGGCTACACACCCGAACCCGAGCCGGACGCCACCCCCATCGGTGAGACGCTCGAGGCCCTCGCCGAGGCGGTGCGCGCCGGCAAGGTGCGCCACATCGGCATATCCAACGAGACCCCGTGGGGGGTGATGCGCTACCTGGAGATCGCGCAACGCGAGGGCCTGCCGCGGATCGTGAGCGTGCAGAACCCCTACAACCTGCTGAATCGCACCTTCGAGATCGGGCTCGCGGAGATCGCCCACCGCGAGGCGGTCGGCCTGCTCGCCTACTCGCCCCTGGCGTTCGGCGTGTTGAGCGGGAAATACCTGGGCGGTACGCAGCCGCCCGGGGCGCGCCTGACGCTGTTCGAGCGCTTCCAGCGCTATAGCAATCCGCAGGGCGAGGCGGCAACGCGCGCCTACGTCGAGCTGGCGCGCGACAACGGGCTGGATCCGGCGCAAATGGCCCTCGCCTTCGTGAACACCCGCGGGTTTCTCACCTCCACCATCATCGGCGCCACCCATCTGGAACAGTTGGCTGCGGACATCGCCGGTATCGGGATCGAACTCTCACTTGCGGTGCTGGAAGGTATCGAGGCGATCCACCGCGAACACCCCAACCCCTGTCCCTGACCCCCGGGCGGCAAACGCCGCAGTGCGGGCAGCCGATAGACCGTACGCCCCGGCATTTTCAGCAACGGCTCCGGCGGAGCCGGCATCGTGTCCCCCTTCTCCCGACCATCGGCCTCGCCGATCCCCCCGCACCGCGCCTTGACCCGAGCGCCAGCCGTCCTACTATTAATAGATGCGGGCATATCCGCAAGAGGGGGTCCCTTGAAACTCGGCGAGCACCTCGCGACCTGCCGGGAACCGAGCCGGTTCCGCCCGCAAAACGGCTGGATCGACAACGCCACCGTGCGTATCGACGCGCTTGAGCGCGACGGTGTCTCGCCGGTCGCCGCGGTCAACTTCGATGAGGTGCTGGAGGACTCCGGCCGCGTCGCCGACCGGGTCCCCTGTTACGGGCGGATTCGGGTCACACTGGACGAGCGGGGCGACGTGCGCCGGATGGACCTGCTGTGAGCGGGTGTAGCGCCGAGCCGACACTGGAGGGATGACGCCGTGACGCAACGACGGGAAGCCCGGGACCGGATCCTCGATGCGGCTCTGGAGATCGCGGAGACGAAGGGGTGGGAGGCGGTGCGCCTCGCGGAGGCCGCGCACGGCGCCAAGGTCGACCTTGCCGACCTACCGAACTGGTTCCGCGAGAAGGATGATCTGGTCGACGCTTGGTTCGAACGCGCCGACCGTGCGCTGCTCGCCGACGCCGCGCGGCCGGAGTTCAAAGACCTGCCGCCCAGGGCGCGCCTGCACCGCGCCATCATGACGTGGCTGCGGACCCTTGCGACGCACCGGCGGGCGACCCGGCAGATGGTGCTCACCCGCCTGGAGCCGGGCCACGTCCATCTCCAGTGCCGGGCGCTGCTCGGCGTAAACCGCACCGTGCAGTGGCTGCGCGAGGCGACCCGGCGTGACGCACGCTATTTTTTTCGAGTGTTGGAGGAGACCGCGCTCACGGCGATCTTCCTCACCACGTTCATGTTCTGGCTGTGGGACGATTCGGCCGATTCGGTGCGGACTTCGCGGCTGCTCGATCGCCTGCTCGGCGGCGCCGAGTACGCTGCCTGCTGCACACCGCTCGCACGGGGCGCCCGTAGCGAGCGGGCGCGGGCGCGCGCCCCCGCGCCCAACCCCACGCAAGGGCCAGGGGCGGCGCCGGCACCACCCCCCGAGGCCGGTGCCGAGTAGCGTCGGCCGGGAGCCCGGCCCTACCGGGAGGTCCGGGACGAGCGGCCCCAGCCCCGCATAGGTTCTATAATTGATCATAGGTGGCGCGGGCGCACTGCAACCAAGCGGCGGCGCTCACGGCGGACGGACCAACCAGGGGAAGCCGGCAGAGATGTCCGAGAAATATGAACCCAGGGTCGGAGACTGGTACCGGACGCCCGTGGGGGGCGCGTTCGAGGTCGTCGCCGTCGACGAGGACGACGGCACCGTAGAGATCCAGTACTTCGATGGGACCGTAGAGGAAATGGACCTCGACGCGTGGAAAGCGCTGAGCCTGGAAGCGATCGAGCCCCCGGAGGACTGGTCCGGCGCACTGGACGTCGAACACGAGGACGACGGCGTGGATCGCGGCACCGGCAGCCACGGCAAATGGGCCAACCCGCTGGACGAGATCGACTGAAGGCCGCATACGCTCTACCGGGCGCGATGCGATCATCCGTGCAATGTCCGCCACCCATCGCGTATCCACCGACCTCGCGCACCGCTGGGACGTAAGCCCGCGGGAGGCGATCACCATCCAGCAACGGTTGCGTGACCGCGTCTCGGCCCGGGACCGAGTCGGGAAGGTCCGCTACGTCGCCGGGGTCGATGTCGGCTTCGAGCGGGGCGGCGCGGTAACCCGTGCCGCGGTGGCGGTGTTGCGTTTCCCGGAGCTGGACCTATGGGAACGCGCAGTGGCGCATCGCCCGACGAGCTTCCCCTATGTTCCCGGGCTGCTGTCGTTCCGCGAGATCCCGGCGGTGCTGGATGCGCTCGGGCGCTTGCGTTCAACCCCGGACCTGATCCTCTGCGATGCCCACGGCTACGCCCATCCGCGCCGTTTCGGGCTCGCCTGCCATCTCGGCGTGATCACCGACCTGCCCGCGATCGGCGTCGCCAAGTCGCGACTGACGGGCACGCACGGTGCACCGCCCGTGCACCGCGGCGCCTGGGTCCCGCTGGAGGACGCGGGCGAGGTCATCGGTGCGGTGCTGCGCACCCGCCGCGGGGTGCAGCCGGTGTACGTATCGGTCGGGCACCGTGTGAGTCTCTCCACGGCCATCGAATATGTGCTCGCGTGTACGCCGCGCTACCGGCTCCCGGAGACCACCCGCCGGGCGCACCGCTTGGCCTCGGGCTGAGGCGCGCCGTTATTCACCGCCCTTGCAGCAGCAGGCCCCGGCGCCGGGCGGGGTGGAACGCCGCCCCGCCCGCCAGGTAGACGACATTGAGCAAGGCCGCGCGCACGAGCAGGCGCCGCATCTTATCGGCCGCGGGAACGCCGGCCGGCGGCTGCGCCCGGCATCCGCCGGTGTCCGGCGCGGGAAGTCAGGCTCGGAATCCCTCGGCGGCGGCCCGTGAATAGACCGCCAGGACCTCCCAGAAACCCGCCTGGGCCGTGTCCTTGCGCAATCCGAGCAGCCCTTCCCGCAAGGACTTGGCGAGAAATTCCTGGGCGTCGGGGTTGCCGCCTTCGGCGGCGCGTTCGTACCATTCGAGCGCCTCGGCTTCGTCTTTGGGCAAGCCGCGGCCCTCGGCGTAGAGCGTCCCCAGATTCGCCTGTGCACCGGTGTGGCCCTGCGTCGCCGCACTGTAGAACCAGGACGCGGCGAGCGCCTCGTTGCGCGACACACCGTGCCCGGTTGCATAGAGAAAACCCAACGCATTCTGGGCGTCCGGGTAGCCGAGCATGGCGGCACGCCGATAGCGCTGATAGGCGGTGTGCGCGTCTGCACACACGCCGATGCCCAGCTCGTAACGCCGCCCTTCCCGGTAGTGCGCCTGCGCCAGATCCCGGGTACCCGTCTCTTCCCGCTGCCGCGATCCCGTAGTCTGCATCATCCTCGGTCCTCCCGTGACTCCCGGCCGAGGGGCCGCTCCACGGCCCTGCACCGGCGGATATCGGTTGGCGGTCTCGGGCATTCCCTGCCGCCCCCGCGAGGTCACCACGGCCCGGAGGCTCCTTGTGGAACGACGCGCGCCGACTTCGTGTCCCGGTTCACAATTCGCGCGCGCATCCTGGCGGAAGCATTTCCCGTGCCAGAGGGAGGATACGCAGGAACAACAGAAAGTTGAGAAATTATGGGCGGAGTACCGACGGCTGCGGGTGACCGGCTGCGTCAGCTTGTGCCCGTCACGGGCCACGCCCGGGACACACGGCTCGCGGAACACCGCCGGAGGGAAACATCCGCATCGCCGACGATGCATGAGATGCGCCCGCCGGTGACCGTTGCCGACCGATATCCGCTCGCCGACCGGGGGGGCCGGTGCACGAATTCACTGTGTTTTCGGCTTTACGCGCACGCAACATGTGCTATCTTTATGTCGCCCGATCACACCACCATGACCCGACAAAGGAGTGTGTCCATGGCCGTAAAAAAGAAATCCGCCGCGCGAATCACGAAGAAGGCCACGGCCCCGAAGAAGCCCGCCACCAAAGCCGAAGTCTACTCCTACCTCTCCGATCACACCGGCCTGACCAAGAAAGACGTGGGCTCCGTGTTCGATGCCATGTCCGCCATGATGAAGCGTGATCTGAAGAAAGGTCCCGGAGTCTTCACGGTGCCCGGTCTCATGAAGATCAAGGTCGTGCGCAAGCCGGCGACCAAGGCGCGCAAGGGGATCAATCCGTTCACCGGCGAGGAGACGGTCTTCAAGGCGAAACCGGCCCGCAACGTGGTCAAGGTGCAGCCCCTCAAGAACCTGAAGGATATGGTGTAAGGCGCCGAGACCCGCGATAGCGCCGCATCCCGGGCGACGCAGGGATGCGCGCGCGGGCCGTTGCGGCTACGGGCCCGCTTTGCCGTAGCCGAACTCCACCGCCCGGATCCCGTACCCCGCCGTCGATAGCCGACCGGGTACGGGTCCTCATGCGACGGTCACGGCAAGGCGTCGGCTGACGCGAAACCGATATGACCGTAACCGCGCTTCGAAGGCCGGCCGCATGAAGTGCGGGAACACACTCCCCCGGCAGGACGCCGGTCCCCCTCGCCCTCTCTCTACCCGGTGGACGGACCCAGGGCCCGTTCCTGAGCCGCCAGCTTGGCGCGGATGAACGCCGTGTGCGACACGTAGAGCAGGTCGGCCACCTTGCGCACGAGGTATTCCTCGTACTTGTCGATGCGCGCATCGGCAAAGGCCACCTCCCACAGCAATCGGACCACCTGCTCCTTGCGCTCCGGGGGGAAATGGCGGTTGATGAGGCGGGTGAATTCCTGGAGCGAAACCGACTCGCGCGATGCCTGTTCGGCGAGCGAGACCAACTCGGCGGTCTCCTCACCGGACAACTCGAAGGTCCGCCGTAACAGTTCCGCCACCTCGCGTCGCTCGACCTCCTGGACCGTGAAGTCGGCACGGGCCATCTCCATGAGCAGCGCCGCGGTGGCCAGGCGCACGCCGTCGTCACCGACCTCGCCCGCCTGCGCCGGGCGCACGCGGTTCTCGAAAAACTTGTGCAGTGCGTGAAACATCCGTTGGCCCGACGCGATCAATGTGCCGGCGGGCATCTGACGTAACGCCCCAACCGGAAGGGAATCCGTTCACCGACCGGGGAACGGGGCAGGGATCCGAGCATGGCAGGCTCCATGGGGCCGGAGGACACGGCCCATTATAGAAGGGATTCAAGGGGTCAGAGTACTTGAAAATTTCCAGTACGCCGGATCCAAGGACCACCCTTGGAATTTTCAAGTACTCTGACCCCTGAATCCCTCTGACCCCCTTGAATTCTCTCTGACCCCTTGAATTCCCCATTCGTAAAGAATTCCTGCAACCGGCCGCCACCCTGATCGCTCACGGGGCTTGCAGCCCAGCGTATCGCGCCCCCCCGTGCAAGCACAGCATTCTCTACCGCTCTGTCAGGATCTCACCCGCACAGGAATGCACGGACCCCGCGGACTGCGGCGGCGACGCCGCAAGTCCACGGTACGGCGCCAGGTGCACGCATGGGCGTGCCGGCGCCCACATTCCGGCAACCGGGACGGCACCACCATGATCGGACGAGCCGAGCAACGTGAACGACCGAGGACTGAAGTGGCCATCGAGGTGGAGGTGGCGTTTCCGGGGGGTGTAATCCGCGATGGCTATGCGCGCAATATCAGTCACGAGGGCGCCTACGTGGAACTGGGCGGGGCCGTGTATCTGGGGCCGGGGACCGAACTGATGCTCACGTTCCGAATCTGGACCGGCAGCGGACACCTCTGTCGGCTGGCACGGGCGCGCGTGGTGCGCTGTGCGCCGGGCTGGCTGGCGCTGGTGTTCACGGAGCGCGACCTGGTCGCACGCGCCGTGGTGGAAGACATCCGCTTTTACAAGGATCACGAGCGCCGGAGCCGGCCGCGCAACGCCGCTCCCGCGCGCAAAGGATGCCCCACGGCTCCGGCCTGATCGACTGAGGAATGGGGATGGAATACGACCCCCGGCAGGCGCACCAGGATCTGCTAGAATCGCGATCCATGGACGTGAGCCCCCTCCTGGACCCCCTGAACGAGGCGCAACGCGAGGCGGTCAGTGCGCCGCCCGGGCACGTGTTGGTGCTGGCCGGGGCCGGCAGCGGGAAGACCCGTGTCCTAACCCACCGGATCGCTTGGCTGATCCAGGTGGAATCGGCGTCTCCGTACGGTCTCCTCGCCGTCACCTTTACCAATAAGGCCGCGGGCGAGATGCGCGCCCGTACCTCGGACTTGCTTGGCGTGCCGACGGGCGGGATGTGGATCGGCACCTTCCACGGCCTGGCCCACCGCCTGCTGCGCACGCACTGGCGCGAGGCGGGCCTGCCGCAGGCCTTCCAGATCCTCGACTCCGAGGACCAGTACCGGCTGATGCGCCGAGTGCTCAAGGCGCTCGCCCTGGACGAGGCGCAGTGGCCCGCCAAACAGGCACAGTGGTTCATCAACGCGCGCAAGGACGAGGGCAAACGACCGGCGCAAATCGCGGATCGCGGCGACCCGCACCTCGGCCAGATGCTGCGCATCTACCAGGCCTACGAGGAGCACTGCCGCCGCGGCGGGCTGGTGGACTTCGCCGAACTGCTGCTGCGCTCGCACGAGTTGCTCAAGGGCAACCCCGAGGTCCTGGCACACTACCGGACCCGTTTCCGGCATATCCTGGTCGACGAATTCCAGGACACCAACGCCATCCAGTACGAGTGGCTGCGCAACCTGGCCGGCGACAGCGCGCACGTGTTCATCGTCGGCGACGACGACCAGTCGATCTACGGCTGGCGCGGCGCGCGCGTGGAGAACATCCGCCGCTTCCCGAAGGATTTCCCGGACGTGCGCATGGTGCGCCTCGAGCAGAACTACCGCTCGACCGCGACGATCCTCACCGCCGCCAACACGCTCATCGCGCGCAATCAGGGCCGGATGGGGAAGAACCTCTGGACCCGCGGGGCGCAGGGCGAGCCCATCCTCCTGTATGCGGCCTTCAATGAGGTCGACGAAGCCCGCTTCGTGGTCGACCGGATCCGCCAGTGGATCGAGGAAGGCCACGCGCGACGCGACGCGGCGATCCTCTACCGCTCCAACGCCCAGTCGCGGGCCTTCGAGGAGATCCTGCTCGCCGCCGGCACACCTTACCGCGTCTACGGGGGATTGCGCTTCTTCGAACGCGCCGAGATCAAAGACGCCCTCGCCTACCTGCGCCTGATGGCCAACCGCGACGACGACGCGGGCTTCGAGCGGGTCGTGAACATGCCCACTCGCGGAATCGGCGAGCGCACGTTGGCGACGGTGCGCGAGGAGGCGCGCGCGCGCGGCGTGTCCCTGTGGCAGGCCGCGCACGGCGTCCTCGAATCCGGCGTGTTCACCGCACGCGCGGCGAACGCGCTCGGCGGCTTCCTGAAGCTGATCGAACGATTGGCCCAAGAGAGCGCGGGCCTCGAAGTGCACGAGTGCGTGGACCGGGCCATCACCGTAAGCGGGCTCCTGGAGCACTTTCGCAACGACAAGGGCGAGAAGAGCGGCGCCCGGGCGGAGAACCTGGAAGAGCTGGTCAGCGCCGCGCGCTACTTCGATCCCCGGGAGAACGGAACGGATGAAGAGGAAGGCGAGATGGACCCGCTCTCCGCCTTCCTGTCCCACGCCGCCCTGGAGGCCGGGGAGGGACAGGCCGATCCGTCCGAGGACTGCGTGCAGTTGATGACGCTGCACTCGGCCAAGGGCCTGGAGTTCCCGCTGGTGTTCCTGTGCGGGCTGGAGGAGGGCTTGTTCCCGCACCAGCGTTCGGTGGCCGAGGCCGGTCGCCTGGAGGAGGAGCGCCGCCTGTGCTACGTGGGGATCACCCGCGCCCGTCGGCGCCTGCATCTGTCCTACGCGGAGAGCCGGCGCCTGTACGGCTCGGACACCTACTCGCCCCCCTCCCGGTTCATCGCCGAACTTCCACCGGAACTGATCGAGGAGGTGCGACCCCAGACCGCGGTGCCACGCCCGATGGCCCGGCCACCGGCGCGAACGCGCCGCGCGCCGGTGGTGCCGAGGGTGCCGAAGGTGCCGGGGGCGACGGGCCCGGCCCTGGGGCGGCGGGTACGGCATGCGAAGTTCGGCGACGGCATCATCCTGCAGTACGAGGGCGACGGCGCCCACGCACGCGTACAGGTCAACTTCGAGCGTGCCGGCAGCAAGTGGCTGGTGCTCAGCTACGCCAACCTTCAGCTACTCTGAGGCCCCGCAAAGGAACGGCCACCGGCGCGCGCGTCGTGAAAGCTACGCGATCGCCCGGTGCGCGATCTCCGCCTCCGGACGGCCCAGGTAGAACCCCTGCGCGTAGTCGACGCCGTATTCCTGAAGCAGCCGCAGGGTGCGGGCGTCCTCGACGTACTCGGCGATGGTGACCTTGCCGAGGGCATGCGCCACCTGGTTGAGGGAACGGACCATGGCCTGGTCTACGGGCGCCCCCGCCAACCCCTGGACGAAGGAGCCGTCGATCTTCAGTTTGTCCACCGGCAGGTGCTTCAGGTAAGTGAACGAGCAGAACCCGGCACCGAAGTCGTCCAGCGCAAAGCGGCAACCGATCTCCTTGAGTGCGCGGATGAAGCGCACCGCCGCGGCGAGATTGGCGATCGCCGCCGTCTCGGTGATCTCGAAGGTGATCCAGGCAGGGTCGAGCTGCGTTTGTTCGAGCATTCTGCGGATCAGCGGCAGCAACCCGTCATCCTCGAACGCGTGGCCGGAGAGATTGACCGAAAAACACACGAGCGTGCCGGACGCGCGTAGCTGCGCCAGCCGCTGAATGGCCTGGCGGACCATCCATCGGTCGAGACGGTGGATCAGGCCGAAGCGCTCGGCGGCCGGCATGAACCCGCCCGGAAGGATGACCTGCCCGTCGTCGCACGGCATGCGCATCAGGACCTCGTAGTCGTGCACGCGCCCGTCGGCGACTGCGACGATGGGCTGGAACACCAACTGGAAGCGGTCCTGCTCCAACATCTCGCGGACCCGTGCCGCCCATCCCATGTCCTCGGCCATCCCCGCCTTGTCGCGATCGGCCGGGTTGTAGAGATTGACGCGGTCGCGCCCTTGCGCCTTGGCGATATTGCACGCGATATCCGCATGCGAGAGGACCTCGTCGGCGGACTGTACCTGCTCGTTGACCATGGCCACGCCGACGCTGCAGGTGACATTGAACGAGTTCCCGCCTTCCAGAAACCGGTATTCTCCGACCAGCGCACGGACATTCTCGGCGGCCCGGATCGCCCGATCCTCATCCACGTTGTCCAGGAGCAGCGTGAATTCGTCGCCGCCGAAACGGGCGAACAGATCGCCCTCGCGCACGCGCAAGGAGACCAGCGTGCTGACCTCCACCAGCAGGCGATCCCCGGCGGCGTGTCCGAGGGTGTCGTTGATGTACTTGAACTGGTCGAGATCGATATAGAATACGGCGCAGGTCGCCCCGCTGCGCGCCACCCGCGCGACCAGCCGGTCCAGTTCCTGCTGGAAGGCGCGGCGGTTGATCAAGCCCGTAAGCGAGTCGTGCTCGGCCTGATAGGTGAGCCGGCGCTCGAAGGCCTTCTGCTCGGTGATATCCCGGGCGGTCCCGGTGATCCGCGTCACCTTCCCGTCCTCGTCGTACGACGGCTTGGCATTGAAGCTGAGGTAATGCGGTCGGGCATCGCGGTCCAGGTGCACCGTCTCGTAACGCACCCACTCCCCTCCCTGCAGGATATCCCGAAAGGCGGCGGCGTCTTGCTCGGCACGTTCCGGGGCCTGGAAATCCCGGACCGGACGCATCCTCATCTCCCCGGGGGAATAGCCGTAGATGATGCGGGCCGCGGCGTTCAGGTAGGTCCAGCGGCCCTCGGGATCCATGCTCCAGACCAAGTCGTGGGCGGTCTCCACCAAGTCGCGATAGCGTGCCTCGGCGGCGATGCGCTCGCGTTCGGCGCCCTTGCGCTTGGAGATGTCCGCCACCAGACAGGTGTACATCGGCGCGCCGCTGAGCACCATGCGGCTGACCCGGACCGACATGGGACACTTGGCGCCGTTGCGGTGCACGCCCTCCACCTCCTGCTCCGCGTCGCTCGCCCGGGGGGCGCCCTGCTCGGTGACCAAGTCCGGCAACAACGCATCCAGGCGCCGCCCGCGGGCCTCCTGCGCGCGGTAGCCGAACAGCCGCTCCGCGGCCCCGTTGAAAGTATCGATCCGCCCGCGCGCATCGACCACGATGATCCCTTCGGCCGCGGTATCCACCACCGCCCGCATGTGGGACTCCTGGTCGCCCAGGCGCCGGAACAGACTTGCGAGCATCTGCGTCATATAGCCGATTTCATCGCTGGAGCGCGGACGCACCGCGGCGAGTTCGGCGTGCGAGGAGGCGCCGCTGCGGCGCAGCATCTCGCGCACGGGCGCCAGCGCGCGGTTCATCCCGCGGGTCAAGAGCGCCGCGACCAGGATCGTGATCAACGCGAGCCCGCCCCAGACCGCGAGGTCCTCTCCGGAGGGTGTGCCGGTGGTCAGCGTGTGGTACTGGAGCAGGATCGCGTAGGACAGCAGCGGGACGAATCCCGCGACGAGCATGAGCTTGGAGCGGACGCTGATATGCACCCGACGGAGCCCCAGGACGGCCACCACGGAGTCGAGTCGCTCCAGGGCGAGCAGAAAAGCCGGCAGCCCGACCAGGACCGCAGCGGCGACCTGCAGCGCCGCAAGCTGCAGCCCGGCCAGCACACCACCCTGCGGCAAGCCGCCGTAGGCGGCCAGTTCATAGACCGGCACCAGCAGGAGCGCATACGCCAGCAGCAACTCCCAGTAATGGCGATAAAATCGACGCAGGCGCCGATCCAGGGATTCCGGGGCCGTGCGCCCCTGCGGATAACGCCGCAACCAGTCCGCCAGCGGCTCGAAGAAGCGGTGGAAATGGACCCCGACCCAAATCGTCACGAGGACCATGAAACCGACAAAGGCAGGATCGCTCAGGGCGCGCCGCAGCCGCCCCGGATCGGTGATGCCGAACAGCACGCCGGCGCCGATCCCCGCCATCGGGACCAGTACGAACGCGGCGAGGATTACACGAAGCAGGTGGCGACGCACGCAGCTCAGCGGCTCAGCGGACATGGCCCGCGCGCCCGATCACGGACGAGGCACCGGCAGGCCGCGTCACTGGTTGGCACTCGATCATTTACGCCCAATCGTTGCAAAAAGCCCGTGGCATTGCCGGCCGATCGTCCGTGCCACGCCCGCCGGGGCCCGTCCGCCGGTGCCGCATCACACGACTACCAGCGGAACAGGACCCACTGCGGCACCATGATCCGGGGATTGAGCCGACTCATCCGGGCGTTGAGACGCCCGTCGCCGTTGGTATCCACCAAATAATATGGGGGTCCGTACTTGGGGGTCACCTTCACCATATAGACTTGGCCGTGGATGCTGTATTCCTCGACCTCCTTGCCCTTCTCGTGGAGGATGGTGACCTTCGGTTCCAGGTCGGATCGCTCGGCGTTGGGATTGGGCACGCCCGGCATGGTCGCGGGCGGGACCTTCGCCGGCAGCGGCGGCGGCTGGGCCAGCGCCGGAACGCTCGACAGGGCCAGCAGAAGGATCACGATGCGCATGGCGTCTCCCATCACGTCCGACAGCCCCCTAGAGTTCGAGGAGCATCGCCTGCTCCCGCGCCGAGGGCTCGAAGCCGCGGTGCTCATAGTGCTGAAAGATCGCATCCACCACCTCGTGCGGTTCGTCCACCACGCGAAAGAGCTTGAGGTCGTCGGGGCCGATGGTATTCTCGGACACCATCGTATCCTCGAACCAACGCAGCAATCCCGACCAGAACGGCCGGTGCACGAGGATGATCGGGATCCGCCGAGTCTTGCCGGTCTGCACCAGCGTCAGGATTTCCGCCAATTCGTCCAGCGTACCGAAGCCGCCGGGCAGGACCACATAAGCGGAGGCATATTTGACGAACATCACCTTGCGCGAGAAGAAGTGGCGAAAATTCAGGGAGATATCCTGATAGCCGTTGGACTTCTGCTCGTGGGGAAGTTGGATATTGAGCCCGATGCTGAGCGAGCGGCCCGCATACGCCCCCTTGTTGGCCGCCTCCATGACGCCCGGCCCGCCGCCGCTCACGACCGAGAAGCCGGCGTCGGACAGAACCCGCGAGACACTCTCCGCCAGGGTGTAGTAGGGATGGCCCGGCGGCGTGCGCGAGGAACCGAAGATGCTCACGGAGGGCTTGATCCTGGCCAGGCGTTCGAAGCCCTCCACGAACTCCGCCATGATCTGAAAGATTTTCCAGGACTCCCGGGTGAGCAGGGTATCGTCGATCGGCATCAACCCGGGGTGGGCAGCTTTGCTGTGTTCGTTCATAATCCGTGTATCGCGCGAGGGGCGCTCCCTTGGACCCGCGTCCCGAGTCGCGGGTCGACGCTTTCTTGTACCACATTCCGGCGTCGGAAACACCTGGGCGGGAACGGCATTTTTCTGCAACGTCGGATACCGCCCACCGGTTTTCGGCACCCCTACGGGACGACTTGACCCAATGGCAGATCCGCAACCGCTGATCCTGGTCGACGGCTCCTCTTACCTCTATCGCGCCTTCCACGCGCTGCCCCCGCTGACCAATTCCCGGGGCGAACCGACGGGGGCGGTGTACGGTGTCGCGAACATGCTGCGCAAGCTGCTCGCCGACTACCGGCCGCGGCACATCGCGGTGGTCTTCGACGCCAAGGGCCGGACCTTTCGCGACGATCTCTACGAGCAGTACAAGGCCAACCGCCCGCCCATGCCGGAGGAGCTGCAGGCGCAGATCGAACCGCTGCACGGACTGGTCGAGGCGATGGGGCTGCCGCTGCTCAGCGTACCGGGCGTCGAGGCCGACGACGTGATCGGAACGCTCGCGGTACAGGCCGCCGCGAAGGGGATCCCGGTAGTGATCTCGACCGGCGACAAGGACATGGCACAGCTCGTCTCGGACCGGATCTCGCTGATCAATACCATGACCGGGACGGTGCTGGATCCGGCCGGAGTAGTCGCGAAATTCGGGGTCCCGCCGGAGCGGATCGTGGATCTGCTGGCCCTCATGGGCGATACCTCGGACAACATCCCGGGCATCCCCAAGGTCGGACCCAAGACCGCCGCGAAGTGGCTCTCGGAATACGGATCCCTGGACGCGGTGCTGGCGCACGCCGACGAGATCAAGGGCAAGGTAGGCGAGAGCCTGCGGGAACACCGCGAGCGACTCCCGCTCGCACGCCGGCTCGCGACCATCCACACCGACCTGCCCCTCGACTTGAGTCCGACCCGGCTCACGCGCCGTGAAGCCGATCCGGCGGCGCTGCGCGAGCGGCTCACGCGCCTGGAGTTCACCCGGTGGCTGGAAGAGGAAGCCGGGGACGGGGGCGGGCGAGCGGCGAACGCCGCGTCCGCGAACGACGGGCGTTACGAGGCCGTGCTGACGAACGCCGCCCTGGATGCCTGGATCGGGCGACTGGAGCGCGCCGAGGTCTTCGCGTTCGACACCGAGACCACCGGCCTCGATTACATGAGCGCGGAGATCGTCGGCGTGTCCTTTGCGCTCGAGCCGGGCGAGGCGGCCTACGTGCCGCTCGCGCACCGCTACCCGGGCGCACCCGGGCAGCTGGACCGCGAACGCGTACTGGACCGGCTGCGCCCGTTGCTGGAGGCCCCGGACCGGCCCAAGATCGGCCAGAACCTCAAATACGACATGAGCGTCCTGGCGCGCCACGGGATCTCGCTGGCCGGCATACGCTTCGACACCATGCTCGAGTCCTATATCCTGGACAGCGCCCATCCCGGCCACGACCTCGACACCCTCGCCCTCAAGCTGCTCGGGCACAAGACGATCCGCTACGAGGACGTGGCCGGCAAGGGCGCGCGCCAGATCGGGTTCGAGCAGGTACCCGTCGAACAGGCGACCCCGTACGCCGCGGAGGACGCGGACGTCGCGCTGCGCCTGCACCGGGCCCTGTGGCCGAGGCTGTGCGAACAGCCGGCGCTGCGCACGCTGTTCGAGGAGATCGAGATGCCGCTGGTGCCGGTGCTCTCGCGCATAGAGCGTACCGGCGTGCTGGTCGACCGCGAGATGCTCCGCCGGCACAGCACCGAGTTGGCACGGCGCCTGAAGTCCCTGGAGCGGAAGGTCCACACCGCCGCCGGAGAGGAATTCAACCTCGATTCGCCCAAGCAACTCCAGGCGATTCTGTTCGAGAAACAGGGCCTGCCGGTGCTGCGGAAGACCCCGGGCGGACAACCCTCCACCGCGGAGTCCGTGCTCCAGGAATTGGCCGCGGACTATCCGTTGCCGCGGCTGATCCTCGAATACCGCAGTCTGAGCAAACTGAAGTCGACCTACACGGACCGGCTCCCCGAGCAGATCCACCCCTCGACCGGGCGGGTACACACCTCCTATCACCAAGCGGTGGCCGCCACCGGGCGGCTGTCCTCCTCCGACCCGAACTTACAGAACATCCCGGTGCGCACCCCGGAGGGACGGCGCATCCGCCAGGCCTTCATCGCCCCGTCCGGGCGGCGCATCCTGGCCGCGGATTACTCGCAGATCGAGCTGCGCATCATGGCCCACCTCTCGGGTGACCCGGGGCTGTTGCGAGCGTTCGCGGCCGGAACCGACGTCCATCGCGCAACCGCGGCGGAGGTCTTCGGGGTTCCGGCCGGGCAGGTCAGCAACGATCAGCGCCGCTCGGCCAAGGCGATCAATTTCGGGCTGATCTACGGAATGTCGGCGTTCGGGCTGGCGCGTCAGCTCGGCATCGACCGGACCGCGGCACAGGCGTACGTGGATCGGTATTTCGCCCGCTACCCGGGCGTCAAGGCCTTCATGGACCGCACGCGCGAAGAGGCCCGCGAGCGGGGCTATGTGGAGACGATCTTCGGACGGCGCCTGAACCTTCCCGAGATCCGTTCCCGGAACGCGCAGCGTCAACGTGCGGCCGAACGCACCGCCATCAACGCGCCGATGCAGGGGACGGCGGCGGACATCATCAAGCGCGCCATGATCGCGGTGGACCGATGGCTCATCGACAGCGGCGTGGGCGCGCGGATGATCATGCAGGTGCACGACGAGCTGGTGTTCGAGGTCGACACCGATCAGGTCGAGCACGCCGCCGCGGCGATCCGCGACCACATGGCGGGGGCGGCGAGCCTGTCGGTGCCGCTGGTCGTGGACGTGGGCGTGGGCGACAACTGGGACGAGGCCCATTGAGCAGAGGTGGATTCGTGGCGAACTACAGCGATTCACCGGCGAGGCCGACCGGTGGACCCTCAACGCAGATGGGGCCGTAGGGCGGGGCGAGCCCCGCCGACGACACCCGATCGAGGGTGCCGACCACGGCGTGCGCTCGGATCCCGGTCGTGGGAAAAGCGCCGTGGAACCCACGGACCGCACCCTATCCGATTCGTGGGTTCCACGGCTCATCCCAACGCCATCGCGAAGATCAATGACGTCGGCCGGACGCGCCCGGCCCTACAGGTGGGCACAACTGCCGATATGCGCGTAGGGCGGGGCGAGCCCCGCCGACTCAGATGAACAGCGTGACGTCCGCCTCCTGGGCCATGGGCAGGAACGACGCCGCACCGACGTAGTCCTGGACCTCCGGGATGAGCTGCTCACGATCGTAGCCGAACAACTCCACGGTCATCTGGCAGGCGATCATCTTGACGTCCGCCTCGATGCACAGATCCCGCAGCTCGGTTACCGAAGCGACACCGCAGTTCTTGATCGTCTTCTTCATCAAGCTGGTGGCAAACGTCTCGAAGCCCGGGATGTTGGCCATGAGCAGATTCGGCATGTTCCACTTGATACGCTGGAACCACTTGGGCCCGAACGGCATCTTCATCGGCATGGCCGGGTTGCCGAGCGGGCTGATGTTCTCGTTGTAGTCCTTGAGCAGCAGGCTCAGGCCGTAGAACGTGAAAAAGATCGCCACGTCCCAGCTCAGCGCCGCCGCCGTCGAGGCGAGGATGAACGGGGGATAGGCCCAATCCAGCGTGCCCTTGGTCGCGATGATGGTCATGGACGAGGTCTTGTTCGACTCGATCTCCTTGAGCTTCTTCGGAAGCATCTCGTCGAGGCGCTTGCTGATCAATTCGTCGAGCCGGCCATTCAGCTTCTCCACGAGCTGATCGGTCTGCACGTTCTCTGCAGTTGTAGACATGTGGTGCTCCTCCTTCTCGGTTCTGATCTCGGTTACCGGTTCGGCGCGGTTCTCTCCCACAGGCCTGTCTTACCAGCGCAAGTCCGCAGCCCGCGTCCACTCCCGTGGGGGGGCCGGTCGAAGCCAGCCATAACCTAACGAACGGTGAGGCATATTTTTTCATTCCACATTATTAGGGACACCTCTCAGGAGTCGACATCCTCCCCCACCTGAAGTCGGGGGATTCCTACGGCACCCGGGTACGGCATCGAGTCGCACCCAAGTCGCTTCGGTGGGTTCCTGCTTCGCAGAGCGGCTTATCGCGATTTCTCTCCACAGGCGTTACTTCCGGCATGTCCTGCCGTAGGTTGCCTTGGGCAACTTGCGCATTATAGGACGGCTGCGCCGCCCGCGCTATCCTTCCTTCTCCGCCCGGAACCGCAGGGCCCGACGCGGCCGGAGCCGCTTGCCGCGCCCGGAAATCTGCTTGTCGCACAATCCGGAACTGATTGTATAATCGAGACTTTTGCTACTTAGATTAGGCATTCCGGCCGGATTCCAGGTCCGGTCGCGGGGACCCCCGCGGTTCGCCTCGTACTACCCGGCCGACCGGCCGAAGGCCGCCAGGCGATCGAGCACCGCCGCCGCGCGCCCGGTGCGCAACGCCGCGCGGGCCGCCCGGACCCCCGCCTCCAATCCGCCGACCACCCCGGCCACGTACAGCGCCGCACCGGCATTGAGCACCACGATATCCCGGGCCGGTCCCGGTCGGTCCTCCAGCACCTCGCGGATCCGCATCAGGCTCTCGTCGCGATCGTGTACCACCAGGGCGTCCAGCGGCGCCGGCGTGATTCCGAGACGCTCCGGGTTCAGAAGATAGGTCTCGATGCGCCCGTCGCGCAACTCCGCCACGCGGGTCGGAGCCCCGATACTGATCTCATCGAGACCGTCCTCCGCGTGCACCACCATCACGTGGCGACTGCCCATCCGCGCCAGGACGCGAGCGAGCGGCTCCACCCACTCGGGCGCGAACACCCCCACCACCTGGTTGGGCGCACCGGCCGGGTTGGTAAGCGGACCCAGCAAATTGAACAGCGTGCGCACCCCCACCTCGCGGCGCGGTCCCACCGCGTGGCGCATGGCGCCGTGGTGGCGCGGCGCGAACAGGAACCCGACCCCCACTTCCCGGATACACCGCCCCACGGCCTCGGCATCCAGTTCGAGATCGACTCCGGCCGCCTCCAGCACGTCGGCGCTCCCCGAGCGGCTGGAGACGGAGCGGTTACCGTGCTTGGCCACGTGCGCCCCGCCGGCGGCCGCGACCAGGGCACTGGCGGTGGAGATGTTGAAGGTACCCGTAGCGTCGCCGCCGGTCCCGCAGGTATCGACCAGATGGGGGACGTCGACCTCGACGCGGGTGGCCAGCGAGCGCATGACCCCGGCCGCCGCGGTGATCTCCTCGACGCTCTCGCCCTTGAGCCGTAGCGCCACGAGGAACGCGCCGATCTGCGCCGGCGTCGCGGCGCCCGACATGACGGCGCCCATCACCGCCGTCATCTCTTCCGCGCTCAGGTCGCGACCCTCCACGACCGCGCGTATCGCCTGCTGCATGTCCATGCGGGTCTCGAATCGCCGGGTTGTGCGACGGAGGGGGAACGGCCCTGCGCCTGCGGCGCGCGGCCTACGCCTCCAGGAAGGTGCGAAGGAGGTCGTGGCCGTGCCGGGTCAGGATCGACTCCGGGTGAAACTGCACCCCCTGCACCGGCCACTCGCGGTGGCGCAGGCCCATGATCTCCCCCGGGGCGCCGGCTTCATCCTCGGTCCAGGCCGTTACCTCCAACACATCGGGAAGGCCCTCGCGCTCCACGATCAGGGAATGGTACCGGGTGGCCTCGAACGGCGTCGGCAACCCGCGGAACACGCCCACGCCGCGGTGGTGAACCGGCGAGGTCTTGCCGTGCATGATCGCGCGGGCATGGCCGACGCGCCCGCCGAACGCCCGGCCGATGCACTGGTGGCCGAGGCAGACCCCGAGGATCGGCGTGCGTCCCGCGTAGCGGCGGATCAGTTCCACCGAGATGCCGGCCTGATCCGGTGTGCAGGGCCCCGGCGAGATCACGATGTGATCGGGCGCCAGGGCCTCGACCTCCTCCAGGCCGATCCGGTCATTGCGCGATACCCGCACGTCCTGTCCCAGTTCGCCGAAGTACTGCACGAGGTTGTAGGTGAACGAATCGTAGTTGTCGATCATCAAGAGCATGGGTCATCACCGGGTCCCGATCGCGCCCGACTCCGCGCCTCGCCCGGCCGGGCCGGGCCGGCACGGGCTTCGATTGTCCGCCGAACGACACCGAAACGGAACCCCGCACCGTGGGACGCCG
>CAZAQG010000007.1:28486-41072 GCA_964487445.1 uncultured Chromatiales bacterium
GTGTAACCGGCGCGCGGATCATCCCGCCCAGCCGGCGAGCGTCAGCAACGCCAGCACCGTGAGCCACACCAGCAGCGCGCGATGTACCAGGCGCAGGCCGTCGGCCAGCTGCGCCGCGCTCGGCGCGCCGGGTCCCTCGGCGTCCAGATGCAATGCCCCGAATCCGGTATAGACCAATACCCCCGGCGAGGTGTCGAGCACCCCCTCGCGGCGGCTCTCCCGGGAGCGACGCCACCCCTGCCAGGCCCCGTCGAAGCTGCCGGACAAGGCATAGCACAGGGCCAACAGCCGGGCCGGGATCCATTCCATCACCTCGAAGAAGAACCGCGCCGCAGACGCGAAACCAACCCCGAACCGAGCCTCGTCGACACGCCGGAGGACCGCCGCCATCCGGTACAGGGCGGCGCCCACCGCGCCCAGCAACACGAACCAGAAAAACACCCCGAACAACCGCTCGTCGGCCTGCTCCAGGAGCCCGGCCAGCACCGCCCGATCACGCAGCCGCGGATCGTCCGGCGCCGCCTCGCCCAGGAACCGCCCGGCGATACGCCGCGCGCGCGCCTCATCGCCCGCTTCGCGCGCCTCCAGGTAAGGCTCCAGATCCTCGGCCAAGTCGCGCGGCCCGATGCAGTAGAGCAGCACCACGATGGCGAACAGGAAACCCGGCAACCCGAACAGAAAGGCGCCGAACAGACCTTGGAGCAGCGCGACCGCGACGCCCGCGGGCACGACCACCAGGGCCACCGCCGCCGGGCCTTCCCACTCGGAACCGAATCGCTCCCGCAGCCACCCGGCATAGCGCTCGAACCACCCGGGGTCGCGCAGTTCCTGGAGGTGCCCCAGGAAGTACTCCAGCAGGAGAACGATCAGGATGGCGATAAGGTTCATGGGTCTGGGCTCGCGGCATGCTCGGTCGTGGTCGGAAAGGGTCCGGCCGCGGCGGCCGGATCCCGCATCGGTGCGCGCCGCCGCGTATCCATCGGCGCATGATGCCAATTCGGCGCGGCGAATGCCACGCCGGCCGCGGCGTCCCGGATCAGGGGCGCCCCGCCAGCAGTCCGCGCAGGCGCGCCCAGTCGAAGATCGGCCACGGATCGCTCTTGCGCCCGGGTGCGATGTCGCCGTGGCCCACGATACGCTCCGGGCGGATGCCGGGATAGACCTCCATCAAGGCCCCGATGACTTGCGCGAGACGATGGTACTGGGCCGCCTCGTACCGCGTGTGGTCGGCCCCCTCCAGCTCGACGCCGACGGAGAAGTCGTTGCAGCGCGTGCGCCCGCCATAGCGGGACTCGCCTGCGTGCCAGGCGCGCAGGTGGAACGGCACATACTGCACCGTTTCCCCGTCACGCCGGATCAGCAGGTGCGCCGAGACGGCGGCACCGGCGATGGTGCGGAAATAGGGATGGGCATCGGCGGGCAGGCGATTGCAGAACAAGGCGTCGATCCACGGCCCGCCGAACTCCCCGGGCGGCAGGCTGATACCGTGGACGACGACCAAGTCGATCGCCGCCCCCGGCGGGCGCGCGTCGCAGTTGGGCGAGGGCACGCAACGCGCATCGCCGATCCAGCCGCTGTCGGGATCCACCCTCACGGGGCCTCCGGGGCGCCCTCAGTCCGGGCGCGCCAGCACCAGCGAGAAATACCCGTCCGGCGGGGCATAGTGGGCGTCCACGCGCATCCGCGCCGCGCCCAGGAGCGATTCCAGGGAGTCCGGGGTGAACTTGCAGCTGATCTCGGTCAGGATGCGCTCACCCTCCGCCAGCCCGATGCACTCGCCCAACGCCCTCAGCCGCACCGTCTGGGGGCGCGTCGAGACGAGATACATCTCGATCCGCTCGCGATCCTCGCGGTACACGGCCTCGTGCCGGAAGGACTCGACCACGAAGTCGGCGCCCAGTCGCCGGTTGAGCACGTGCAGCAGGTTGCGGTTGAACTCGGCGGTGACGCCCTGCGCATCGTTGTAGGCGGCCCGAAGCACCGCGGGGTCCTTGACGCGATCGGCGCCCAACAGCAGGCGATCCCCCGGGGCCATGATCGCGTGCAACTCGCGCAGCAGCGCGACGGCCTCGGCGCGATCGAAGTTGCCGATCGTGCCGCCCAGGAACACGAACAGGCGGCGCCCGTCGGGCGCCGGCAGGTGCCGGAGTCCGCCGCAGTAGTCGCCGAGCAGGGGATGGATCGTCAACCAGTCATAGCGTCCGGAGAGTTCGGCGCCGGCGGCGAGCAGCATTTCCTCGCAGACGTCGAACGGCCAATAGATGGGCGTGCGCCGCCCGCCCTCGCAGGCGGCGAGCAGGTGACGGGTCTTGCGCGAGGCGCCGCTGCCCAGCTCCAGAATGTGCTCGGGGCGCGCCTGGGCGATGATCGTCGCGGCGTGGCGCGCCAGCAGCACGCCCTCGGTCCGCGTCGGGTAGTACTCGGGTGTGCGACAGATCGCATCGAACAGGCGCGAGCCGCGTTCATCGTAGAAATACTTGGAGGGAAGGCTGCGCGGGCGGTGTAACAGGCCGCGGCGGGCATCTTCCGCCAAACCCGCGACCGGGCGCGCCGACGGCACTACCCGACAACGTAACGCGTCGGTCTTCGGTGCCGCCCTGCCGCTGATTGCCATCTGCGTCCCTCCTGTGGATGCCATTTTCCGGTGCATTAGGCTACCATCCCCCCGAGGGCGCAGGAAGGATGCCGGGCAGGGTACCGGGACGCGCCCGCCGAGGAGCGGACATGTGTCGCATCGCCGCCTACATCGGACCGGAAATCAGCCTGCAGCGGTTCATCGAGGAGCCGTCCCACAGCCTCGTGGAGCAGGCGGGGGAATCCCGCGAACTGCTGTATGGGACCTCCAACGCGGACGGCTACGGCGTCGGCTGGCACGATCCGCAGGGACGCCCGGCGGTGTACACCAATCCGCAGCCGATCTGGTCCGACGTCAATCTTCCGCACCTCGGGCGCAGCCTATACCGTCCGTTGTGGCTGGCCATCGTGCGCAGCGCCACCGCCGGGTTTCCGGTCAACCAGGCGAACACGCCGCCGTTCGTCGACGGGCGTCTGCTCTACGCGCATAACGGTTTCGTGCGCGACTTCGGCACGCGGCTGCGCCCGTTGATCTGCCGGTACCTGACCCCGGAGATCGCGGCCGACGTCCGCGGCAATACCGACTCGGAGTACCTGTTCGCACTGTTGCGCCACTTGGCGGCCGGTGATCCCGGCATGCCGTTGGAGGAGGTGCTGGGAGAATTCTTCGCGCTCCTGCAGGACTGGGTGGAAGATCGGCCCGCGCTGCTCAACGTCGCATTGAGCGACGGGCACCGCGTGTACGCGGCGCGGCACGCCTTCAATCACGCCTGCCCTTCGCTGTACTACACGACCGACGACGACCTGTTTCCGGACGGACAGGTGGTGGCCTCGGAACCGCTCACCGACGGCGGCTTCTGGCAGCCGGTCCCGGAACACCACCTGCTGATCCTGGACGCGGACGAGCCCCCGCGACTGTTGGGCCTATGATCCGAGGGGCGGTGGCCGTTGCACGGCGTCGGCCCGCACACCCGATCCCCGCTCCGTCCGTGCCTGCACAACTCCCATCTTCCCGGAACGCACCACCCGTTCGCCGGGGTGCGCCCGGCGCTACGCCGCTCAGGCGCGCGCCTTGCGCAGGTTGGAGATCACCGCCTCCAGGGCCTTGTCGAACAGCAACCCTTCGTCGAGGATGTCCGCGGTGCCGCATCGCATTTCCATGGCCAAGCCGTGCAAACTCTTCTCGGCGACCTTGAATCCTGCGCGATTGACGAAGATGAACTTGTCCGCGCGCTCGATCCGTGCCGAGAGCTTGGTATGCACGCTCGCCCCGCCGGGTTCCGTAAACTCGAACCAAGTCCCGAGCGCGATCCCACGCAGGCGCCGGACGTGCTCGTCGTCCTCCGCCGAAACCTCGGTACCGGCCGCCTCCGGATCCGGATCCCCGCACAGGACGATCTCCTCCACGTCCCCGCCCTCGGGATCCGCGTCCCAGTCGCCGCCGGCCTCCGGCAGATCGAGAACGGCCACCGGCTCCGGCAGGGTCTCGGACGCCGCAGTCTGCGCCGGTGCGCAATCCTCGGACCGCGGTTCGTCCACCGAGGGCGCGGAAGCGGTGTCTTCCGCTTCCGCCTCGGCCTGTGCGCCCGCCGGTTCCGCACGCACAGCCCCGCCCGCCGTGAACGCCGTGTCCTTGACGCACTCGATATGACACTCCTGGAGCGCCTGGAAATAGGTGCCGAGCTGCCGGGACGGCATCGAGATGCGCGCCAATCCCCGGCGCAGGTCGCGCAATAGTTCGGGGATCGCGCCAATCAGCCGCTTGCGCGCCTCGTAGTCGGCCTTCGGCTCGACGCTCCACAGCACCCGCTCCACGACTCCAACGGCGCCATCCCAATCAGCGGGGTCGGCCTGCTCGTCGAGCGCGATCTCGGTGAGCACTTCCATCCAGGCGTCGTGCAGCAACGCCGCGACGGCCGCCGGCGGATCGCGCCCCTCGAGACACCGGGCGATCGTCGTGCGGGCGCGTTCGCGGGCGGCGGCCACCGGATCCGCGTCCGGACCGGGTTCGGGCGCGGTCGCCGCCTCGGGTGCGATGTCGCGGCGGTACGCCTCCAGCACCTGCACGAAGACGCCGACATCGTCTTCGAACTCCTGCAGGATCCGGTCCACGGCCTCGGCGGCACACCGGTACACGGCCTCGGGCGCATCGGTGTCGGCCACGGCCTGCGCGAGTTCGTTCAGCAGTTGCCGCGCCGGGTGCCGACGACTGCCGAAGAACGACTTGTCCAGGAACGCCACCTTGACCATGGGGATCTGGAGCTGCGCCAGCAGCGCCTTGGCACGATCGGGCAGCGCGCCATCGCCGAGAATGAAGTCGAACAGCATGGCGACGATGTCGATGATGTCCTCATCGGCCCGCCCGAGCGCCTTGCCGAATCCGCCCCCCGGTAGCTGCGCAAGCGCACCGCTCAGGGCGGTGCGCAGTTCCACCGGCCCCAGGGCGTGCGCCTCCCCCTCGGGCAGCGGGAGCCGATGGCCGGTCTGCAGCAGGCTGAGCGCCCGGAGCACGTCGCCCGGCGCGTAGGCCGCGCTCATGCCGACGCCGATCGCGGCACCCGGCGGGTTGCCGCCCGGTGCCGCCCCGCGCCGGTCGGCGAGCAGCGTCTGCAGCGCCCCGAAGACCTCGCCGTCCTCACCGGCGGCATAGACGCAGGGATCCTCCCCGACCCCTGCGAGGGGCGCGCCCGGGTCGCCGTCGCGCGCTCGATACACACCGGCCGTCGCGCGCGCTCCCGGCACTTTGAGCTTGATGTGCGGCAACACACCGGCGTTGATGAGCAGATGATTGAGCTGGGTGTAGAGTTCGCCCAGCGCCTCCATCACCGACTTGTCGAAGAGCTTGTAGACCACCAGCTTGGCGCGGACCTCGAGATCCAGTACCTGCCCCGCGCGGCGAAAGGCCCCGCACAGGCGCAGGGGATCCACGGGGCCGGCCCCTTCATCGAGCCCGACCCCGGGCAAGAGGTGTTCCAGGCGCGCCCGCAACTGCGCGAGGGCCTGGGCGTGGCGGGAACGCGCCTTGCCGACCATGCCGTCGACCGCCAACGACTCCTCCAGGTCATCGTGCCCGACCAGCGAGAGTTCCTCGCACGAACCGTCGGCGACCTCGCGCTCACCGCCCGCCGGCGCGGTGACGGCGGGTCGACGACGCAGGGCACGGAAGCCGTCCAGCACATCGGCGCGGAAGCGGGCCTCCATCTCGCCGCGCTTGAGGCGCACTTCGCGCATCGAGTCGAAGTATAGGCTCTGTACGAGGTTGCTCTCGGCCTTGTCGGCGAGCGCGAACAGGGCGTCATCGGTGTTGTCGAGCATCGCCGCGAACAACTCGGTCACGCGATGCACGAATTGATCCTGCAGGTCCTGAAGGAGCCGCCGCGTCGTGGAATTTTCGTCCTTGGCGGGTACCTTGTCCGGGTCCGCGAAGTAGACGATGTTCTGGTCGGTGCTCATAGCGTTCACCATCGTTGCGATGTCGGGGAACGGGGGCGGGTCGGGACGCCGCGCTGGAACATCGACGTCTCCTGTGTCTGCGAACAGGGTAGCGACGGCGACGGCCCGCTCATTGATAGGGTTCAGTGTGACCGACTTGGCAAAACCGGTGCTTCCCGTCCCTTGACCTGCGCCGTGTAAAGTGCTCCCCGGCGGGGCGCGTCCACACCCGGCGGCTGCTATGATGGCCGACGACGCAAGCACGCGAGCGCCCGGGGAAAGGGGAGGTCGGTCGTTGCACGGACATCCGGAGCCGGTACACACGCACAAGGCGCCGTGGGAAAACGCCTTCAGCCGGTTGCTCACGCCCATGGAGGAGTTCATCCGGCACGAGGCCACGGGCGGCGTGATCCTCATGGTCTGCGCGGCGCTCGCGCTGATCCTCGCGAACTCACCGGCGGCGGAACTCTATCATCACGTGCTGAACACGCCGATCGGTTTCCGGATCGGCGGCTGGAACCTGGAAAAGTCGCTGCACCACTGGATCAACGACGGCCTCATGACGTTGTTCTTCTTTGTCGTGGGCTTGGAGATCAAACGGGAGATCCTGGTCGGCGAACTGGCCAGTCTGCGCCAGGCGGTCCTGCCCGTGGCCGCCGCAGTGGGCGGAATGGCGGTGCCCGCACTGATTTATGCGGCGATCAACCCGGGCGGGCCGTACCTCGGCGGCTGGGGCGTGCCCATGGCCACGGACATCGCGTTCGCAGTCGGGGTGCTCGTGCTGCTGGGGCGGCGCATCCCCAAGGGCCTGATCACCTTCCTGCTGGCCCTGGCGATCGTCGACGATCTCGGCGCGGTGCTGGTCATCGCCCTGTTCTACACCAGCCGGATCGCCGTCGTTCCGCTGGCGGGGGCGGCGGCACTGCTCGCGCTGCTGATCGTGTTCAACCGCAGCGGGATCCGCCATCCCCTCCCGTATTTTCTGACCGGCACCCTCTTGTGGCTGATGCTGCTCTACTCGGGAATCCATGCGACCATCGCCGGCGTGCTGACGGCCTTGGCCATCCCGGCACGCGCCCGGTACGACCCGCGGCGCTTCAGCGGCTACGTGCGCGAGTTGATGGAGCGCTACGATCGGGCCGGCGGCGACGGGTCGACGCTGCTCGGCGACATCGGGCGCTCATCGCTGGTGCACAACCTCGAGCAGGGTGCGCATCGGGTCGCGACGCCGCTGCAACGCCTCGAACACACGTTGCATCTGCCGGTGGCGCTGGTGGTGATGCCGCTGTTCGCACTCGCCAACGCGGGCATTCCGCTCAATGCGCACGCGCTGCGCCTGGCCCTGACACACCCGGCCACGCTCGGCGTGTTCCTGGGCCTGGTGGCGGGCAAGTTTATCGGCATCGCCGGTGTCACCTGGGTCGGCGTGCGCCTGGGCCTGGGACGACTGCCGACCGGCACCGGGATGCGCCACATCGTCGGCATCGGGCTCATCGGCGGGATCGGTTTCACGATGTCGATCTTCATCGCGGAACTCGCCTTCCCGGGCTCCGGCAACACACTGGTGATGGCCAAGACCGGGGTACTGCTCGCATCCGTATGCGCCGGACTCGGCGGCTATCTGTGGCTGTTGGCGGTAACGCACCGGCCTGCGGCCCCTCACGGTGCGTGTCAAGAGACGGAAGGATGACCGGTTCTCGGGCAACCTCCGACAACGCCCGGGAGATTCCCGGTATAGGGTGCGATGCACCCGATCGACGGGCGGTGGCGGCGGACGTGCGCCGTGCACTGAGCGAGGACGTCGGGGACGGCGACCGGACCGCACGGCTGGTGCCGGAGGATGCGCGCGCGTGCGCGGTGGTCCTCAGCCGCGAGGACTGCGTCGTCAGCGGCCGACCCTGGTTCGACGAGGTGTTCGCCCAACTGGGCGGCGGCGTGCGGATCGCGTGGTCCGTGCGCGACGGAGGGTGCGTGTGCGCCGGACACACCCTTTGCACCCTGGAAGGTCCGGCCCGGGCACTGCTCACCGGCGAGCGCACCGCGCTCAACTTCCTCCAGTTGCTCTCCGGCGTCGCGACGCGCACGCGGCGCTTCGTGGACGCGACGGCCGGTACACGGGCGCGAATCCTCGACACGCGTAAGACCCTGCCCGGCCTGCGCACCGCGCAGAAGTTCGCGGTGCGCTGCGGCGGCGGACACAATCACCGGATGGGCCTCTACGACGCGCTGCTCATCAAGGAGAATCACATCGCCGCCTGCGGCTCTCTGGGCGCCGCGGTGTGCACTGCGCGCCGCGTGTGCCCGGATTTACCGGTGGAGGTCGAGGTGGAGGATCTGGAACAACTGCGCGAGGCCCTGGAAGCCCGCGTCGAACGCGTGCTGCTCGACAATTTCGATCTCGAATCGCTGCGCCGCGCCGTGACGCTGACCGACGGGCGCGCACGGCTGGAGGCCTCGGGCGGCGTGCGCTACGAACAGGTCGCCGCGACGGCCGCCACCGGAGTGGACGACATCTCGATCGGCACGCTGACCAAGGACGTGCGCGCCGTGGACCTGTCGATGCGTTTTCACGCGAGCGGGACCGATGAACCTGTCGGCACTGCGTAGGGAGATGCGGCGCAAGCGCCGCGCGCTCGACGTCGCCTCGCGCGCCGCAAGCGCCGCGCGCCTCGCCCGACGGCTGGCGGGCAGCGACTGGTTCCTGCGCAGCCGGCGCGTGGCCGCCTACGTGGCGGTGGACGGGGAACTGGATCCGGCACCGCTGCTGCACCGCGCCTGGGCCTTGCACAAGAGCGTCTATCTGCCCGTGCTCGATCCGTTGCAGGACCGGCTGTGGTTCGCTCCGTACCGCCCCGGCGACCCATTGGAGTACAACCGATTCGGTATCCCGGAGCCTGTGTTCGGCGGCGGGCGACGGGTGCCCCCGTGGGCACTGGACTTGGTGCTCGCGCCCCTGGTCGCCTTCGACGCCGGCGGCGGGCGCCTCGGTATGGGCGGGGGATTCTACGACCGCACCTTCGCCTACCTGCGCGCGCGCAGCCACTGGCGCAAACCGCGCCTGCTGGGGATGGCCTACGCGTTCCAAGAAGTGGCCGCACTGCCGCACCGGCCCTGGGATATCCGACTGCAGGGATGCGCCACCGAGCGCGCGCTCTATCGCTGGGAGGCGTGATTCTGTGCGGTCGGAAGGATGCGCCCGGTATGGCCGATCCGGGATCCGCCGATCGACCGGGTCATCGCGGCCTTCGCCGTGCAGGGTGCATGCGAACACACCGACGCGGTCATCGGGCGTGTCGCGACGTCAAAGGCAATGGGGCCGATGCGCCTGAAATACACAGGCGCCGACGCACCCTCGAAACGTTCCGTGCGGTGCAACGTCCGGTCGTCGTCATCGACGGCGCGTTCGACGATGAGGCGTTCCGACTCAAGGGAAAGCAGTACGATGCAACGCGGTACCCGGCATCGCATTGCGCGATCACATGTCGGTCGCATACCGGGCCGACCACGGCGTGCGTCGGCGGCCACTCCTATATCAAAAATCACTAGCATTTTGAAGCAGGTTGTATATACTCGGGAGCGGGCAACTGATAGTAACTCGGGAGGTTACTATGGCGAAGAAGAGAGCAACCACGAAACGGAAGACGGCGAAGAAGAAGGTTGCGACCAAGAGAAAGGTCGCCAAGAAGAAGACGGTAAAGCGCAAGACCGCAAAGAAGAAGGCTACTGTCAAGAGGAAGATCGCCAAGAAGAAGACTGCAAAACGCAAGACCGCGAAGAAGAAGAGATAGCGTACACCATCAGGCGGTTCGGTCACCGCAGGTTCGAAACAGCGGTGATCCGTTTGCAGCGAAGCACGCACGAGGCCCGCATACAGCGGGCCTTTTTTTTGCCGAAAAATAGCCGCTATGCAGAACTCGGCGGCCCCAGGAACAACCCGTACACGGGGTTCCCGGTCTCCTCGCGATACGGATATCCCAACCCTTCCAGGAATTCGATAAAGCGCGCGTGATCGCCGCGCGGCACCTGGATGCCGACCAGAACACGTCCGTAATCGGCGCCGTGGTTGCGGTAGTGAAACAGGCTGATGTTCCACCGGTGACCGATGCGCGTGAGGAATCGCAGGAGCGCACCCGGGCGCTCGGGAAACTCGAAACGATAGAGTCGCTCGTCGCGGATCTCCGGCGCGCGCCCCCCCACCATGTGGCGCACATGCAGCTTCGCCATCTCGTTGTCGGTCAGATCGGTGACGGGGTAGCCCCGGGCCCGCAGGTCGTGAATCAGCCGATCCCGTCCCTCGCCCCCATCGTCGAGCTTCACGCCGGCGAACACATGGGCCGCGGCGGAGTCGGCGTATCGGTAGTTGAACTCGGTGATGCCGCGGTGCCCGATGGCGCGGCAGAACGCACGGAAACTCCCGGGCCGCTCCGGGATCGTCACCGCCACCAGGGCCTCGCGGCGTTCGCCCAGTTCGGCCCGCTCGGCGACGTGGCGCAGACCGTCGAAGTTGATATTGGCACCGCTGTTGATCGCCACCAGATTCACACCGCGAATGCCGGTGCGCTCGACGTAACGCTTGATGCCGGCGACGGCGAGCGCGCCGGCCGGCTCCACGATCGAGCGGGTGTCATCGAACACGTCCTTGATGGCCGCGCAGATCTCATCGGAACTCGCGAGGACCACCTCGTCGACCAGGCGCCGTGCGATCCGGAACGGCTCCCGCCCGACTTGGCGAACGGCGACGCCGTCGGCGAAGATGCCGACCTGCTTCAGCGAGACCCGTCGCCCGCGTTCCAGGGCCCGGTACAGGCAGGCGGCGTCGTCGGGTTCCACGCCCACGACCCGGACCTCCGGACGCAGGGACTTCACGTATGCGGCGATCCCGGCGATGAGTCCCCCGCCCCCCACCGGAACGAAGACGGCGTGCAGCGGTCCGGAGTGTTGACGCAGGATCTCCATGGCGATGGTACCCTGCCCCGCAATGACTTCCGGATCGTCGTAGGGGTGGATGAAGGTCAGCCCCCGTTCCCGGGTCAGGCGGATCGCGTGACGACAGGCCTCGTCATAGGTATCGCCGTGCAACACGATGCGGGCGCCGCGAGCGCGTACCGCATCGACCTTGATGGCCGGCGTGGTCCGGGGCATGACGATGAGCGCCCGGATCCCCAGGTGCTGGGCGGCGAGCGCTACGCCCTGGGCGTGATTGCCGGCCGACGCCGCCGCCACCCCGCGCGCGGCCGCCTCGGGCGCGAGGCCGGCCATCTTGTTGTAGGCGCCGCGCAGCTTGAAGGAGAACACCGGCTGCAGGTCCTCGCGCTTGAGCAGCACGCGGTTTCCAAGCCGGCCGGAGAGCAACGGCGCCTCACTCAAGGGGGTCTCCACCGCGACGTCGTAGACGCGCGCGGTAAGGATCTTTTCGAGGTAGCGCTTGGGCATCGGCATACGTTAGCAGGAGCCGAACACACGCGCCAGGAAGCCCGCTCTCGTATGTTGCGCTCGGTACCCGCCGATGAACCCGCGGCAATCGCCGGCGGAGCAAGCTCCGCCCTAGCGCGAAATATGCCGCCATCCATCGGTAGGGCCGGGCTTGCCCGGCCGGGGCGGCGGCGAGCCCCGCCCACGGACCGCCGGCCCGGGAGAGAGTTTGCAGCGCGTCCGGTGCGCGGTATGATCGGGATCATCCAGGAACGGCGCTTGCCCGGTCCCCGTATCGTTAAGAAACGGCTGCGGAATCCACGGATAAAGACTTGCCTTGTCCGTGCGTTCCGCGGGTCGGCGGCTCCGCTCCGCGCCGTTCGGCCCGATTTTGACGGCCGGGACTCAAGCAGCGCCATTCGGGTCACGCAGCACTTTCGGAGAAGCCATGAACGACGATGATCTGAAAAGGCAGGCAGCGGAGGCGGCGCTGGAATATGTGGAATCCGGCACCGTGATCGGCGTCGGAACCGGCTCCACCGCCGACCGGTTCATCGACGCCCTGGCGCGGATCAAGGCGAAGATCGACGGAGCCGTCGCCAGCTCCGAGAGTTCGGCGGAACGGCTCAAGTCGTACGGGATCCCGGTCCTGGACCTCAACGACGTCGGCGACCTCCCGCTCTACGTGGACGGGACCGACGAGGCCACCCGTCACCTGCAGCTCATCAAGGGCGGCGGAGGTGCGCTCACCCGGGAGAAGATCGTCGCCGGGGCGAGTCGCAAGTTCGTGTGCATCGCCCATGAGGCCAAGCTGGTGGACGTGCTCGGTGACTTCCCGCTGCCGGTCGAGGTCATCCCGATGGCGCGCAGTTTCGTGGCCCGCCAGCTGGTCAAGCGTGGCGGCTGGCCGGTACTGCGCGAGGGCTTCACGACCGACAACGGGAACGTGATCCTCGATGTGCGCGGCCTCAAGATCCTGGATCCGGCCCGGCTCGAAGCGGACCTCAACGACATCCCCGGCGTGGTCACCAACGGGATCTTCGCACTGCGCCCGGCGGACGTGCTGATCCTCGGGACGCCGGGCGGGGTGCGCACCCTGACCTGACGCCCAACCCAAGTCGGCCGGGCGCGCCCGGCCCTACAGGTGGGCACAATCACCGATGCGCGC
>CAZAQG010000008.1:0-27182 GCA_964487445.1 uncultured Chromatiales bacterium
CTGTCCCCTCAAAGCGCCCCTTTCTCTCCGCTCCCCTTTCTCCGGATTTTATCGTTCGATTCGCCAGCACTTGTGTATCCGCGGGCTGCGCGCAAAGTCGCGCGGGATCGTACGGCGGGTGATGTCCTCGACCCGCAGGTCCGCCAGGGCCTCGGTGTCGAGCCGGAACCGCCGGAGGTTGGTCGAGAACCACAGCACGCCGCCCGGCGCGAGCACTCGCAAGGCGTCCCGGATCAGCGCGACGTGGTCGCGCTGCACGTCGAAGGTCCCGCGCATGCGCTTGGAGGTGGAAAAGGTCGGCGGGTCCAGGAAGATCAGGTCGAAGGTCCCTCGCGTCCCGGGATCCCTCAACCATTCCAGGCAGTCCGCCTGCACCAGCGAATGACGCGGAGCGGCGTAGCCGTTCAATGCCAGGTTGCGCCGCGCCCAGTCGAGATAGGTGCGCGAGAGATCGACCGTGAGGGTGCTCGATGCGCCGCCCGCGGCGGCGTATACGCTCGCGGTGCCCGTGTACCCGAACAGGTTCAGAAAACGCCGGCCGGACGCGAGCCCCCGGATCAGGGACCGGGTCGGACGGTGATCGAGAAATAGTCCGGTATCCAGATAGTCGGTGAAGTTCACGAGGAAGCGCAGCCCGCCCTCTCGTACTTCGTGAAAACGCCCGGCGGCGGCCAGCTTGGTGTACTGCTCGCGCCCCTTCCGGCGACGGCGCACCTTGAGGAACACCCGCCCATCGGGCACCTCGAGCACCTCGCGGATCGACGCGAGCGCGTCCTGCAGGCGCATGCCGGCCTTCGCAGGATCGACCGTGGGCGGCGCCTCGTATTCCTGCACGTGGACCCAGGGCCCGCCCTCGCCCGCCCCGGCGCCGCCCGAATAGAGGTCCACCGCCACTGCGTATTCCGGCAGGTCCGCGTCGTACAGGCGATAGCAGTCCACGCCTTCGCGCCGCGCCCAACGCCCGAGGGTCTTCAGGTTCTTGCGCAGGCGGTTGGCGAACATCTCCGCACCCGCCCCCGCCACCCTCTGCGCAACAGGCACCTGCGGCGCGAAGTGCAGCAGGCGGCACTCGATCGCACCGTTGTAGAGGACATGGGTACGGTGCGCCCGCAGCCCGATCCGCCGACCGAGTTCCGGATTCGCCGTAAACACCGTCGCCCGCCACCCCGGGAAACGACGCCGCAACAGCGCCCCCAACTCCGCATACAGGGCAGTGAGCTGTGCCGGGGTGCCGAGCCGCCGACCGTAGGGCGGATTGGCCACCAGCAGACCCGGCGCACCGGCGGCACGCGGCGGCTCGCAGGCCGACAGTCCGCGGCGCTCGATGTGCACGCACCCGTGCAGTCCGGCCTGCGCCACGTTGGCCAGCGCCGCGCGCACCGCCACCACATCGCTGTCGTAGCCGACCACCGTCGGCGGTCGTGCGAGGCCGGCGGCGCGCCGCTCACGCGCCTCGGCGAGCAGCCGTTCCCACGAACCGGCGTCGTGGCCGAGCCAACCGGAAAACCCGAAGTACGTGCGCAGCAATCCCGGCGCGATGTCCGCGGCCATCATCGCACCCTCCACGAGCAGCGTTCCGGAACCGCACATCGGGTCCAGCAACGCCCCGCCGCTCTCCGCCACCTCCGGCCAACCGGCGCGCAGCAGGATCGCCGCCGCGAGATTCTCCTTGAGCGGCGCCGCGACACCGGCGCTGCGATAACCGCGCAGGTGCAGGCTTGCGCCGGACAGATCCACCGACACCGTGGCGCGCTCGCCACGCACGTGAAGATGGATCCGAAGATCGGGATGCGCCAAGTCCACCGAGGGTCGTGCGCCGCGCAACTCGCGGAAGCGGTCGACCACGGCGTCCTTCACCCGTTGCGCGGCGAACCGGCTGTGGGTGATCGCGGCGCTCGCCGCCAGGGCGCACTCCACGGCCAGCGACCCCTCGAGCGCCAGATGCTCCTCCCACGCCACCGCCTTCACCGCCTCGTACAGGGCGTCCGGATCGGGCGCGGCGAACTCCGCGAGCGGGAGGAGCACCCGGTTGGCGGTACGCGACCACAGGCACGCACGGTAGGCAAGCTCCAGCGTGCCGGAGAACACCGCCCCGGCCGGCCGCTCCGCCGCGTCGCCCGCGCCCATCGCACGCAGTTCCGCCACCAGCAGCCCCGCGACACCGCGCGGTGCCGTGGCGAAAAAGCGCAACGAGCCTGTCACCGCCTCGCGAGGGGCCCGGCTGCGCGAGGATCGCAACGCCGGGCGCGCAACGCCCCGGGGGGACGGCTCACCACCGCCGCTTCGCGAACAGGACGCCGGCCAGGACGGCCAGCAGGCCGACCACGACACCGGCACTCGCGTAGGGGTGCCCGCGCATGCATTCACCGGCCTCCGAACCCAACTCCCCGGAACGCCGCACGACCCGCCGCAGCGAGCGTTGCATACGCACCTGCGCCCGACTCGCGCCGTGCGTCGCACGCCCGACCTCGCCACGCGCCACGTCGAGCGCGCGATCGATGGCTGCATGTGCGGCGGCCGCCTGTGTCTGCAACTGTTGTTCAAGATCCATTTCGACCTCCTCCCCTTCACGAGACATCACGTAGCCACCCTCTTGCCGCCCGCCTTCGGTATCCCCGCCCGCGCCGCCTCTTCCGCGTGACACGGGCGATGCAGGCTTCTCTGTATTACATGGGGCGGAAGCGGTGGAATTCAAGCGAACCGACCGTGGCGCACCTCCCCGGCCGGGCCTCCCAAACCGCCGCGGGACCCGCCGGTACCGGGGATGCGCGGGCGGCCGTCCTTCCGACGGGCTCGGGGGCAACCCGACGGATCGGGGTGATTCCCGACGGTTCCCCGTCTCCTCTTGGTATAATGCCGGCGCCACTCACGTACCTCCCCTGCACAGGGCCCCCATGACCGCGTCCGCCGCCCGGATCCGCGAGATCCCTTACAACTACACGTCGTTCTCCGACCGGGAGATCGTGCTGCGCTACCTCGGGGCGCAGGCCTGGGACGTCATCAACGATCTGCGTAGCGTGCGCCGCACCGGGATCTCGGCGCGAATGCTCTTCGAAGTGCTGGGCGATCTCTGGGTGGTGGAGCGCAATCCCTACATCCAGGACGACCTGCTCGAGAACCGCAAGCGCTTCGCGTCCCTGGTGCATGCCCTGCACCACCGCCTCGACCAGATCGTGGCGCGCGCCAACGGCAACCACCTCGCCCTCGATCTCGCGGAGCACGCGCGCGGCGCCGTGCGGCGATTCGAGGACTGGTTCCCGGAGACGCGCCGTCTGCGCGCCCGGGTGCGCAGACGCCTGGCGCGGGTCACGCGCGCGGACAACATCGACTTCAGCGGCCTGGCACGTGTCTCGCACGCCACCGATGCCACCGACTGGCGGGTCGAGATGCCGTTCGTGGTGATCAGCCCCGACCGCGAGGCGCAGGTGCGCGAGGTGGTGGCGGCGTGTTCGGACCTGGACCTGACCATCATTCCGCGCGGCGGCGGCACCGGCTATACCGGCGGCGCCGTACCGCTGGACAGCCGCTCGGCGGTCATCAACACGGAGAAACTCGAAGGGCTCGGCCCCGTCGAGATGCGCATCCTGCCCGGCCTCGCCGCCGAAGTGCCGACGATCCGCGCCGAGGCCGGCGTGGTCACACGCCGGGTCGCCGAGCGCGCCGAGGCCGCCGAGTACGCCTTCGCGGTCGACCCGACCTCCCAGGACGCCTCGACCATCGGCGGCAATGTCGCCATGAACGCCGGCGGAAAGAAGGCGGTGTTGTGGGGAACGACGATCGACAACCTGGCCTCCTGGCGCATGGTGCTGGCGGACGGAACCTGGCTCGAGGTCGAGCGCGTCGACCACAACCTCGGTCGGATCCACCTCCAGGAGACGGTCGAGTTCCGCCTGACGCGCCTCGCCGCCGACGGGTGCACCCCGGCGGGCGAGCCCGAGACGCTGCGCATGCCCGGCCAGGCGTTGCGCAGGGTCGGGCTCGGCAAGGACGTAACCGACAAATCCCTCGGCGGCCTGCCCGGCGTACAGAAGGAGGGCTGCGACGGCCTGATCACCTCCGCGGTCTTTATCCTGCACCGGATGCCGCGCCATGCGCGCACGGTGTGCCTGGAGTTCTTCGGTTCCGACCTCGAGCGGACGGTGCCCGCCATCGCCGAGACCAAGGCATATCTCGATCGGCGCCCCGACGTACTGTTGAGCGGCCTGGAACACCTCGACGAACGCTACGTGCGCGCCGTGAACTACAGCGCCATGGCCCCTCGGCGCGGATTGCCCAAGATGGTGCTGCTGGCCGATATCTCGGGCGACGACGAGAGCGCCGTCGCCGACGCCGCCGCGCACGTCGTGCAGATGGCCAACGCGCGCGGCGCCGAGGGATTCATCGCCGCGAGCGCCGAGGCGCGGCGCCGCTTCTGGGCGCCGCGAGCGCGCACCGCGGCGATCGCCGCCCACACCAACGCCTTCAAGATCAACGAGGACGTGGTCATCCCGCTGGAGCGGCTCGCCGAGTACAGTGCCGGGATCGAGCGCATCAACATCGAGTACTCCACCCGCAACAAGCTGGACATGGTCGAGGCGGTCCTCGAATACCTTTCCGGGGAACTCGCGGAGCTGCGCGGGGTTGCGGACTTCGAGGACAGCGAGGAGAACCGCACGATCCTGGCCGCCAAACGCGACGCCGCGCGCGGGCACCTGATCCGCGTGCGCGCCCGCTGGCGCGCCCTCCTGGATCGTCTCGACGAGCCGGCAAGCGAGCACGACGAACTCCTCGACGCCGCGCGCCGCGCCCTGCTGCGGCCCGGCGACCGCCTCCTCGACCTGCTGCTGCGCCGGGAGCTGCGCATATCCTACCGACGCGAGGTGGAACACCCGATCAAGGGGATCTTCGCCGGGCGCGAGCTGGAACCGGTGCGCCTGCGCCTGGATGCGATCCACCGGGAACTGCGCGCGGGACGCCTGTTCGTCGCCACGCACATGCACGCCGGGGACGGCAACGTGCATACGAACATCCCCGTCAATTCCAACGACTACCGAATGCTGCGCGAGGCGGAGCGGATCGTCGACCGCGTGATGGAACTGACCAAGTCCCTGGGCGGCGTCATCTCCGGGGAACACGGCATCGGCCTGACCAAGCTCCGCTACCTGGAGCCCGAGACCCTGGAGGCATTCGCCGCCTACAAGCGCCGGGTGGACCCGCAGGGACGTTTCAACCGCGGCAAGCTCCTGCCCGGTGCCGGACTGGAGCGCGCCTATACGCCCTCGCTGCGCCTGGTGCAGCAGGAGGCGCTGCTGCTCGAGGAGAGCGAACTCGGCGCGCTCAACGACGACATCCGCCACTGCCTGCGCTGCGGAAAGTGCAAACCGGTCTGTGCCACCCATATCCCGCGCGCCAACCTGTCCTACTCGCCGCGCAACAAGATCCTGGCAACCGGGCTGATCATCGAGGCGTTCCTGTACGAGGAGCAGACGCGCCGGGGCATCTCCACCCACCACTTCGCCGAGATGAACGACGTGGCCGACCACTGCACCGTGTGCCACAAGTGCCTCAACCCCTGCCCGGTGGACATCGACTTCGGCGACGTCTCCATCCGCATGCGCCACATCCTGCGCCGGCGCGGCCACAAGCACCCCAACTCCGCGGCCCGGGCGGCGATGGCATTCCTGAACGTAACCGACCCGCGCACCATCAAACTGATGCGCAAGATCATGATCGAGTGGGGCTACCGCGCCCAGCGCTTGGCTTACCACGCGATCGGGCGCTTCGGGCGCAAGGGCAATTCCTCGGCGCCCGCCGCCAGCACCGGACCCATGTCGGTGCGCACTCAGGTCATCAACTTCGTGAAAAAGCCGATGCCGGCGGGACTGCCGACACAGACCCTGCGCGCCCTGCTCGGAGTGGAGGACGCCAAGATGGTACCGATCCTGCGCGACCCGGAGCGCGCCGGCGAGGACGCCGAGGCGGTGTTCTACTTCCCCGGCTGCGGCTCGGAGCGGCTGTTCAGCCAGGTCGGCCTGGCGACCCTCGCCATGCTCTGCGAGACGGGCGCACAGACCGTGCTGCCCCCGGGATACTTGTGCTGCGGCTATCCGCAGACCGCCGGCGGCGAACGCGAACGCGGCCACAAGATCACCACCGACAACCGCGTGCTGTTCCACCGTGTCGCGAATACCCTGAACTACCTGGACATCAAGACCGTGATCGTCTCCTGCGGGACGTGCATGGATCAGCTTCTCAAGTACGAGTTCGAAAAGATCTTTCCCGGCTGCCGGCTGCTCGACATCCACGAGTACCTCATGGAGAAGGGGTTGCGACTCGACGGCCTGCAAGGGATGCGCTACCTCTATCACGAGCCCTGCCACACGCCGATGAAGACCTACAACGGCGTCGAGGTCGCTGCGCGGCTCATGGGCCGTGAGGTGCGGCTTTCGGATCGCTGCTGCGGCGAGGCCGGGACCTTCGCGATCGCGCGCCCGGACATCGCCACCCAGGTCCGGTTCCGCAAACAGGAAGAACTGCACGAGGATATCCGCGCGCTCACCGGCACCCCGAAGGCGCACGGAGACGTGAAACTGCTCACCTCGTGCCCCGCCTGCCAGCAGGGGCTGATGCGCTACGCCGAGGACACCGGACTGGAAACCGACTACATCGTCGTGGAAATGGCCAACCGGCTGCTCGGCGCCGACTGGCAGCGACGATTCCTCGAGCGCACCGGGAACGGCGGGATCGAACAGGTCCTGCTGTGACCACTCGAGCGGACGTTGCACCGTCCGAGTCCCGATCTGCTACGCTCGACACCCTACGGCACCAATCGCCCTCGTCGGGTCTAATCCGGTGTAGTGTTTCACGCTCGGGGGTCCATTCGGATATCCACCGAAGCGTCGGACCAAGGCGCGGCGGGCGCTCACCGGGTAATGCGCGATCCCCGTCGACACGCATTCACGACAGGAGGAAGACACAATGCAGATTGCCATGATCGGCTTGGGGCGCATGGGCGCCAACATGGTGCGCAGGCTGCTGCACGCGGGCCACGAGTGCGTGGTCTACGACCACGGCCCCGAGTCGGTCCGAACCCTGGAGCAGGAAGGTGCGCGCGGCGCCGGTTCATTGCAGGAATTGGTCGCGGCGCTGCAAAAACCGCGCGCCCTCTGGATGATGGTGCCGGTGGCGGTGGTGGACGGGCTCGTCGACGAGCTTGCACCGTTGCTGGAACCGGGCGATATCCTGATCGACGGGGGCAATTCTTACTACCGTGACGACCTCAAGCGTAGTGCGAGCCTCGCCGAACGCGGCCTGCGCTATCTCGATGTGGGAGTGAGCGGCGGCGTCTGGGGCCTGGAACGCGGCTACGGCCTGATGATCGGCGGAGACGACGACGCCGTGAAACACCTCGAGCCGGCCTTCTCGGCGCTGGCACCGGGTGTGGCGACCGCACCCCCGACCCCGGGACGCGGCGGCAAGGCCGGCCCCGCGACCGAGGGCTACCTGCATTGCGGTCCTTCGGGCGCCGGCCACTTCGTGAAGATGGTCCACAACGGCATCGAGTACGGAATGATGGCCGCACTCGCCGAGGGCCTGGACGTACTCCGACATGCCAACGTCGGCAAGCGCGACTTCGAGCGCGACGCCGAGACCTCCCCCTTGCAGCACCCCGAGGCCTACCGCTACGACTTCGATCTGGCGGAGATCGCCGAGGTCTGGCGGCGCGGCACCGTGATCGCCTCGTGGCTGCTCGACCTCACCGCCGACGCCCTGGCCCGCGATCCGGCCCTCGAGGGTTACTCCGGGCGCGTCTCCGACTCGGGGGAAGGACGCTGGACCGTGCTCGCGGCGGTCGAGTCCGGGACGCCCGCGCCGGTGCTCACCACCGCACTCTACGAGCGCTTCGCCTCACGCGGGGAGGGCCGCTTCGCGGCGCAGGTCCTCTCGGCGATGCGCGCCGAGTTCGGCGGTCATCGGGAAAAACCCGGCGGCGGAGAGTAAACGTCGTCGGCGATGCCTCGGCGCCGGGGCATCGCCGACGAATCAGAAGCGATAGCCGATATCGAGTCCCGCGGAAGACTCCTTCAGCGAGGTCTTCGCCCCGCCGATCAGCGGATCATCGGCCGGTGCGGTGACGGTCACACGCGGTGCGTACATGAGATGGAAGCTCAACACCCAGCGCGTGTTGAACGCGTAGCTCCCGCCCACCGCGAAATGGTTTTCGACCACCGCCGGGAGGATGAGGTTGTCGCCGGCATGTGCGTCGTCGATCGGAGAGCTGCCGTGGTTATAGCCGGCACGCAGGGTCAGTTGCTCGCTTACCCGGTAGGCCGCCCCGAGCGCGAACACCGTCTGGTTGGACCACCCCGAGTCGATCGGGAAGCGGACCCTGGGGCCGTGGATCTCCAGGCGGTTCATCGTATCGGCCCAGTTGATCCACTTGAGGTCCGCCGACAGCGTCAGGCGCCCGGTCGGGCGCACCGCCATGCCGACGGCGATCTGTTGCGGGTAGTCCAGGCCGAGCGTGTAGGTACCGGCCGGCCCAACTCCGCCGCCGGCGAGCGTCGTATCCACATCGCCCTTGCGGAGCTGGTACTTGAACCGGGGGAAGAACTGCTTGCTCTTGTAGGCCAGGCCGAGCGTGACGTGCGGCGTGAGATCATAGAGGATGCCGACACCCACACCGATCCCGAACGCCGAGGCCCCGCGGCTGAGATCCGCCTGGTAGGTCCCCGTCCCCTGCCGGATCTCCTGGAACAGCGAGACCGACTGGTAGTCGAGATTGAGAGCCGCGCCGACGCTCAGGCGACGGTTGACATTCCACGCCAGCGTCGGCGCCATCTGCCAGAACATCACGTTGCTGTAGCCGACGAAGGTGCCCCCGCTCGCGTTCAGCGACGTGACCGGGTAATCCACACCCATGCCCGAGGTCCCGTACATCCCCCCGCCGAAGTAGACGTTCGGGTGCGACGGCGAGACCGGCGCGGTCCACCCCAGGGAGGGAATGCCGTAGAGGCGCGTGTCGCTGCCCGCCTCCGCGCCGCCCCCGGCCCGAAAATCCACGCTGCGCGAGGGCAGGAACGCCTCCATGCTGAAATCCGCGCGCGTGCCGATGCGCGCCATCCCGGCCGGGTTGGTGATCGCCGTCATCGCCGAACCCGGATTCGCCGTAACCGCCCCGCCGAGGCTCTTCTGGTAACTGCCGATACCCATCAATTGATACCCGTTGGTGGCATACGCCGGGGACGGCAACAGTAGGATCCAGCAGAAAATCGGGGCGACGACGGAGAGTAGGCGTTTGAAAGTCACGGTACACTCGCTTTGCAGGGAGGTGAAAGGGACCGGGCGCCCGTTCGGGCCCGCGGGACGGCGTCCAAGAATGGCGCCCCGCTCTTGCAGAGTCAACAGAATATGTGAATATTAGAATAAGTAAAATGCCTAGGTCTCCTCCTCGAGACGGGCCCGCACCATCGCCGGGTCACCGAGATAACGACACCCGACGACCCGCATCCGCGCGGATCGAACTCATACGTAGACCGGGGGCACGCCCGTGGGAATGTCGATCCGCATCGCTCCAGCCGGTGAGTCGATCCTCCCGGTTCCAGCGGCTATACGCAGGAATACCGTTCGGTTCACCGCCCTCCCCCTGTCGGTGTTCGCGACGACGATACTCTCGGGCGACCGCCTCGGGCCCGCGTCCGGTATACTGCCCGGTGTACCGGCGCGTTCGGGCCGATCCTCAGGCCCCGTCTTGCGGAGCCCGGCTTCATAGCCCGGTCGAGGGCGAGGTCCGGCGACCGCGGCGGGATTCGGCATGGACGGGCTCACGGGGACTACGTGCTGCACGCATTCGGGGAGTGGCGACGACGGCGCATCCTGCGCCGCCACGCGGTCCGGGATCCGGTGTGGCACGCCGCCGTGCGGGCGTGCGCCCTCGCCAAGGGCCTCACCCCCGGGGAAATCGCCCGGTTGCGCGACCTCACCACCCTGTTTCTGGGCGGGAAACGTTTCTACGGCGGCGCGGGACTCGAGATCACCGCGGAGATGACGCTATCCATCGCGATCCAGGCCGCCGTTCCGATCCTGGGCCTCGATTCCGACTGGTACCGGGGATGGTCCTCGGTGATCGTCTATCCGGGAGCGTTCGTGGCGCGGCGCGAGGAACGCGATGAGGCGGGCGTCGTGCACCGCACGCGCCACGCGCTGATGGGTGAGGCCTGGGACGGCGGACCGCTGGTCCTGTCGTGGGAAAACGCCCGCCTCGGCGACCGCCCGTCCGGGTCCGGGAGCAACGTGGTCGTCCACGAGTGCGCGCACAAACTCGACATGCTCGACGGCTCCGCCAACGGGCATCCGCCGCTGCACCGGGGGATGGATCCCGGGGCATGGAGCGAGACCCTGATGCAGGCCTATGGCGCGTTGCGCGGCGAGATCGCCTCGGGGATCCCCCCCTCGCTCGATCCCTACGGCGCCGAGAACCCCGCGGAGTTCTTCGCCATCGCCAGCGAAGTGTTCTTCGACGCGCCCGCACGGCTGCTGCGCTCCCACCCGGGAGTGTACCGGCAATTCCAGGCCTTTTATCGGCAGGATCCGGCGACGCGGCGTGCCGGAGCCTGGAAGGATCCCACATGAGCGGTTTTGTGATCACGCACCCGGACGAACGAATGCAACCCCGTGTCGGCGTCGCGCTCGGCAGCGGTTCGGCGCGGGGCTGGGCGCACATCGGGGTCCTCCAGGCCCTGCGCCGCGCGGGAGTGGAACCCGGCGTGGTCTGCGGCACCTCGATCGGCGCGCTGATCGGCGGCGCCTATGCGCTGGGCGACCTCGACGCACTCGGGGACTGGGTGCGCGGCCTGACCCGGCGCGACGTGGTGCGGCTGCTCGACGTCCGCCTCACGGGCGGTGGTCTGATCCAGGGCGAGCGCCTGATGCGCTTCTTCCGCGGCCGCTCCTACGATAGCCCGATCGAGGATCTGCCCAAGGTGTTCTCGGCGGTCGCCACGGACCTCGGGACCGGCCGGGAAATCTGGCTCGGGCGCGGCCCGTTGCTCGATGCGGTACGCGCCTCGTTCGCCCTGCCGGGGCTGTTCCCCCCCGTGCGCCGGGACGGGCGCTGGCTGGTGGACGGCGGTCTGGTCAACCCGGTTCCGATATCGGTATGCCGGGCGCTCGGTGCGGAAGTGGTCATCGCGGTCAATCTCAACGGCGATCTGGTCGGGCGACACACCCGGCGTGCGGACGATGCCGGCAAACCCCGGGTGCCGCACGACCCCGGCGTCGACGCGATCGAAGAAGGCCTCCTCGCGCAACTGGCCGCGCAGTTCGCCGGCTCGCTGCGCGCCGGAACCGCCGCGCTCATCGGTCCGTCCGATGCGACCGGGACCCCGACCCTCGGCCTGTTCGACGTACTGTCCGGTTCCCTGAACATCATGCAGGATCGCATCACCCGCAGTCGTATGGCCGGGGACCCGCCCGACCTGATGATCAGCCCGCGCCTGGGCCACCTGGGGCTGATGGAATTCGACCGGGCCGCCGAGGCGATCGCGGCCGGCACTCAAGCGGTCGAACAGTTGCTGCCGGCGATCCGTGAGTGCTGCATCGGTTGATCCGCGCCGACTCCGACAGGCCGCCGGGGGCGCATTGACCGACGTTCGCTACGCCGTCTATGCTGAAAACCCGGCCCCGGGTGCGTACGCCCCGGGGCCGCACCACGAGGCGTCTCCTATGCTGCGCATTGTCGTCGTTCGCCATGCCATCGCCGAGGATCGCAACGCGGCGACGCGCGCACGACATCCGGACGCGCAGCGCGCGTTGACTCCCGCCGGGCGCCGCAAGATGGAACGCGCCGCAGCCGGCCTGCGGCGGATCCTGCCGCAGCCGGGCCTCGTGGCCTGCAGTCCCCTGGTCCGGGCACGCGAGACGGCGCAGATCATCACCCACGTTTACGGGATCCCGGGACCGGCGCAGACCGAAACCCTCGCGCCCGGATTCGAATCTCGGGCGCTGCTCGAGTGGACGCGCCACCACGCCACCGACACCGCCCCCGTAGTGCTCGTGGGCCACGAGCCGGATCTCGGGCGTTGGGTGGCATGGTGCCTGGGCTGTGCCGGCTCGGCACCGCTGGAGTTCAAAAAGGGGGCGGCCTGCCTGCTCGAGTTTCCCGCGGTCGCGGGACCGGGTGAGGCGCGGTTGCACTGGGCCCTCACGCCGCGCCTGTTGCGCCGGTTGGGAGAGGCCGGGTGAACCCCGATCGACTGCGCCGGTGCGCGACCGAGGGCGCACGTCATCGCGCCCTCGCACTCACCGGAGAAGTCCATGACGCGGCACAGCGGCTGCGGCGTGGAGCCGACGCCGAGGCGCTGCACGATTTTCGGGTCGCCCTGCGGCGGCTGCGCGGGTGTCTGCGGGCCTACGCACCGTGGCTGGAACCCGGCCGCAAGCTCACGCGACGCCTGCGCCGCCTGGCACGGACGACCAATAGGGCACGCGACACCGAGGTCGGTCTCGAATGGGTGCGCGACCGGTTGCCGGCGCTCGAATCCCGCGAACAACCCGGCGCACGGTGGCTGGCCGCGCACCTGGAGACACGACGCACCCGGGGCTACCGGCGCGCCCGCACGTGTATCGCGCGTTGCTGGACGCGCCTCGAGCCTCGGCTGCGAGAGCGCCTGGCCGCAGGCGCGACGAGGACCTGCGTCGAATCGTTCGCGGCGGTCAGCGGGGCGTTGATCCTGACCCACGCCGACGCGCTGGAACGCGCCCTGGCCGTGCTCGATGCCGGTGCCCACGACCGACAGGCGCACCGCGCGCGAATCCGCGGCAAGCGCTTGCGCTATCTGCTTGAACCGTTCTGCGCCCGGATGCCGGGGGAAATACCGGCCGGGGTACCCGGCGCCGCCGAAACGGTCGCGGCGCTGAAGTCGCTCCAGGATGAGCTGGGCGAGCTTCAGGACGCTCACGCGTTGTTGGATATGCTGCGCGCGACGGCGCCGGACGCCACCGCGGCCTACGCCCGGCGCGTGATGGAAATCGCGCTCGGCGCCGGCACCGAGACGCAACTGCGCCTGGCGCGTCACGACGACCCGCTGCCCGGATTGCTCGCCCTGGCACGGGCCGCCGCGGCGCGGCGAACGCAGTGCCGGGCCGCGTTGCGCGCGCGCGGCACCCGCCGGAACCTGATCGCCGCGGCGCGCGAGGTCGCGACGCGGCTCGTCTCCTTCGACACCACGCCCGCGTTGTACTCGGTCTCCCGAAACGATTGAGCGCGCGGGGCCCGGGGATCGGCGATACGGATCGATCCGCCGGTCACGCCGCGACGGATGCCGACCGCGACCGCTTGCCCGAAGAGCCGGGAGCGCCCAGAATAGGCGCCGAATCCGACGAGCCACACGACCCGCCGCCACATCGTGCCGCGCACCCAGAAATCCCCTCCCGAGACGGTGGCCGCCGTCGATCTCGGATCGAACAGCTTTCACATGCTGGTCGCCCGCATGCTCGACGGGCAGCTCAACGTACTCGACCGTCTCCACGACATGGTCCGGCTTGCCGGAGGCCTGGGCAAGGACCGCCGGATCACCCCCGAGGCGGCCACACGCGCCATCGGCTGCCTGGAACGTTTCGGCCAGCGCCTGCGGCACATGCCCCCGGGCAGCGTTCGGGCGGTCGGCACCAACACCCTGCGCAGCGCCCGCAATGCCAAGGAGTTCCTCGACGCCGCCGAGCGCGCCTTGGGGCACCCGATCGAGATCATCTCCGGCGTGGAGGAGGCGCGGCTGATCTATGCCGGCGTCGCACACGGTATCGCCGGCGACGGGCGCCGACGGCTGGTCATGGACATCGGCGGCGGCAGCACGGAACTGATCGTCGGCGAGAGCAGCGAACCGCTGCACATGGAAAGCCTGTACATGGGCTGCGTGAACATGAGCCGCACGCACTTCGCGGACGGGCAGATCGGCGCCAAGCGCTGGCGGCGGGCGGTCCTGGCCGCGCGCAGAGAACTCGAACCCCACAGGGCCATCTTCCGCGGGCTCGGCTGGGCCGACGCCATCGGCACCTCCGGCACGCTGCGTGCCGTCTATCGGACCGTGACCGAATCCGGCTGGAGCGATGCGGGAATCACCCTGGAGACGCTGCGGCGCCTGCGTGATGCCCTGCTCAAGGCGGGCCGCGTCGACCGGATCCGGCTGCCCGGAGTAAGCGCGACGCGCGCGCCGGTCTTCCCGGGCGGGGTCGCCGTGGTGACCGCCGCCTTCGAGGCCCTGGACATCGAGCGCATGCGCATATCCGACAGCGCGCTGCGCGAGGGTCTGCTCTACGACCTGATCGGCCGCATCCACGAGCACGACGGCCTGCGCGCCCGGACCATAGACAACCTCGCGGCGCGCTACAACGTCGACATCGCCCAGGCGGAACGTGTGCGCCGCACGGCCCTGGAATTGATTGCGCAAACGGCCGGATCCTGGGCGCTGGACGAAGAGGCCTCGGAGCGACTCCTGGGGTGGGCCGCCGGCCTGCACGAGATCGGGTTGGGCATCGCCCACAGCGGCCATCACAAACATGCCGCCTACGTGCTGGCCAACGCGGACTTGGCGGGCTTCTCGCGACGCGACCAGGTACTGCTCGCGACCGTGGTCCGCGCCCACCGCCGCAAGTTTCCCGCAACGGCACTCGCGCAACTGCCCGCCTCGTGGGTCCGCGACGCCACGCGGCTGTCGATCCTGCTGCGCCTGTCCGTGGTGCTGCATCGCAGCCGCAGCCCCCATCCCCCGCCGCCGCTACGACTGGTCGCCGCCGGAAAATCCCTCGCTCTGGTTTTCCCCGACAGCTGGCTGGAACAACACCCCCTCACCCAGGCGGATCTGGAGCAGGAGGCCGCCTACCTCAAGGCCGCGGGCTACGAACTGCACTGTTCTTAGAAACCCGCGCATAGCGAATCGCGTAGGAGCGGGAAGCGCGTCGCGCCCCCGAGACCCTATACCGGGGAGGCCAGCAACTCCAGCAGCCGCTGCTGCGCGGAAAACGCCGCGGCGCCGGCACGCGGCACGCGACGATGGTAGGTGCCGTCGCTCCTCAACACCCAGGCCTGGGTGTTGTCTTTCAAATAGAACTTCAATTCCTTGATCACACGATCGCGTAGCGCGCGCGACTCGATGGGGAAACACGTCTCGACGCGGCGGAAGAAGTTGCGCTCCATCCAATCGGCGCTGGCACAGAACACCTCGCACTCGCCGCCGTTCAGGAAATAGTAGACACGGGTGTGCTCCAGGAAGCGCCCCACCACCGAGCGCACGCGGATGCGATCCGATACCCCGGGCACCCCCGGGCGCAGACAGCAGATCCCGCGTACGATCAGGTCCACGCGCACGCCCGCCATAGACGCCCGGTACAGGGCCTGGATCACCTGCGACTCGACCAGGGCGTTGACCTTGACGATGATGCGCGCCGCCCGCCCCTCGGCGGCGTGACGCGTCTCGCGTTCGATCCGCTCCAACAACGCCCCGTGCAGCGCAAACGGCGAGGCCAGCACCTTGCGGATCTTCGGCGCGCGCCCTACGCCGGTCAACTGCAGAAAGATGCGGTGGATGTCGTCGCCGATCACGGGGTCGGAGGTGAACAGGCCGTAGTCCGTATACAGTCGTGCCGTACGCGGATGGTAGTTGCCGGTCCCGAGGTGGGTATAGCGGCGCAGCGTACGCCCCTCGCGGCGCACGATCAGGATCAACTTGGCGTGCATCTTGTAGCCGACGATCCCGTAGACCACATGCGCCCCCGCCTCCTGCAGGCGCTCGGCCAGCCCGATGTTGGCCGCCTCGTCGAAGCGCGCACGCAGCTCGATGACGACGGTCACCTCCTTGCCGGCCTGCGCCGCCGTCACCAGGGCGTCGACGATCGCGGAATCGGGGCCGGTCCGGTACAGGGTCTGCTTGATGGCCAGCACCTCGGGATCGGCGGCCGCCTGGCGCAGGAAGTCCACTACCGGGAGAAACGACTCGAAGGGATGATGCAGCAGCACGTCCTGTTTGCGCACGACCTCGAACAGGTCCGGACTCCCGATGAGCCGGGCGGGGAGGCCGGAGCTGAAACCGGGATACTTCACATCCGGACGGTCCACGAGGTCGCACACCGCGGCCAGCCGATTGAGATTCACCGGGCCGTTGACCTGGTAGAGATCGTCGCGCCCGAGCTGGAACTTGTGGAGCAGATACTCGACCATGTCCTCCGGGCAGTCGTGGGCCACCTCCAGGCGCACGGCGGCACCGTAACGGCGCGAGGCGAGTTCGCCCTCCACCGCCCGCAGCAGATCGTCGATCTCCTCCTCGTCCACGAACAGGTCGCTGTTGCGGGTCACGCGGAACTGGTAACAACCGGTCACCTGCATGCCCGGGAATTGCTGATCGATGTAGGCGTGGATGACGGACGAGAGAAAAACGAAGTCGAAAGGTCCGCTCCCGCTCTCCTCCATCGGCAACTGGATGATGCGCGGCAACGCCCGCGGCGCCGGTGCGACGGCCACCTCGGCACTGCGCCCGAAGGCGTCCCGGCCCTCCAGCGAGACGATGAAGTTCAGACTCTTGTTGAGGATCCTCGGAAACGGGTGCGCGGGGTCCAAACCGAGCGGTGACAGCACCGGCAGGAGACTCTCCTCGAAGTACTTGCGCACCCAGGCCTCCTGGGCCTCGGTCCACTCGGTACGCCGGATGAGCCGGATCTCCCGTTCGGCGAGGCGCGGGATCAGCACCTCGTTGAGAATGCGGTACTGCTCGTCCATCAGCTCGTGGGCCTGCCTGCTGACGGCCTTGAGGATCTCCTGCGGGGTGCGGTTATCGGGGCCCGAGGGCTGCACGGCGCCCAGTTCGACGCGCTGTTTCAGCCCCGCGACCCGGATCTCGAAAAACTCGTCCAGATTGGTGCTGGCGATGCACAGAAAGCGCAGCCGTTCGAGGAGCGGCGTGGCCTCGTCCCGGGCCTGCGCCAGGACCCGGCGATTGAATTCCAGCAGACTCAACTCACGGTTGAAGTACAGCTCCGGCTGTTTCAGATCGATGATGTCCATACCAAGCCATAGGTCCGTCGGAAAAACGAGCATACCGATTTTTCGCGCTCGATTCATGTACGGAGCAGTGCCGGGGGCAACTCACCCCGGTCCGTCGGGTCCTCCGGTGTGCCGGCGGCGCGCCTGCTCCCCTTAAAATATGGTGGTTCGGCACTCCGCCCCGTCCGGATGCCGTTTTTCGCTCAAACTCAGCGATCTGAGGCCGAATCGCGGGCGCCCGGCCGTACCCGTGCGCCCGCGCTTGGATCGTCGCGACAGTTGTGGGACCATAGCGCGGTGCCGAGGCCCGGGCCCGTCGGCCGGGGTGTCGTTGCGCATCCGAACTCCGCAACCATCGAGGAAACAGGATGAAGACAAGATTGCTACTGGCCGTCGTGGCCTGTGCGCTGCCGCTCACGGTGCTCGCGAAATCGCCTGTCGCACCGCTCAAGACCGACCAAGCGCGACTGGGCTATGCCATCGGCTTCCAAATCGGCCACAATCTCAAGGAGCAGGGACTCACGAAGATCGACACACGCGCGCTGGCCCAGGCGGTGCAGGACGTCATAACGGGTGCCAAAACGCGCCTCACCCCCGGGCAGATGCAGACCGCGGTCATGAAATTCCAGCGGGAGAGACACAAGAAGCAGGTCGCCGAGGCGAAGCAGAACCTGAAGACCGGCAAGGCGTTCCAGGCCGCATTCAAGAAGAAGGGCGCCGTAGAACTGCCCGACGGGCTGCAATACAAAGTGCTGCGTAAAGGCAAGGGACCGAAACCGACCGCTGCGGACACCGTCGTGGTCAACTACCGGGGCATACTTCCCAACGGCACCGTGTTCGACAGCTCCTACAAGCGCGGCAAGCCCGCCGAGATCCCGGTCGGGCGCGTCATCTCGGGTTGGCGGGAGGCGCTGGAACGGATGCCGGTCGGATCCAAATGGCAAGTGGTGATCCCACCGAAGCTCGCCTATGGGGCCAAGGGCGCCGGCAACGCCATCGGACCGAACCAGACCCTGATGTTCGATATCGAACTGCTGTCCATCAAGAAGAAGGACGGCGCGCCCGGCACGAACTGATCGGTACACGACCCCCGGGGCCGCAGTCGGTCGCCGGGGGTTTTTCTCGCATCGGGACCGTCCCCGGGCCCCCCTCCCACACGCTGTCCGAACAGACGGCCGGCACCCCAGACCCGGCCCCCCGGCCGTCGCCCTCCGCCATTTCCTCTGTGAGAACCGCTCGTTACCGAGCGATTTCCCGACCACGCTCAGGTACCGCATCGGTAACGCGCGCTACGTCGACGCACGGAACGAACCCGTTGTGTGCCATGGGGGGAGTGGAGCGAGGGGGGAGTAGTCCCCGGTTAGACGTGGCGCGGGCGCGGTAGCGAAGGCGATAGGCAGGCGCATCCGATATGCCGCCCGGCCATTGTACGCTATGGACCGATTCCGAGGTCCCCGCCGCAACCGGGCACGCACGACCCTTGCGGGCGGGGATCCCCCCGCCGGAAACGCCGGGCGATCACTGCCGTGGGTGTCGCGGCTCCACGGTGTCGGCCGGGCAAGCCCTGCCCTTGGGGAGCAAGAGGAGTCCCCGCCACGCCAGGGAGTTCAAGGGGTCAGAGTACTTGAAATTTCCAGCGCCGGATCGCAGCATCAGCGCAGTTGGGATTTCAAGTACTCTGACCCCTTGAACGCTGAGGTCGCCACCACGATCGGGCAGCCCCCGTGGGGCGGGGCTCGATGACCCAACGCCGTGGGTGTTGAGGTTCCACAGTACCACGCCGGGGACAAGAGTCCCCGGCGTAGCGGATGTGGATCAGAACCGGATGTGGGTCGATGAATTGAGGGTCTGACGCGCCCCGCGCCAGTTCTCGATATGGTAGCGCGTGAACGGCAGCTCGGTCAGTTCGAAGAACCGCGACCAACCGATGCGATCTATCCACTCGCCCATCCGCTCCCAGTCACGGGCATCCTCCTTGTAAATCTTGAGGATGTTCGTGACCACCGCCGCAACCTCCGGCCAACGCGGCGGATTGTTCGGTAGGCCCGCCGCGACCAGCTTGTGGAACGTCGGCTTGGTACGGGCGTTGGAGTTCTTGCCGCCGACCCAGATCGCGATCTTGGAGTTCTCGGGATCATTGATCTGCATGGGCGGACACGGCGGATAGCAGGCGCCGCAACACATGCACTTGCGCTCATCCACTTCCAGCGACGGCTTGCCGTTTACCACGGTCGGGCGGATCGCCGCCACCGGGCAACGCGCCACCACCGACGGGCGCTCGCAGATATTGCCCACGAGGTCGTGGTTGATCTTGGGCGGTTTGGTGTGCTGGATATTGATGGCGATATCCCCCTGGCCGCCGCAATTGATCTGGCAGCAGGAGGTCGTGATCCGCACACGGTTGGGCATCTCTTCGTTGATGTATTCCTCGTATAACTCATCCATCAACGACTTGACCACGCCGGAGGCGTCGGTCGCCGGGATGTCGCAGTGCAGCCACCCCTGGGTGTGAGAGATCATGGAAACGGAATTTCCCGTACCACCCACCGGGAAACCGGCCTCGCCGAGCGCGGCGATCAGCGGATCCACCTTCTCGGCGGAGCTGACGATGAACTCGATGTTGCTGCGGACCGTGAACCGCACGTGGCCCTCGGCATGTTGATCGGCGATATCGCACAGCTTGCGGATCGTGTACACGTCCATCTGCCGCTGGGTGCCGGCGCGCACGGTCCACACCTCGTCGCCGGTCTCGGCGACGTGGTGCAGCACGCCGGGGCGTGGGCGCTCATGCCACGCCCATTGCCCATAGTTCCTGCGCAGTGCCGGATGCATGTACTGAAATGCATCCGGGACGCCACTTTCAATCGGCATACGCGGTTGCGCGGACATCATTACCTCCATTCATTCGATTCGCGGGATGCATATAGAAACGGTCGAGACACGGGCGCTCCGATCAGTCGGTCGCCTTGCCCTTGCGCTCGTTCCACTTCCTGGCCTCTTCGTCCCACCTGTCGATGCGGATGTACGAGTTCGTCCGCGGGTGGTTGACCATGGCGGGATCCGGCTCCAATCCAGCGCCTTCCAGGAAATTTGCAAACCCGATGCGCTCGATCATTTCGCCGCAACGCTCGTGTTCGAGAGCGTTGTCCGCCCAGAAGTCGATGATGTTCTGCGCCAGCTCCACGATATGCTGGTAGTCCTCGTCGCTCTCCAGCTTCATGAAGGGAACGATCACGACCCCCAGCAGGTCACCGATCTTGAGGGTGCGCTTGCCGCCGGCCAGAATCGTCACCCCGCGGTCCTTGCCCGGGGACAAGGCCTTGGTCATCACGTTGATGCAGTGCATGCAGCGTACGCAGTTGCGATTGTCGATCCGGAGGCCGTCATCGTCCATGAGACTGAGCGCGCGCGTCGGGCAACGGCTGATGACGTTGTCCTCCACGTACTGGCGCCCATGCTCTTGAACGAACTTGCGGACCTCGTCCTGCTTCACCTGGATGTCGTCACGCCAAGTACCGATGACGGCCATATCGGATCGTTGCACGGAATTCGTACAATCGTTCGGACAACCGGAAAACTTGAACTTGAATTTATACGGGAACGACGGCCGGTGGAGCTCATCGATGAACGTGTTTACGAGGGTCCGATGCGCACGACCCTCGTCATAACAAGAGTGCTCGCAACGCGCGTGACCGACGCACGACATGGAGCTGCGCACGTCCGGCCCCGCCCCGCCCATATCGAAGCCCAACTCGTTGAGCGCGTCGAAGGAGGGCTGGATGTTCTCGGTGCTGCAGCCCTGGAACATGATATCGCCGCTCTGCCCGTGCAGCGCGATCAGGCCGGAACCATACTGCTCCCAAATGTCGCAGAACTTGCGCAATATCCCGGTATCGTAGTGCATCCCCGGGGCCGGCATGATGCGCAGGGTATGGAACTCCGCGGATCGGGGAAACTGGTCGGCGACCTCGGAGAAGCGGGGGATGACGCCGCCGCCGTAGCCGATCACACCCGCGGTGCCGCCCTTCCAATAACCCTTGCGGGTCTCGTAGGAGTGCTCGAGCTGACCGAGCAGGTCATCGGCCACCCCGCGGATTCTGTCGTCCTGGTGTGCATCTCGCAGGCGTTTGAATCCGGTAATAAAACTCGGCCAGGGGCCGCTTTCGAGCTCATCGAGCATCGGTGTGTTATGGGTTTTCTTGGGCATGTGGAGTCCTCGCTAGAGCGCTGTACCGAAACCCGGCATAGACCGCAACGACGCGCGACGCGACCGTCCGAGCCGCAGACCACGGAGGGACGATACTGGAGCAGGGGCGCGAGCGGTTTGACCCAGGTCAAAAACCGACCCCTCCCCAATTGGATAGAGACCCCTCTCCGTTTGGGTAAGCGCTTGCCGTGGAACGCATTGTGCGCGAACCCGGCGGAACGACGGGGTGAAGACGTCACCGCGACCAACCGGGCATCCTCGCCCCCCCATGCCCACGCCCTACATAAAAGGAGGTTCGACGCGGCCCCGAATCGGGGGATCGATGCCGCGCGCACCAGAGCCGCCGCGACGTTCACCCCTCGCGCGGGATACGCCCGCGGGCCTCATTGACCCGTAACGCCCGTCCTTGAAACGATGCGCCGTTCAGTCCCCCGATCGCCGTCTCGGCGTCCCGGGCTTCCATTGCCACGAACCCGAAGTCCCGGGCTCGACCCGTTTCACGATCCGTGATCAGTTTGACCGAATGGACCGTGCCGTACTGCGCGAACAGCGCGCGGACTTCCTCTTCCGACGTACCGGAAGGCAGATTCCCCACATAGATCGATTTCGGCATCGCGTTCCACCCTGCATCCGCGGCACCCGACACCGCCGCGCCTCCAGCGTACGCCACCCGGAAAAGTACGCGCAACGGTCCCGGTAACGCGCCGGGCCGGAGATGGTCCCGCGCGCCGCCGTGCTATAGTCGCCCCGAGGGCGGAACAAAACGCCCCCCGGTCCCCTCCCCGCCCGAACGGCGCCTGCATAATGAGCATCCCTCTGACCGGATTGCTGCTGCTGGGGCTCGCCGTGTGGATCTGGCGCGACGCGATGCGCGCCCGCGAGACGGCGAACCGCGTCTGCGCGGCGGCCTGCGAGAAACTCGGCGTCCAACTCCTGGACGAGACCGTGGCGTTGCACAGACTCCGAATCCGGCGCGAACCCGGTCGCGGCCTGCGCCTGCTGCGGATCTACGCCTTCGAGTACAGCCACACGGGATACGACCGCCGGCGCGGCACCATCGTGCTGGCCGGCACGCAGATCGAGTTGTTCCACATCGAGGGCCCGCGCGGGACCGAATAGCGGCGTGTGCGCCGTGGGACGGGCCTTGGCCCGCCGACAACGCCGCGGGGATCCGCCGCGATTACCACGGGTCCGCGATGTCGGCGGGGCAAGCCCGGCCCTACCGGACGTATGGGGATGCGCGAATCCCTGGATCAGCCGCCGGGCGCCGACCCGGCGCGCAGCCCGAGATTCAGCAACCGCTGAATGAATCGCTCGTAACTCACCCCGGCCTTTTCCGCCGACCATGCGCAGTCGTCGGAGCGGGCGATACCGGCGTTGGGGTTGGCCTCCAGAACGTAGATACGACCCTCCGCGTCCAGGCGCAGATCCATGCGCGCATAGCCGCTGAGGTCCAGCACACGGTAGATGCGCTTGCACAGGTGCATGATGCGCCCGGGCATTCCGTCCGGCAATGTGCGTGCGAACTGGTAGTCGATCCCCCATCGCTCGCGGTATTTCGCGTCCCACTTGACCTTGTAGGTGGCCACCCGCGGCATCCCCTCCTCCAGCTTGTTGAAGGTCAACTCGCGGATCGGGAACACCTCCAGGCGCGTGTTTCCGATCACGGTCACGTACAGTTCGCGCCCGTCGATGTAGCGTTCGGCGATGGCGTCGCTGTCGAACCTCTGGTGGATCAGCGCGACCCGCTCACGCAACTGGACCTCGTTCTCGACGTAGGAGGCGCGCGCGATGCCGACGGAGCCCTGCTCGATCAGGGACTTCACGATCATCGGGTAGGTCACCGCCGGCAGCCGCCGGCGCAGCCGCCCGCGCGGGAAGACGACGAAGTCCGGTACGCGGATATGGTGATACTTGAGGATCTTCTTCGACAGCGCCTTGTCCCGGGCCAAGACCAAGCCGCGCGGCTTGCAGCCGGTGAAAGGGACGCCCATCATGCGCAGATAACTGACCACATAATAGTCGAAGTCCGCGTGCCCCGCGAACTCCTCGAGGAGATTGAACGCGATGTGCGGGCGCCACTCCTCGATGGTCCGGCGCGCCGGGGCGAGATCGTCGTACACGCCCACCACGCGCACCTCATGACCGAGGTCCACCAGCGCGTTGCGCACGTCGTACTCGGTCTCGAAGGCCTGCATCTGCGGATCATTCGGGTCCATCGGCCCCTCCGGAGGGATGAGGCTCGGGTGAACCAGCATCATGACGCGCAGTCTTTTCACAGCGCCACCATGAACTTGCCGCTATGCAGATAATTCATGACGATCATCGTCAGGCAGGAGACGAAGTCCAGTTTCATCCGCCGATCGTCGCGTACCACGTGGAGATCGAGCTTGTCGCAACGACGCATCATCTCCCGGACGACGAGATCGATCCGGTAGCGGTACTCGAACGTCCAGCGTGAGACGATCCCGGTGACCTCGACGCGCGTCCTGCGGATATAGAGCGAGGCCGGTTCGTTGCGCCGGTGCTGCTCGTCGTTGGAGAACAGGCGCAACAGATGGCGATCGTAGAACTCCGGATAATCGGTCCCGTACCGGGATTGCTTCCCCGCATAGTACTCCCGTAGCGTCAGGCGCAGGGTGCGCGCCGGGGTGACCCGCCGCCGGCTGCGCACGCGCGGCGGGACGGCCTTGATCTCATCCATGAGGGCGTCCACGTACTCGAGCTTGCGCAGCGCCGACCAGCCGCGGTAGCGGGTGCGCCAGCCGGAGTTCGGTTTGAGCCAGACGGCGAAGGTCTCGGCCCAGTCCTCGTGCGGATGGCTTTGAGCGTACCAGTCGTCCAGGTGGATCACGTAACGCTTGCTGTAGGGCTTCGGAAGATAGGTGTCCGGGTACTTCTGGCCGGGATCCCCGAAGTGTTCGCGCCAACCGCGCCGGCGATGCACCCGATACGCATTGACAAGTGCGTGGCCGGTCTCGTGGCGCAGCAGGCGCATGCACGAGGGATGCGTCCCGCCCTCCACCTCCAGCATGTGCGCATGTTCCAGGCGCTTGAGCCGGGGGTGCGCCAGGTAGAACGGAATGGCGACTCCCGGGATGCCGTCGGGACAGAACCACTCGTCGGAGAGCCAGAAGTGCGGGCGGAAGACGAACCCGCGCCGTTCCAATTCCGCGTCGAGCTGCGCGATACGCACCTCGAGTTCGGTGCCCTCGATGCGCAGACCGAGGTCGCAGATCCGCGTATCGAGCAGCCTCTCGCGGGGCAGGGATACCCAGGAAAGACGGCCCCGGCGGGTCCGCCGGGGCGCACCGCCGGGGCCGGATCGCCGCGGGACACGCCCCAAAATCAGGAGACCCCCTGCAGGATGCGCGCGCCGCCCCCCGCTCCGGCGACGGGTATCACACCCATCGCCCGCGCCGCCTTCCTCCGTCGCGGCCCGCCCGCCTGAGCAGACGGGCCACCCGGCTCAGACGTCGCGGTCCTTGACCGTCTTGCGGCCGTCACGACGGGCGCTCTCGATGGCTTGGTCGCAGATCTCCCGCAGCCGGTCGGAGAGCACATCGAAGACCCCGGCCGACGTATTCATCCCGGACTGCTCGCGAATATAGTTCTTGACCTTGGAGGCCACCACCAACACTTCTTTGTCATCAGCCATTCTGTTCTCCTTCGCCGATCTCCAACCTCGTCTCGGACCCGTACACGGCCGCCGCACGCGGCGCAGACAGACCAACCCACGAAGGCACCGCGTCCGGTGAACGCCCCCCCGTCCGTCGGCGAATACGATACCACAACGCCCGACGGCGCACGCGCGCGGCACACGGCGCGCGCGACCGAGCATCGTTGCTTTTCCCATCAATGGGTTATCGACCACCCCACTCCGACTCATTCTCCCGGGGCCGATCACCCGCAAAGCGGCGCCGACCACCCACCCCGAGCCTCCGGCGCCGGACACCGTATAATGGCGCCACACGCCATCCCGACTGCGAGCCGCCCCCGCATGCCATCCGCCGAGCACCCCGGGCCACTGACCCGATTGGACCTGGGCAACCGCCGCATCACACTCCTCGGTACCGCGCACGTCTCGCGCGCCAGCGCCGAGCAGGTCGGCGAACAGCTCGACACGGGTGCGTACGACGCGGTCGCGGTGGAGCTTTGCCCGAGCCGCTACGACGCACTGGTCGACCCCGACGCCCTCGCGCGCATGGACCTGCTCAAGGTGCTGCGCGAGGGCAAGGCGTCGATGGTCACCGCGAGCCTCGCGCTCGGCGCCTATCAGCAGCGCCTCGCCGAGCAATTCGACATCCGCCCCGGCGAGGAGATGCGCGTCGCGGTCGAGCGGGCGCGCGCCGCGGGCCTCCCCGTACTGCTCATCGACCGTGAAGTCGGAGTGACGCTCAAGCGCGTCTACCGCAGCGCCCCCTGGTGGCGGCGCCTGTACCTGCTCTCCGGCCTGATCGCGAGCGTCATCACCCGGGAGAAGGTCACCGAGGCGGAGATCGAACGGCTCAAGGAGGGCGACCTGCTGGAATCCATCTTCGCCCAGTTCGCCGACCAGGCCCGCGACCTCTTCGTGCCGCTCATCGATGAGCGCGACCGCTACATGGCGGCGCGCCTCCAGGACGAGGCGCGCGACGGCGGCCACACCAGCATCCTGGCGGTGGTGGGTGCCGGTCACGTCAACGGTATCCGGCGCTATCTCGAGGAGGGGGTCCCCGACACCCGCGCGACCCTCGCCGCCTTGAACCAGATACCGCCGCCGAGCCTCCTGCCCAAGGTGCTGCCCTGGGTCGTGGTCGGCCTGATCGTCGCCGGGTTCGCACTGGGATTCTACCGCAGCCCGTCCCTCGGCTGGCGGCTGGTGAGTGAATGGGTGCTGATCAACGGAGCACTCTCCGCCGCGGGGGCCGTCATCGCCGGCGGGCATCCGCTGACCGTACTCACCGCCTTCGTGGCCGCGCCGATCACCTCCCTGAACCCCATGATCGGCGCCGGGATGGTAACCGCCGCGGTCGAGGCGTGGCTGCGCAAACCGAGCGTCGGCGACTTCAGCCGTCTGCGCACCGACACCGCCCGCTGGAAGGGCTGGTGGCGCAACCGCGTGGCGCGCATCCTGCTCGTGTTCCTGTTGAGCACCCTGGGCTCGGCGGTCGGCACCTACCTCGCGGGCTTTCGGATCTTCGAGCACCTCATGGGGGGTTGAACAAGGCCTTTCCCGGTCTCGGTCCCGATACCACACTCCACCCTGCACACCCCGCACCGGTCCCGACGCACGACGGGGTTCGCACGGGCGGCCGGCGCAGGCGGTTCGCAGGGATTCCCCTATGTCGGGATATAATTAAAAAGACGGGTGCATCACCCTTGCGGCAACCATGGTGAACGGCCATGCTCGAACCGATTCCGGACCTCGCCGACAACGTCGTCGGATTTTCCGCCAAAGGGCGCGTCAGCGCCGAGGATTACGAAACGACGCTGATCCCGGCCATCGAAGCGCAGGTGAAGGCCCACGGGAAGGTCCGCCTGCTCTATCAACTCGGCCCCGAGTTCGAAGGCTACACCCCGGGCGCCATGTGGGACGATGCGCGGCTCGGGTTCGCGCATTGGAGCGCGTGGGAAAAGGTCGCGGTGGTCTCGGACGTGGAATGGATCCGAACTGCGATCCGGTTTTTCGCCTTCGCTCTCCCCGGGGAAATGAAGGTCTTTCCCAACGGGGAGTTCGCCGCAGCCAGGGGCTGGGTGCAGTCCTGAGAGCGGCGTCGGCCGGGCACGCCCGGCCCTACAGGTGGGCGCGATCACCGATATGCGCAAGGATGCCTTGCCCCCCGCCGGGGCGGCGGCATCCCCCGGTAGGGCGGGCCTTGGCCCGCCGACAACGCCGGGAGGTGCGCAACGGTAGAATGGGCCCACGACGTCGGCCGGGCACGCCCGGCCCTACGAGCCGATCCGGGCCAGCAGCTTCGCGGC
>CAZAQG010000008.1:27282-40253 GCA_964487445.1 uncultured Chromatiales bacterium
CGTCGGCCGGGCACGCCCGGCCCTACGAGCCGATCCGGGCCAGCAGCTTCGCGGCCGCCTTCCGGGAGGGGAAATCCGCCTTGGACTTGAGTGCGGTCTCGAGATCGCGGCGCGCTTGGTCGGGGTTGCCCGTCTTCACCAGCGCCACGGCGCGATGATAGCGGATCTCCGGGTTGTCCGGGGCCTTCTCCACCGCCTGCCGCAGCAGCGCCAGTCCCTCCTTCGCCCGGCCCCGGCGCACCAGCGCCCAACCCAGGGTGTCCATCGGCGCCACCTGATCGGGGGCCAGGGCATGCGCCTCGCGCGCGTAGCGAATGGCCTCGGGGTTGCCCGCCTCGCCATAGAGCCACGCCAGGTTGTTGAGGGCCACCAGGTTCTTGGGCGCCCGTTTCAGGATCTTGCGATAGGCCCCGATGGCCGCGTCCCTCCGACCGAAGTCGGTCAGCACGCCGGCGACCACCAAGTCGAGGGCCACGTCCTTCGGCCGAGCCTTCGACCAGGCGCGCAGGGTCGCGAGCACGGTCTTCCGCGCAGCGCCGCGCCGGCGTTCGGCCGCGTACCACTTCGCGGCGAGCCCCGCCTGCGGCGCCTTCTCGTAACCGGTCCGGTAGGCGCGCGCCGCCGCGGCGTAGCGGCCGGCGCGCAGGTCCAGATCGCCCGCCAGTTCATACCCGAAGGCGGCATCGGGATGGCGCTTCCGGGCCTCCCGCGCCAGGGCCATCGCCTCCTTCGCGTGTCCGGCCTGGGCCTCGAGGAGCGCGAGTACGCCGCGTGCCAAGTTGAAGTCGGGCCGCAGTCGCAGGGCCTTGGCGAATGATCGCGCGGCGCGCTCGTGCTCGCCCAGGCGCACCTGAAGGTCCCCGAGCCGATACCACGCGCTCGCGGCGCGCGGCGCGACCTCGGTCAGGTGCGTGAGCGCGGTCAGTGCAGAGGTGGTATCCCCACCCGCCAGATACGCGCCCGCCGCCACGCTGAGCACGACCGGGTTGTCGGGGTGGGCGGCGAGCGTCTCGCGCGCAAGATCCATGGCGCCCGGCGCATCGTGCTTCGCGAGCCTCAGTTCCACCAGCAGCAGGCGCGGGCGCAGCGCCTTCGGAGCGCCCTTGTGCGCCTTGGTGAGCCAGCCCTCCGCGCCCTTGAGATCGTGCACGCGGTAGCGCAGGGTGGCGAGCGCGACCATTGCCGTGACGTTCGCGGGATCGAGCTTCAGCGCCTGCTCGAAGCGTGCGCGCGCCCGGTCCGATCGACCCGCGATCAGGTCGAGTCGACCGAGGTTCAAGACGCCGAGTACGTATTTGGGATCGAGCGCGACGGCCCGTTCGAAGTTCGCCTTGGCCTTCTCATCGCGCCCCAGGACCAGGTTCAGGGCCCCGAGCATATTCCAGACCGCGGGGTTTTTGGGCTCCTTTCGGGTCAGGCCTTGCGCGACCCCGAGCGCCTTCTCCCGCCGGCCCTCGCGCAGGTAGGTACGCACCAGCAGCCCCGCCGCGCCGCGCACGTCGGAGCCGACTTTCAGGGTCGACTCGAGCTCCCGGATGCCCGCCGCGGTGTCGCCCGAGGCCAGGTAACCGAGCGCAAGCTGCGTGCGCAGGCGCCCGTTCCCGGGCGCCGCCGCCACGGCCCGCTTCAAGTAGGAGGTGGCCTCGACGTACCGGCCGGCCCCGAATGCCGCCTCACCCAACAGTGCGAGCAGCGCGCGGTCCTTGGTCGCCCCGGCCGCCATCGGTTGCAGCAGTTGCAGCGCGCGCTTCGGCTCGTGGACCTTCAGGCGCACGGCGGCCAGCAGCTTGCGCGCCGGCACGCTGTCGGGCTTCACCGTGAGATAGCGGTTGAGATACATCCGCGCCTGCTCGTAATGGCCGAGTGCGTAGTTCGTCGCGCCCAGCAGCAACACCGTCGGCAGGTGGCCCGGGGCGCCGTTCAGCACCGTCAACAGGACCGAATCGGCCTTGGCGAATTCGCGCCGGTTGTAGTATCCGAGCGCCAGGAGATAGCGGGCGACCAGACTCCCGGGCGCCGCCTTCCGGGCTTGGCGGGCATAGCGCACCGCGGCCGGTGCGTCACCTTGCGCGAGACTCAACCGGGCCATGCCGAGCAATGCCGGCACGTACTGCGGATCCTTCTTCAGCACGTGCCCGAACGCCCGTCGGGCCCGGTCGCGCTCGCCCGTTTCCATGTAGTACTCGCCGTTCAGCACCCAGGTCTGGCGATCCTCCGGATCGAGGTGCAAGGCCTCATCGAGTTGCTTGCGCGCCAGCGGATAGTCGTCCCCGAGCAGCCCGATGCGGACCAGGCCGAGGTGCGCGCCCATCAGCTTCGGATCCACGGCGAGCGCCCGGCGATATTGCGCCGCGGCCGGTACGCTCTTGCCCCGCCCGAGTTCGGCCTCACCGCGCAGGTAGTAGGCCCGCGCCCGCTGATCGGCGGGCAGCCGCCCGGGATCCCCGAGTTCCCCCAGCACGTCCTTGAACCTGCGCTGCAGCATCAGTGCCCGAGCGAGCCGCAGCCGGACCATCGCGGGCGTCCCGCCGAGCTTGCGCAGCCGCCGCAGCTCCTTCTCGGCCTCCGCCCCCATGCCGCTCTTGAGATACACGTCCGCCAGCAGCGAGCGCGCGGTCCGGTTGTCCGGCTGCTGTTGCAAGGCGCTCTTGAGTTCGATCACCGCCGCCCGGGCCTCGCCCTTGGTGATGAACGTCTTGGCCCGGTCGATGTGGCCCTGCGCATTCAGCCGGCCGCCGCAGCCGGCGATCAGCGCAGTCCCCAACAGCACGATCAGAAGCACGCCGACGTGGCGCCCGGAACGATGAACGACAGCTCCCATGGTGGTTCCCCCTTCGCGGAACCGGTCGCCGCCGCGCCGGTTCTCGATATGCCGGCATTCTAACAGAACGCCCCGACCCCGAGCGCCGACCCACGGGCCGCCCCCGCCGTCGGGACGACGCCGCACGGTCGGGTGAAACACGACACGACGCGCCGGGGACGCCGCCCCGCCCGCGCACCGCCTATGCAGCCACACGCTTCCCGACTATCCTAAGCAGTCGGACCGACCGTGCCGGCTCAACCGGCACGGCGAAGGGCCGATAAGGGTGAGGGCAAGGGACGGCCGCCGGTGGCCGCGGAGTGCGCGCCGCCCCTCACCCCGGCACACCGGGAATCGGCGATGTATGAATCCTATTACGGACTGAACGCGGCCCCGTTTCGGCTCAGCCCCGATCCGCATTTCTTCTTCCCCAGCGGGATCCATCAAAGGGCGCTCGCCTACCTCCAATACGGTCTCAATCAGGGCGAGGGCTTCGTGGTCGTCGCCGGCGAGGCGGGCACCGGCAAGAGCCTGCTCGCTCAGACGCTGATCTCGCAGATCGACACCCGGCGCCTGATCGTCGGCCAATTGGTGACCACGCAATTGGAGGCCTCCGACCTGCTGCGCATGGTGGCGGCGACCTTCAGACTGCCCTCGGAGGGCGTGGCCAAGGCGACGCTGCTCAACGATCTCGGCACGTTTCTCGCCGCCCGCGCCCATGAGGGGCGCCGGGTGCTGCTGGTGGTCGACGAGGCGCAGAACCTGCCGGCGTTCACCCTGGAGGAGCTGCGCATGCTCTCCAACTTCCAGGTACGCAACCGGTCCTTGCTGCAGACCTTCCTGCTGGGACAGGAGCGGTTCCTGGACACCCTGCGCGCACCCGGGATGGAGCAGTTCCGCCAGCGGGTGACCGCCACCTGCAAGCTGAAACCGCTCTCGGAGGAGGAGACGCGCGAGTACGTCGACTTCCGGCTCCGACGCGTGGGTTGGGAGGACGAGCCGCTGTTCACCGACACCGCCTGCTGCATGGTGCACCGCGCCACCGGCGGACTGCCGCGCAAGATCAACCTGCTGTGCGACCGCACCCTGCTCTCCGGCTCCCTGGACGGGCACCGGCGCATCACCCGCGAGGTGGTTCACGCCGCGCTGGAGGAGTTGCAGGAGGAGATGTTCCCGATCAACGGGAATCTCGATTTCAGCGACGTTCCTCCCGAGCCCGGCCCCCCCGACCCGGACCCCCCGGGGCCTCCAGGGCCCGAGACACCGCCGCCCGGACCCGGCGGCGGACCGAAGGGCGGCGGCGCCTCCGCGCCGTCGGCGCCCGATACCCCGGGGCGGGAGGCCGCGCCGGCGCAACCCGAGGCGGACCCGGGCCCGCCCGCCGCACCCCGCACGCCGCCGACCGAAACCGGTCGGGGGCGCGCGCCGGCCGCGCCCCCGGCGCACCGGGAATCTCAGTGGCGGACTCCGGCCCCGAAGGACTCCGGGTCGGCACCGCCCGGACGCAACGCCGCCCGGCACCGCATCCGAAACGGGTCGCCGCGGCCGACGACGCCGTCCCCGGTGCACGAGGCGGCGCACCGCACCCCCGCGCTGTCGCTGGAACGCGACGAGATCGAGGCCCACCGGACGCGGGCCCGGAGCCGCGACAGCGCCCGGCACCGGTCCGCGGCGGCGGCGAAATCACCGGCCGGCGCCACCCGGTCTCGGCGCGGCCGGCTCGCAACCTTCGCACTCACCGTCGGGGCGCTCGGCACCGCCGTATTCGCCGCCCATCAGTACATCCTGCACTCCCGCCCGGAAGTCGCCACGGGGATCGAAGCGGCACCCCCGGCGGCCGACCAGGCACCGATCGACCGGTCCCGGCCGATCGAGCGCAAGACCGATACCGGCACCGGCCGCATCCCGATCCGATCGGCACCCTCCCACCCCGCGAAGTCGCGCGCCGCCGGCGGTGCGACGCTCATCGCCGGGCGGGCCGACACCGCCGCCCGGCTCGGCCCGTAACCCGTAGCGGAGGCTCCCCGGCCACCGTTGAGCGCCCCCCGATAATCAGCCGTCCGGCGCGACCAGACGCGCGTAGAGCGGCGCGTAACCCGCCACCACGCCCTCCCAGGAGCGCTCGCGCTCGACGAATTCGCGCGCCGCACGGCGGCGCTCCGGCCACTGTGCCCGATCGTCGAGCAGCCCGAGCACCGCACGTGCCAGGGCCGCCGGATCGCCGGCCGCAAACAGCGTCCCGGTCTCCCCGTCGCGGATCAGTTCGCGATGCCCGCCCACGCCCGAAGCCGCCACCAGGCACCCATGGGCCATGGCCTCGAGCGGCTTGAGCGGCGTGACCAGCTCGGTGAGGCGCATGGAGCGGCGCGGATAGACGAATACATCTACCAAGCGGTAATACGCCTCGACCTCCTCGTGCGGCACGCGGCCCGTGAACACGACGCGATCGGCGATCCCGGCACGCGCCGCGTCGGCCTCGAGCCGGGCCGCCTCGGGCCCGCCGCCGACCAGCAACACGCGCACCTGCGGCACGCGCTCGGAGATCACCGGCAGCGCCGAGATCAGCAGATCCAGCCCTTCGTAAGCATAGAAAGATCCGATGAACCCCAGTACCGTCGCGCCCTCCAGGCCGAGGCGCGCGCGCAACGCGGGGTCGGGCGCGCCGCCGACGGTGAAACGCGTGGTATCCACGGCATTGGGGATCACCACCACCCGCTGCGGATCCACCCCGCGACCCACGATGTCATCGTGCAGCCCCTCGCAGATCGTGGTCACCGCGTCGGCACGCCGCAGAACATGCGTCTCCAGGGCATGGGTGAGCCGATAGCGCAGGCCGTCCTCGCGCCCGGTACCGTGATCGACCGCCGCGTCCTCCCAGAAGGCGCGCACCTCGTAGACCAGCGGCAGACCGAGCCGGCGCGCCACGCGCAGCGCCGCCAGTCCGTTGAGCGCGGGCGAGTGGGCGTGCAGGACGTCGGGTCGCACGCGCAGGGCGACCTCCAGCAACCGCCGGCGCAGGGTCTCGACCACCGCCCACTGATTCACCACCGGCAACGCCGCGACGGCGCGCGACAGCGACGGGCTTCGGTAGAAACGCCAGCCCCCGAACTCCTCCTCCGTCGCGCGCGCGCCGTAGTGCTTGGGGCTCGTGAGTTGGAAGGTCTCCCAGCCGCGCGCGCGCTGCGCGGCGAGGATCGCGCAGGTGCGGAACGTGTAGCCGCTGTGCAGCGGCAGGGAATGGTCGAGGACGTGCAGGATCCGCATCGGCGCGCGCCTCAACCCGCCCCGCCCGGCGGAGGGGGCGGCGTGCGCAGAAAACCCTCGAACATGAGCAGCGACCAGAGCGGTGCGCTGTGGTCGCGCCGTCCGCTCTGGTGGCGATCGAGGAGTTGCACCAAATAATCGCGGTCGAACAGGCCGCTGTCGCCGAGCACCGGCCCGAGGATCGCGGAACGGATGCGCTCGCGCAGCGGTCCGCGGAACCAGTCGGCGAGCGGCACCGCGAAACCCATCTTGGGGCGGTAGAGAATCTCCGCGTCGAGGTGGGGCTGCAACGCCGTCTTGAACAGCCGCTTGCCCTCGCCGCCGGCGAGCTTCCACTGCGGCGGCAGGGCGCACATCCACTCCACCAACAGGTGATCGAGGATCGGCACGCGCACCTCGAGCGCGTGCGCCATGCTCGCCCGATCCACCTTGGTCAGGATATCGCCCGGCAGGTAGGTCTTGAAGTCGAGGTACTGCACGCGCGAGAGCGGATGCCCGGGGCCGTTGCGATCGTGGCCGCGCAGCACCTCGATGGCGTTGTAGCCTTGCAGATCGCCGCGCAGCGCCGGACTGAACAGCCGTCGACGCATGGCGTCCTTCAGGATCGACACACCGTGGAAATAGCCCTCCACGGAATCGCGCGCGAGCGCCTGGAAGGTCGCCTTGGCGCGCAGCGGCCGCGGCGCCCAGTCGGCCTTCGGATAAAGTGCCGCGAGCGTCCCGAACAGGACCCGGCGCAGGCCGAGCGGCAGCGCATCCCGCATGCGCTCCTCGAGCAGATGGCCGCGGTAACGGCGGTAACCGGCGAGCGCCTCGTCGCCGCCGTCCCCGGACAGCGCCACCGTCACCTGGCGCCGCGCCAGTTCGCATACCCGGTAGGTGGGCATCGCCGAGCTGTCGGCGAACGGCTCGTCGTAGAGCGACACCAGCCGGTCGGCGAGACCGAAATCGTCCGAGTCCACGCGCTCCATATGATGGCGCGTATGGTAGCGCCCGGCGACCCGCGCCGCGTAGTCGGACTCGTCGAAGCGCGGATCCGAGAAGGCGATCGAGCAGGTGTTTACCGGCTCGTCCGAGAGCCCGGCCATCATCGCCACCACGGCGCTCGAATCGACGCCGCCCGAGAGGAACGCCCCGAGCGGCACCTCGGCGACCATGCGCACGCGCACCGCCTCGCGCAACCGCTCGATCAGTTCCTGCGCCGCCGCCTCGCGGTCGCCGGTGCACGGCCCGTCGAAGACCACGTCCCAGTAGCGCACGGGCTCGGGCGACGCGCGCCCGCGCACGATCTCCAGGGTATGGCCCGGGGACAATTTCCACGCCCCGCGCAGGATGGTGCGCGGCTCGGGCACGTAACCGTAGGCGAAATAGTCCTCCACGGCCGGCGGGTCCACCCGGTTGTCGAGTCGCGGATGCACGCGCAGCGCCTTGAGTTCCGAGCCGAACAGCCACGTGCCGTCGTCGAGACGGGCGTAGTAGAGCGGCTTGATGCCGAGGCGGTCGCGCGCCAGGAACAGCGTGGCGCGCTTGCGATCCCAGAGCGCGAAGGCGAACATCCCGCGCAGGCGCGTCACGCACGCCGCGCCCCACTCCTCCCACGCGTGCACGATGACTTCGGTGTCGCAGCGCGTCCGGAAGCGATGACCGGCGCCCTGCAACTCCTCCATCAACTCCGGAAAGTTGTAGATCTCCCCGTTGTAGACCACCGCCACCGAGCCGTCCTCGTTGAACAGCGGCTGGTGGCCGGAGGAGAGGTCGATGATCGACAGCCGCCGGTGTGCGAGGCCGACGCCGGGCTCGGTGTGCACGCCCCCCTCGTCCGGGCCGCGGTGCACGAGCGTGTCGCGCATGCGCACCAGCAGCGCCTCGTCGACCGGGGCCCGCGCATCCGGAAGCAACATCCCGGCGATCCCACACATGCCCCGATCAGTCCCCCGCCGCCGATATCCGACTTGGTGCACGCCGACGCCGCAGGCCATCATAGACGGCTTGGTACGCCGTCACCATCGCGTCGAGACCGAATGCGGCCTCGACGCGCCGGCGCCCGGCCATGCCGTGACACCGCGCGAGCGCCGGGTCGTCCAGATAACGCTCCAGGGCCTCGGCCAGGGCCCCGGGGTCGGCGCGTGGTACGAGCAGGCCGGTCTCGCCCTCGACGACAAGCTCCGGGTTGCCGCCCACACGGGTGGCGACCACCGGGCGCGCGCTCGCCATCGCCTCCAGGATCGTGTTCGAGATGCCCTCGGCGAGCGAGGGCAGAACGAACACGTCGAACCCGCGCAACCACTCCGGAACGTCGTCGCGACTGCCGGGCAGCCAAGCGAGATCCTCCGCGCCGCCCGCGCGCAGCAGCGCCGCCGCATCCTCGCGCAATGGTCCGTCGCCGACCATCACCAGGCGCAGGCGCGCACGCGCCTGCGGGCGCCGTTCGATCAACCGCAGGAAGGCGCGCACCAGGTTGAGCGGATCCTTGACCGCCTCCATCCGCACGACCGATCCGATGACCGTCACCCCCGGCGGGGCGAGGCCCTCGCACGGCAGCGGGTCGCGCGCGCCGGCCGGCGGGTGGAAGCGCACACCGTCCACACCGTTGTAGATGCGCGTGATACGCCGCGCCGGCACCCCCACCGCGGTGCGCAGATAGGCCTCCAGTTCGGCCGAGAGCGCAATGTAGTGCTGCACGAAGGGCCGGTAGGCGCGGCGCAGCCAGCGGTAGCGGCGACGGGTGTTGTCGAGGTCATGCACGTCGCGCCCATGCTCGCCGTGCACGCGCCCCGGAACGCCGGCGAGTACCGCCGCCAGCTGGCCCTCCAGGGTTGCGAGGTTGCGCGTGTGCACGATATCCGGGCGCAGCCGGCGCAGCAGCCGCCAGAGCCGCACGTAGGTCGCCGGATCCTTGCCCGGGCGCTTGTGCAGGGCGTGGACCGCGACGTCGGCGCGCACGATACGGCGCGCGAAGGAACTGGAATCGGTCATGCAGACCACCGCGTGGCGATAGCGCCCGGCCGGCAGGCGGTTGATCAGGTTCACCAGACCGTTTTCCATACCGCCGACCTCGAGGCGATGGACCAAGTGGACGATGAGCGGCGCCGCCGCATCCGGTGCCGAATCAGGCATCGGCTTCGCCCTCGAGCAACACCGCAAAACGTTCGCCCTCCGCCGCCCAGTCGTAGCGCCCGCGCACCCACTCGCGCAGCCGCGACGCCGGGCCCGCATCCTCGATCGTACGAGAGAGCGCCTCCACCCATTCGGCGGGCGTGCGCGCCGGCGTCAACGCGCACGGCCCCAGGTCCAGGCCGTCCAGGGCCTCGGGCGAGGCGACCACCGGGCGCGCCATCGCCATCGCCTCCAGGACCTTGTTCTGTATGCCGCGCGCCATGCGCAGCGGCGCCACGGCGAGCACCGCATGCGCCAGATACGGGCGGATATCGGGCACCTGGCCGATCACGTGCACCCCCGGTCGCGCGGCCAGGCGGCGCACCGCTTCCGCCGGGTGCGCCCCGACGATGAAGAACCGCGCCTGCGGCACGCGCCGACGCAGCGCCGGGAAGACCTCGGCAGTAAACCACACGACCGCGTCGACGTTGGCGCGATAATCCATGGCCCCGGTGAACACGAGCACCGGGCCGCCGGGCCCGTACGGGTCCGGATAGGTGCGTTCCGGGGAGAAGAACCGGGCGTCGACGCCGTTTTCGACGGCGTGCACACGGGCCGCCGCCTCGGGCGCGAGGCCTCGAAACAACGCCGCCTCCGCACCGCTCACCAGCACCGTCGCATCGAAGGCGGCGGCGATGCGTCGTTCGTAGGCGAGCAGCCGCCGCGCCTCGCGCCGGTACACGGCGCTCATCGGCCAGCGCGCGCGCTGCGCGTATTGGCGCCACTTGTCCGAATCGACGTCGACCAGATCCACCACCCGGCGCAACGGCGCACCGGCCCCCTCCACGTACTGCGCCATCGCCGAGGAGTACACCAGCACGCGACGGATCGTGCCGGAAGCGAGCCGCGCGCGCACCCACGTGCGCATTGCGCGATCGTGGAAGTAGGGCAGCGTCAGCGGGCGTCCCGTCGCCATGCCGCTCAGACTGCGCAGCCGCGCCGCCGGCGGGCGCAGGCGCAACAGGTGCACCTCCACGCAGTAGCGGGCGAGCTTGTCCGCGTGGCGAAGATCGGCGGGATCGTCCACGAAGGCCCCCAGGCGCACGCGATAGCGCCCGGCGAGGGCCTTGAGGATATGGAACGAACGGACCTTGTCGCCCTTGTTCGGCGGATAGGGGATACGGTGCGCCAGGAACAGGAGTTCTTCCATGTCATCCATGACGTATCCTTTCAGGCCTGCCGTTCCAAGCGCGTCATCGGGCGGATCATCCCAGGTTGCGCGCGATCGGCGGTCCCAGCCGGCGGCTCAGGCCCAGCGGCAGGCGCTTCCAGGCCTCGATGAACAGCCGGTACTTGGGGTTGAGCGGATTCACGTCCGGCACCTCGCGCGCACGGACCAGATGATATTCGTAGGACAGGGGCCGCGGCTCGAAGCCCCAATGCTTCTTGAAGCGGTAAGAGCCGACGTCGCGCTTGCTGCGCCCGAAGTCGAATACGCGACAGCCGCGCGCGCAGGCCCGGTGCATCAGCTCCCAATAGAGGAAATCGTTGCCGGCGAACGCACGCGCCGCCGCCGTGCCGCCCCCGTAATAGGGGATCACCTCGTCGCGAAAATAGAAGCTCAACACACCCGCAACCGGCCGGCCCCCGCGGGTGATCGTGAGCGCCTCGCAACGCCCGCCGAACACCTCCTTCAGGACGCGGAAGTAACGCCGGGAGAAGACCGGCGTGCCCAGGTTGCGCACGCTCTCGGAATAGACGTCGTAGACGGTATCCGTGTCCGCATCGATGCGCCCTTCCAGCCCCGCCTTGATCCCCTTGCGGATCATCGCGCGCTGCTTGCGCGGCACCGCCGCGAGATTGACCTCGGGGTCCGGATCGATCTCCTTGCGGAAGGTCACGTAGAGATCCTTGCATGGCCAGTCCGCCCGCCGGCGGCGCAGATTGCGCAGCTCCAGGTGATCGACGCCGAGGCGCTCGGCGAGCGCACAGGCCGCGTCCTCAAGGCGCCGCGCCACCTCGTCATCGACGGCGAGTGCGCCCCCATAGACGCAGAACGGTGTCGAGATCAAAGCGTCGCCGAACAGCCGGCTGCGCACCCGGCCGAGCGGCAGCACCCCCCGGATCGCCCCGTCGCGCCGCGCATAGAGGAAGTGGGTGCGATGGCGGAACGCCCGCTCGAGCACCGTCTTCCAACCGGAGTAGTGGAAGAAGGTCGCCTCGGGATGGGCCTCGACGAAGGCGTCCCACGCGCCGCCGTCGCCCCCCTCCCACTCCCGGATCTCGAGATCGTGCGCTGGTGTGCTCATCGCCCGACGCCGGGCGGGGCGCATCCCGCGGGACGGCGCAGACGGATCAAACCCCGCCTGCCGGTGCGCCGCAGCGCGCCGCCATCCACGCCGCCAGCACCTCGCGGATGCGGCGCGCGGCCCGTCCGTCCCACAATTGCGGCACCCGGCCCCCCTTGCCCCCCGTGCTCAATATGTCCCGGACCACCGCCAGGATGCGTTCGCGGTCCGTCCCCACCACGGTGTTGGTCCCCTCCTCCACCGTGATCGGCCGCTCGGTGTTCTCTCGGATCGTGATACAGGGAACCCCCAGCGCGGTGGTCTCCTCCTGCATGCCGCCCGAATCGGTCAGCACCATCCGCGCGCCCGCCATCAACCCGAGCATCTCCAGGTAGCCGACCGGCGGCAGCACCCGCACGCCGGGCGCCGCCTCGAGCCGCCGATCCAGCCCGGCGCGCGCCAGGGCCCCCACGGTACGCGGGTGCACCGGGAACACCACCGGGATCTCGCGACTGATCTCCGCCACGGTGGCGACCAGCCGCTCCAGCACGACCGGATCGTCGACGTTCGAAGGACGATGCAGCGTCAGGACCGCGAAACGCGGCCCGCCGGCACTGTCGAGCCCCGGCGTACCCCAGCCCGCCAACGTATCGGCCGCCGGCACCGCGCGTTCGAGATGGCGGCGCAACGTATCGATCATCACGTTGCCAACAAAATGGATCCGCGCCGGGTCGATCCCCTCGCGGGTGAGGTTCGCGCGCGCCGAGGCCTCGGTCGTAAACAACAGGTCCGAGATCTGATCCGTGAGGACCCGGTTGACCTCCTCGGGCATCGCGCGATCGAAGCTGCGCAAACCCGCCTCCACGTGGACCACCGGCACCTGCTTCTTCGCGGCCACCAGCCCGCAGGCAATCGTCGAGTTGACGTCGCCGACCACGAGCAGCGCGCACGGGCGCAGCGCATCGACGACCGGCTCGAAGCGGCGCATGATCTCGGCGGTCTGCACCGCGTGGCTGCCCGAGCCCACGCCGAGATCCACGTCGGGCTCCGGGATGCCGAGCTGGGTGAAGAAGGCCTCCTTCATCCCCGCGTCGTAATGCTGACCGGTATGGAGCAGGCAGGCCGGGACCGGCGCGGGTCCCGTACCGAGCGCCTCCATGATCGGGGCGATCTTTATGAAGTTGGGGCGCGCCCCGACCACGCACAACACCGCCCCGCGCGGGATGCGCTCCAGCACGTCGGGCCGCAGGGGGCCGCCGGGTTCTTGAGGAATCATCGCCGAGTATCCCGATCGCGGCAGCCGCGCGCCCCGCCCAACCGAGGACGCGCCCGGACACTGCCGGGCCATCCCCCGTTACAGCGCCGCCTCACGCCGATGCTTTAACGGCGGCGGGATCGCCGCAGGGCAGTCTCCTGGATTGTACCATTTTGCGTCGCCTGCGCCCGGATCAGGTCGATAAAGGGGACGCTACCCTTATTCAGCACACTCCGCCCCCGCAGCCACAGAGACGATCCACATCCAG
>CAZAQG010000009.1:0-25429 GCA_964487445.1 uncultured Chromatiales bacterium
TTTCGCACTTGCCGCGGCGCTGAAACCGCTTTGTATCCTGTGCCCGGCGCCCTACCCGAACCGGAGTCCACCCACAGGTTCTGCTGAGGAGCCGTAAAATGGTGCGCCCGGAGAGATTCGAACTCCCGACCACTTGGTTCGTAGCCAAGTACTCTATCCAACTGAGCTACGGGCGCAAATTTGGGGCCGCAATTGTCACTGACGGCCTTCCGGGGTGTCAAGGATTTCCCCGGAGCTGGCTGGCGGAGAGAGAGGGATTCGAACCCTCGATGGAGTGATTAGCCCCATACTCCCTTAGCAGGGGAGCGCCTTCGACCAGCTCGGCCATCTCTCCGGAAAGGGGGAAGGATACAGAGGCGGGAATAGCGGGTAAACCCCTTATTTCCCCGCAGGCAGGTGGGGCGGCTGTCCTGAGCCATTGGAAGAGGACGAGTCGGCGCTGTGGTTGCCGCCCTGCTGCTCGCGCTTGATCCGCTCGTAGATTTCCTCGCGATGGACGGTCACGTCCTTGGGGGCATTAACGCCGATGCGCACTTGGTTCCCCTTGACGCCGAGCACAGTCACGGTGACCTCATCGCCGATCATGAGTGTTTCACCGACTCTTCTGGTGAGAATGAGCATTTCCTTATCTCCTACAGATACTTACATATCACCCCAAGTAGTCCGCCCGGCAGGCGGTGCGCATCGATGTATCAATGAAGCTATCGGCCAAGTGTCGGAAAACCGTAGAGCCGCAAGAGACTTCATCGGCGTACTGCAGGGCCCGGACCCACCCGTGCCCATGGCATGGGTGCGTCGCGGCGCCACTACTCCTCGGCCATGGACTCGCGGTCCAATGCGAAGGCCTCGTGGAGGGCACGCACCCCCAGTTCCAGATACTTTTCATCCACCACCACGGAAACCTTGATCTCGGAGGTGGAGATCATACGGATGTTGATACCCTCCCGGGCCAGGGTCTGGAACATCCGGCCGGCGATGCCGACATGGGAGCGCATACCCACCCCTACCAGCGAGATCTTGGCGATGCGCGGGTCACCCGAAACGTCGCGGGCACCCAGTTCGGCGGCGATGTCCTGGAGCCGCTCCAGGGCCTTCTCGTAGTCGTTGCGATGGACGGTAAAGGTAAAGTCGGTGGTAGCGTCGGCGCCCACGTTCTGGACGATCATGTCCACCTCGACATTGGCCTCGCCGATGGGTCCGAGGATACGGTAGGCGACCCCCGGCTCGTCCGGCACGCCCACGATGGTGAGTTTGGCCTCGTCGCGGCTGAAAGCGATCCCGGAGATCAGTGGCCCTTCCATGTCCGGATCCTCATAGGTAATGAGCGTGCCCTCCCCGTCCTCAAAGGCCGAGAGTACCCGTAGCGGCACATTGTACTTGCCGGCGAACTCCACGGCGCGGATTTGCAGTACCTTGGAGCCGAGGCTGGCCATCTCGAGCATTTCCTCGAAGGTGATGCGCCGCAGACGCCGGGCTTCGGGGACCACCCGCGGATCGGTAGTGTAGACTCCGTCCACGTCGGTGAAGATCTGGCACTCGTCGGCCTTGAGGGCGGCGGCCAGGGCCGCCGCCGTGGTGTCGGAGCCGCCCCGGCCGAGCGTGGTGATGTACCCCTCGCCGTCCACGCCCTGGAAGCCGGCCACCACCACCACGCGCCCCGCGGCGAGGTCGCGGCGCACCCGCTCGGCGTCGATCGCGCGGATACGCGCCTTGTTGAAGGTGCTGTCGGTGAGGATCTGCACCTGGGTGCCGGTGTAGGAGCGGACCGGGCAGCCGCGTTTGTGCAGCGCCAGGCTCAGCAGCGCGATGCTCACCTGCTCGCCGGTCGCGAGCAACACGTCCAGCTCACGGGGATCGGGCCGGCGCGCGACGGCGCGCGCCAGGGCCAGGAGGCGGTCGGTCTCGCCGCTCATGGCGGAGACCACCACCACCACTTGGTCGCCACGGTCGTGGCATGCCATGACCTTTTCGGCGACGCGCTCGATGCGCTGCGGGTCACCGACCGAGGTCCCGCCGTATTTCTGAACGATCAGCGCCATCTGCGATACCCGGACGTACGTGCGACCGCTCCGGCCGGGGTCTGTGGTGGTGAATCGGCCCGCCACCGGGCCGGGGGACAGGAACAGGGATCGGGCAGGCCGACCGGATGGCGGAGAGTACACCAAAACACGCGTCGAGTGGGACCTTTCAAGCCTTCAGACGCTCGTGCACCCAGCCCGGGACCGCGGCCAAGGCAGGATCCAGGGCCTCGGGACGGTTACCCCCGGCCTGCGCCAGATCGGCTCGCCCGCCGCCCTTGCCCCCGACCCGTTCGGCCACGACGTTGACCAGATCGCCGGCCCGGACCCGGTCGGTCAGGTCCCGGGTGACCCCCGCCACGAGGCGCACCTTGCCCTCCTCCACGGCGCCCAGGACCACCGCCGCGCTGCCGAGCTTGCTCTTGAGCTGGTCCACGGTCTCGCGCAGGGTCTTGGCGTCGGCCCCGTCGAGACGTGCGGCGAGGACGCGGACACCGCCGAAGTCGGTCGCCTGATCCGCCAGTTGGCCGCCGCGCTGACTGGCGAGCCGCGCCTGCAGGCGCTCGAGTTCCTTCTCCATGGCACGCGTGCGCCGTAGCAACTGCCCCACGCGCTCTGCGATCTCCTCCCGGCCGGCCTTGAGCAGGCCGCCCACGCCGGCCAGGATCGCCTCGCTCTCCTCCACCCAGGCCACCGCCGCCTCGCCGGTGACCGCCTCCACCCGGCGCACGCCGGAGGCGACACCGCTCTCGGCGACGATCTTGAACAGGCCGATATCGCCGGTACGCGCCGCGTGGGTACCGCCGCACAGCTCGGTGGAGAACTCCCCCATCGACAGGACCCGCACCTCGTCGCCGTACTTGTCCTCGAAGAACGCGAGCGCCCCGGCGGCGATCGCCTCGCGGAACGGCAGGATGCGCGTCGTGACCTCGAGATTGGCGCGGATCTCGCGATTGACCAACCGTTCGATCTCGGCGATCTGCTGCGCCGCGAGGGCCTCCGAATGGGAGAAGTCGAAGCGCAGCCGGTCCGGGGCCACGAGCGAGCCCTTCTGGCGGACATGCTCACCGAGCACTCGGCGCAGGGCGGCGTGCAACAGATGGGTGGCGGAATGGTTGAGGCGGGTGGCGGCGCGTCGCGCCTCGTCGACACGCGCCTCCACCTCCTCACCCACGGCGAGCCCGCCGGTGCGCACCCGCCCCAGGTGGGCGGGCGCCGCCCCGTGCTTGCGGGTGTCGCGCACCTCGAACAACGCGTCGGCGCCGCGGATCGTGCCGCGGTCGCCGACCTGGCCGCCGGATTCGGCGTAGAAAGGGGTCCGATCGAGGATCACGAGCCCCTCCTCGCCGGCGCCGAGCCGCTCGACCGCCCGGCCCTCCCGGTACAGCGCGCGCACCGTCGCGCGCGCCGCGAGATGCTCGTAGCCGACGAATTCCGAGGACTCGGCGATCTCCATCTGTTTCGTATAGTCGACGCGGAAGCCGCCCGCCGCCCGCGCCCGCTCCCGCTGCGCCTGCATCTCGCGCTCGAAGCCGGCCGAGTCCAGTTCCAGGCCGCGCTCACGAGCGATGTCGCCGGTAAGGTCGACCGGGAAGCCATAGGTATCGTAGAGCCGGAACACCACCTTGCCCGGGATGACGTTGCCGGACAGGCGCGCCAGTTCCTGGTCGAGGATCCGCAATCCCTGCTCCAAGGTCTCGGCGAAGCGCTCCTCCTCGAGCCGCAGGTCGTGCTCCACGCGCGTTCGCGCCTCGATCAGTTCCGGATAGGCGGCGCCCATCTCCGCGACCAGCGGCGCGACGAGTCGGTGGAGGAACGGGCGGTCGAGTCCCAGGCGGTGCCCGTGCCGGGCGGCGCGGCGGATGATGCGCCGCAGCACGTAGCCGCGGCCCTCGTTGGAGGGCGGCACGCCGTCGGTGACCAGGAACGCCGCGGCGCGGATGTGGTCGGCGATCACCTTGAGAGAGCTGTTGCCGAGGTCGTCGGTGCCGGCCAATTCGGCGGCGGCCCGGATCAGCCCCTGGAACAGGTCGATGTCGTAGTTGCTGTGCACCCCCTGCAAGACGGCGGCGAGCCGCTCCAGGCCCATGCCGGTATCGACCGAGGGCCGCGGCAACGGCGTCAGGGTGCCGGCGGCGTCCCGGTTGTACTGCATGAAGACCAGGTTCCAGATCTCGACGTAGCGGTCGCCGTCCGCGTCCGGGGAGCCGGGCGGGCCGCCGGCGACGTCCGGGCCGTGATCATAGTAGATCTCCGAGCACGGTCCGCAGGGACCGGTGTCGCCCATCGACCAGAAGTTGTCCGCGGCGCCGATGCGCGCGAAACGCGCCGGGTCCACGCCGATCTCCTCGAGCCAGATATGCGCCGCCTCGTCGTCCTCTTCGAAGACCGTGACCCAGAACCGCTCGGGCGGCAACCCGAGCGTGCCGATCAGGAATTCCCAAGCGTAACCGATCGCCTCGTGCTTGAAGTAGTCGCCGAAGCTGAAGTTGCCCAGCATCTCGAAGAAAGTGTGGTGGCGGGCGGTGTAGCCGACGTTCTCGAGGTCGTTGTGCTTGCCCCCCGCACGCAGGCAGCGCTGAGCGCTCGCCGCCCTCGGCCCCGGTCCCGGTTCCAGGCCGAGAAACACGTCCTTGAACTGGATCATGCCGGCATTGGTGAACAGCAATGTCGGGTCGCGAACGGGAACGAGGGAGCTCGAGGGCACCACTTCGTGGTCCCGCTCGCGGAAGAAGTCTAAAAACCCCTGGCGCAGCTCGTTACTTCGGATCATGCCGACAGTTTCCCGTTTCAGGGTAAAAGTTTCAAGCGCTTAGGCGAAGGCAGGCGGCGTGGGGGGACGGCGCCGGACTCATTCCGTATCGTCCGGCCCGAGGGCCCCGTGGATCTGCTCGGAGGTGAAGCCGCGATAACGCAGAAAACGTGCCTGGCGGGCGCGCTCCCCGGGACCGGTCGGAATTTCCGCGCCGAAGCGCTTGCTGCGCGCCGCGCGCGCGCGCCCCGACCAATCCGGATCGTCCGCATGCAGAAAGCGCGCGATCAGTTCGTCCGGAACCCCCCGTTGGTACAACTCGGCGGCGATGCGCAACGGCCCATAACCGCGCCCGCCGCGACTCGCCGCGTAGTCCTCGGTGAATCGTGCGTCACTCTGCAGACGCTCACCGGCGAGCCCCGCCACCACCTCCCCGGCCCGCCCGGCCTCCACCCCGCGCCGAATGAGCTTTCGTCGCAGCTCGGCGCCGGAATGCTCACGGCGCGCCAGCAGGTCCAGCGCCACGCGCCGCGGGTCGGCCTCAGGCCTCTTCGACTTCGGCCGCTTCACGCTCGGGTGCGGGCTTCGGCTGCAGCAGCTTCGCGCGAACCCGCTCCTCGATCTCCCGGGCGGTCTCGGGGTGCTGGAGGAGGAACTCGCGGGCGTTGTCCTTGCCCTGGCCGATGCGCTCGCTGCCGTAGCTGTACCAGGCGCCGGATTTTTCGACGAAGCCGTTGGCCACGCCCAGGTCGATCAGCTCGCCTTCGCGCGAGATGCCGTGCCCGTAGATGATCTCGAATTCCGCACGGCGAAACGGCGGGGCCATCTTGTTCTTGACCACCTTGACCCGGGTCTCGTTGCCGATGATCTCCTCACCCTTCTTGATCGCGCCGATGCGGCGGATGTCGAGGCGCACGGAGGCGTAGAACTTGAGGGCATTGCCGCCGGTGGTGGTCTCGGGACTGCCGAACATCACACCGATCTTCATGCGGATCTGGTTGATGAAGATGACCATCGTGTTCGAGCGATTGATATTTCCGGTCAGTTTGCGCAACGCCTGCGACATGAGCCGGGCGTGCAGCCCGACGTGGGAGTCGCCCATCTCCCCCTCGATCTCCGCCTTGGGGGTGAGTGCCGCCACCGAGTCGACCACCACCACGTCCACGGCCCCCGATCGCACCAGCATGTCGGTGATCTCCAGGGCCTGCTCGCCGGTGTCCGGCTGCGAGACCAGCAGGTCGTCGATGTTGACGCCGATCTTCCCCGCGTACACCGGATCCAGTGCGTGTTCGGCGTCGACGAACGCGGCGGTCCCGCCGAGCTTCTGCGCCTCGGCGATCACCTGCAACGTGAGCGTGGTCTTGCCCGAGGACTCCGGCCCGTAGATTTCCGTCACACGCCCCCGGGGCAGCCCGCCGACACCGAGCGCCACATCCAGGCCGAGGGAACCGGTGGAAACCACGTCCACATCGCGCGACGCGTGGGTGTCGCCCATGCGCATAATGGCACCCTTACCGAACTGCTTCTCGATCTGGCCCAGGGCCATATCAAGGGCCTTCGTGCGGTTGTCGTCCATCGGTTTGTTCCCCCGCTTCGCTGTCGCGCGTTGCATCCGCTGCTCCATCCGCCGTGAAAAACCGTGTGGATTATCCCACAAATCCGATCAGGCGGCCTAGTCTGCGTTTCCCGCCGGTCTCCTGCCGCACTCGCCCGGATACCCCGGCCCCCGCCCGCCCGCGGCTTTGGGACTCGGCGCGCTTCCCGTTGCCGATCAACCGCCCGCCAGGGGCCAGCGACGCAGCACACGGTAGCGGGCACCGGCGGGATCGCTCACCGATTCCACCAGGCACAGCATCTCGGCCGGCCAGGGGACCGGCGCGGGCGCCGGCGCACCTCTCCACTGCGCCACCTTGCGGGCGAGCGTCACATGCGGATGGAACGAGTGCGGCTCCGGAGTGAACCCGCAGGCCGCCAGGGCCTCGTTCAGGGTCCGCGCGAGCGCCGACAGCGGTTCCGGCACCTGTGTCGCCCCCAACCACAGGGCCCGCGCGCGGGGCCAGTAGCCGACGGTATCGAGCGTGAGCGTGAAGGGTACCGAACGCAACGTCGCCGCGGCCGCCTCGTAGCAGGCGCGCCGCGCCGCGTCCGTGGACCCGAGGAATACGACCGTAACGTGCAGGTCGGTCTCCGCTACCGGGCGACCGCCGCTACGGTGCACGAGCCGGCGTGTGTCACGGAACAGCCGCCGGCGCAGGGCCGGCTCCGGCCACAGCGCAAAGAACAGACGTTGCACCGCGCCCTCAGCCACCCCCCGTCGCCGCCTCGAGCAGGCCCGTCAGCGCCGCGGCGACCGACCGGCGCCGCACCGCCTCGCGGTCGCCGTCGAACCGGCAGCGCCGGGTGCGGGTCGGCGCGCCGATCACCGACCAGGCGAACCACACCGTGCCCACCGGCTTGCCGGGGCCGCCGCCGCCGGGCCCGGCGATCCCGCTCACCGCCGCCGTCACCTGCGCCGGGCTGCGCGCGCGCAGCCCCTCGGCCATCTCGCGCACCACCGCCTCGCTGACCGCACCATGGGCATCGAGCGCCTGCGGCGAGACGCCGAGCAGTTCCACCTTGGCGCGATTGCTGTAACTGACCACGCCGCGTTCCAGCCAACCGGAGCTGCCCGGGACGTCGGTGAGCACCTTGGCGATCCAGCCGCCGGTGCAGGACTCGGCCACGGCGAGCATCCAGCCGCGCGCGCGCAACGCAGCGCCCACGCACCGGGACAGTTCCAGGAGTTCGGCGTCGGTCATGGCAACCATGGTAGGAAAACTCCACATCTTTGTCGAAACGCATGGGACCACGGGCCCCATGGAATCTGCAGACCGGATCGGTGTTGTCGGTGCGTTCCATGGGTTCCGTGGCGTTTCTACGGCCGGGATCCGGGTGCGCGCGGGCCGCCCCCGCGGATCGGGCATCGCCGGCGGGCCAAGGCCCACCCGAATATCCCACGGCTCGGTGGATGACGGTAGGGCCGGGCTCGCCCGGCCGACATCGCGGAATCGCGCACCCACGGCATCGGATCAGCCAACATTGTCGGCGGGGCAAGCCCCGCCCTACCGCAAAACACCCCCCTCATCCACTCGTACAAGGGCCGGGCCGGCCCGGCCGACGCCGTCGAAACCGGCGGATCACGCAGCCCGGACGCAAGCTGCGGGCCGGAATCCGGGGATCACGGTGCCGGGGAAAGGCCCCGCCCCCGGATTCCGCTATGCTCCAACGGGCTACGGGAGCCTACGGGAACCGGGAGGAGACACCGCGGGACCGATCGCCTCCGCACCGCACAAAAGCCGGATTTGCTAGACTCTCGCGATGACCGTACCCGAGACGCAGTTTGCAGCCCACACCCCGATGATGCGGCAGTACCTGCGCATCAAGACCCGCCATGCGGATGTGCTGCTGCTCTACCGGATGGGGGATTTCTACGAACTCTTCTACGAGGACGCGCGGCGCGCGGCGCGATTGCTGGACATCACCCTGACCACGCGCGGGCGCTCGGCGGGCGAACCCATCCCGATGGCGGGCGTGCCGGTGCACTCGGTCGAGAACTATCTCGCGCGCCTGGTGCGCCTCGGAGAGTCGGTCGCCATCTGCGAGCAGATCGGCGACCCGGGCGCCGCGCGCGGCCCCGTGGAACGACGCGTCGTGCGCATCGTCACGCCCGGGACGCTCACCGACGAGGGCCTGCTCGCGGAGCGCACCGAGAACCTGCTGGGCGCGATCCATGCCGCGGGCGGGACCTGGGGCATCGCGGTGCTGGAACTCTCCAGCGGGCGCTTCACGGTCCAGGAGGTGCGCGGCGCGGAGGCGCTCGCCGCCGAACTGGAGCGGCTGCGCCCCGCGGAACTGCTGGTCGGCGAGGAGACGGCGCTGCCGTGCGGCGTCGGCGAGCGCCCCGGAACCCGCCGGCACCCGCCCTGGCACTTCGACGAGACCGGCGCGCGCATCGCGCTGGCGCGCCAGTTCGGCACGCGCGATCTCGCCGGTTTCGGCTGCGAGGACCTCGGCCCGGCCCTGGCGGCCGCCGGCTGCCTGCTGCAGTACGTCCAGGAGACGCAACGCGGTGCCCTGCCGCACCTGCGCGGCCTGCAGGTGGAGCGCCCGGGCGAGGCGATCGTCCTCGACGCGGCCACGCGACGCAACCTGGAACTGGAATTCAGCCTCGGCGGGCGCCCCGAACACACCCTCGTCGGCGTGCTCGATCACACCGCCACCGCCATGGGCGGGCGGCTGTTGCGTCGTTGGGTACACCGCCCGATCCGCGATCCGGAGCGGCTGCGCGCGCGTCATCACGCGCTCGCGACGCTGATCGAGGACCGCGCGTTCGCGGACCTGCACACGAGCCTGCGCGGGATCGGCGATCTCGAACGGATCCTCGCGCGCGTGGCACTCAAGTCCGCGCGACCGCGCGACCTCACCGGTCTGCGCGGCGCGCTCGCCCGGCTGCCCGAACTCCAGGCGCGGCTCGCACCGCTCGACTCCCCGCTGCCGCGGGATCTGGCCGGGCGCATCGGCGAGCACCCCGGTGTGCACGCCCTGCTCGCGCGGGCGCTCGTCGACCAGCCGCCGGTGACGATCCGCGACGGCGGGATGATCGCGCCGGGCTACGACGCCGAACTCGACGAACTGCGCGAACTCTCCGAGCACGCCGACCGGTTCCTGGTCGAGTTGGAGGCGCGCGAGCGCGAACGCACCGGCATCGCCGGTCTGAAGGTCGGCTACAACCGGGTCCACGGCTATTACCTGGAGGTGACCCGCGCCCGATCCGACCGCGTGCCCGCCGACTACGTACGGCGTCAGACGCTCAAGGGCGCCGAGCGCTACATCACCCCGGAACTCAAGGCCTTCGAGGAGAAGGTGTTGTCGGCGCGCGAGCGCGCGCTGGCGCGCGAGAAGGGACTCTACGAAGCGCTCCTCGAACGGTTGCTCGACGACCTGCCCGCGCTGCAGGAATGCGCGGCGGCGCTCGCCGAACTCGACGTGCTCGCCGATCTCGCCGAGCGCGCCGACACGCTCGATTACCGGGCGCCGGAACTCACCCCGGCCCCCGGTATCCGCATCGAGGGCGGGCGCCACCCGGTCGTGGAGCGGGTGATCGACGAGCCGTTCGTCGCCAACGACGTGGACCTGGACGAATCGCGACGCATGCTGATCATCACCGGTCCGAACATGGGCGGCAAGTCGACCTACATGCGCCAGAGCGCGCTCATCGTATTGCTGGCCCACATCGGCGCCTACGTACCGGCGCGGCGCGCCGTGATCGGACCGGTGGACCGGATCTTCACCCGCATCGGCGCCGCCGACGATCTCGCCGGCGGGCGCTCGACCTTCATGGTGGAGATGACCGAGACGGCCAACATCCTGCACAACGCCACGGATCAATCACTGGTGCTGATGGACGAGATCGGCCGCGGCACGAGCACCTTCGACGGGCTGGCGCTCGCCTGGGCGTGCGCCGTGGAACTCGCCGCGCGCGTGCGCGCCTACACGCTGTTCGCCACCCACTACTTCGAATTGACCGCGCTCGCCGGGGAGATCGCCGGCATCGGCAACGTGCACCTGGAAGCGGTCGAGCACGGCGAGGCCATCGTGTTCCTGCACGCGGTGCGCGAGGGACCCGCCGATCGCAGCTACGGACTGCACGTGGCACAGCTCGCCGGCGTCCCGCGCCCGGTGATCGAGCAGGCGCGCGAACGCCTGGAGGAACTCGAACGACGCACCCCGGCGCCGGCCGGCACACCCCAGTTGCCGCTCTTCGACGCGCAGACCCCGCCCGCCCCGCGGCACCCGGCCTTGGAACGGCTGCGCGCGCTGGACCCGGATGCCGTCAGCCCGCGCGAGGCCTTGCGGCTGCTCTACGAACTCAAGGCCTCGGCCGGAGAGTAGCGGTCCTGTCGGACTCGGGGGCGATCAGAAACGATAGCCCACCGAGAACATCACCACCGGATACCATCTATATTTGCGCACGTCGCTGCGTACCTGGGCGGTGGCGGCGTCGACGTCGGCGGCCAACTGTGGATCCGCGGCCGCACCGGTGGCGGTGAGCGAAACCTTGGGCGTTCCCTGGTAGAGCATTCCGAGATCGAGCCCGAAGGTCCAATGGCCGCCGCGGAACGGGTTCCCCAGCCCGATCCCGAAATACGGGTTCGCGCGATTGAAGGTCACCTTACCGGTGAGCGATCCGACCTGCTGGGCCGTGTAGGACGTTCCGTTGATCGTGTACGTCCCGCCGCTCGGCGTGGCCGTCAGGCTGAAGCGGTTGTCGTTGTAGGCGACCCCGCCCGTGAGACGAAAGACCCCGTGGAACGGATGCCAGTCGGCCAGCAGGGTGAACGACTGCAGGCGCACCGAGCCGTCGTAGTGCACGCTTCCGGAATCCAGGGCGTGACTGATCGAGAAATAGTCGCCCCCGAAGCGCACGTCGCCATGGTAGGGGAGCGCCAGATACACACTCCCGCCCGCGCCGAGCGTCCCCGCCTGCGCGGTGACGGCGACCGGTGAGGCGGCCGCGGACGACGCCGACGCCGACGCCAGGAGCAGGGCGCCGCACAGGGCGCCGGGGATGATGCCGGTGCTGAGACTCGGAATACGCATGATGGGTGGTCTCCTCCTGAAGCGTTATCGGGCTTCGCTCGAGCCTGTGGACAGGGGGCCGATCGGTGCCGCCGTGCGGCGCGCCCGGCCATGCTATCACTCGCCGGACCCGCCCACCTCTTTGGCGGCGCGCACCCGCCGGCGCACCTGGTCCACATCGCGCGCGCACTGGAACGGCGGCGGCCCGGACAGCAGGTGCGAGAGCGCGAACGCCGCCTCCGGCTGCATGTTCACGGTGACCAGTTCGATGCCGGAGATACGGCAGGCGGTGTGCAGCGCGGCAAGCCATTCGTAGTAGATCTTGTCGATCAGCGGCACGTTCTTGAGATCGTAGAGCAGGCGGCACGCGGCGTTGGTCTGCAATACCTCCAGCACCGGAATCAGGTACGCGGCCGGGTCGCTCGGATCCAGACCGGCCCCGGGCTCGAGGAGGACGTTGCCGTCCCCGATCGGTGTCAGGTGCATTCCCTGGGTCATCGCCCGTATCATCCCTGCGTGGTGGCGACCGGCGCCGGAGGCCTACTGAGTCGCCTGTCCGGCGTGGCTGACGTGCACGTCCATCCGGCGAAACGCCTCCTTGAGCCCCTCCGAAAGGGTCAGGCGGGTGGTGACCCCGCCGAGGTCGATATTGAGGCTGGTCAGCGCCCGCGCGATCTCGGGCCGGATCCCGGTGATCACCGCGCTCGCCCCCATGAGTTCCACGGCGCGGATCATCTGGATCAGATGGTGCGAGACCTGGGAATCGATGGCGATGACCCCGGTGACGTCGATCACGACCACGCTCGCACGGTCCTGCTCGATGCGCGAGAGCAGCTTCTCCATCACCATCATCGTGCGCTGCGAGTCCAGAGTGCCGATGATGGGCAGCGTGAGCACCCCGTCCCAGATCTCCGTAATCGGCGTCGAGGTCTGACGAAGTTCCTCCTGCTGGGCCTCGATGGTGCGCTCCTTCTCCTCTAGATAGGCGTGGAAGACGTCGAGCACGATGTCGTTGAACAGCGAGGCCAGCAGCAACAGAATCTTCCGGCTGGAGGAGAAATCGGCGTCGGAGTCTTCCTGCAGGTTGTCCAGGAACACACGCTGCAGAAACTGGATGTAACGGACGAATTCATCCATGTCGCCGCCGCGTAACTGGATCTGGCGCGAGAGGTTGGTGAAGAATTCCTTGAGCGCCTTGAATTCGGCGCCGTTCCGGTCGATCTTCCCGCCCGTGTGCAGCACCATGACGAACAGTTCCAGAAACTCCAGACTGTAGTCGTTGATCTCCTCGTCGCTGAGGATGTTGGCGTGGCCGAAGATGCTCTGGCCTTCTTTCTCGATGACCTCGGAGATCTTTCCCACATTCACCATCAACTGCTCGATGAGCACCTGGCTGGTGGCCTTCGCGGCGGCCGGTTCTTTCCTTGCCATCGGTTATTCTCCCTTCTTGGGTTTCATGCGGATTGCGAATACGGACTGGTCGTCGGTGATCCGCCCGACCACCGTTCCCAGCAGCAACGCAATGATCTGCGGATGCAGCCGCCACAGGCCCGGGAAGGTCTGCAGGCCCCAGTTGCGACGCAGTCCGTCGGATGCGGTAATGAGCAGGGCCTGGCGCGAGAACGGTATGGTCGTCGATTTGAGGCTGCGGTGGGAATGGCCCAGGATCCCCGGCGAGAAGGAGATGGCGCACTTCCGGCCGTTGCTGATCAGGAACGCCTCCATGTCGCCCACGCCGCAAATCGTGACGTTGCCGCCGGCCGCGTCCAGTCCCACCGTTATCGCCACCGCCCCGCGGGTGCCCTGCAGGCGGCGGCTGAGGACGGCGATCATCTCCTCCAAAGGCGCATCGTCGGCCTCGAGCAGATCGGCCTTGTCCTCCACTACCTGCGCCGCCTCGAAGCCGTGCCCCAACCCGTCCATATGCAGCCAGTGGATCGTGCCGTTGCGCAGCCGCAGGTAGATGCAGTCGCCGTTATAGACGCCGTCCTGGTAGGCGCGCAGATAACTCCCGAACTCGTAAGCGGACGAGGCCGCTCCGTCATCCAGATGGAAACGGGCCCAGAGCGCGAACCCGTGCCACGGCGATTCCGGCTCCAGCCCCTGGGGCAGGGTGTAGAACTCGCACTCGTGAGCCAATCGTCGGATCGCGCCGAGCCCCTTTCCGAGGCTGCCCGAGGTACTGTAGCCGTCCTCCATGGCCGCCGGGAGATTGAGCACCCCCGGGCCCTGGTCGATGGCGAAAATATCGAGCGCCGGGTGCGGATCGGCCGACTCCCAGAGCTGCACCCGACCGCCGCCGCTCGTGTATTTGATCTGGTTGCTCATCATCTCATTGCAAACCAATTCCATACGCTCGCGCACCACCTCGCTGAAGCCCATCCGGCGCGAGACCGCACGCAGCTTCGAGCGCACCAGGATCTGGGCGCTCTCGTCGGCGGTCGCCTTCTCCAGCAACAGCTTCACAGGGCTCCTTCCCGGCCGATCCCGGCCATGGCGCAATCCCCGTCATGTGCCGCCGGCCTGCGTCTCGCGCCGACCGTCGTCGTCCACGGTGATCCTTCCGCGCCCGGCACGCTTGGATGCATACAAAGCCGCATCGGCCCTCCCGACCAGCGAATCGATGGTGTCGTCGGCCCGTCGCTCGGCGAGCCCGATACTGACCCGCCGATCCATCGCCTCGAGCACTTGGTAAGCGATCCGCTCGGCGATGCGTAGTGGTGCGCAGGCCACGATCGCGAACTCGTCGCCGCCCATCCGACAGGGGAAATCGACGTGCTCGCGGACCGCCGCGCGCATGGCATCGGCCATGCGCCTGAGATATTCATCGCCGAATTGGTGCCCACGGCTATCGTTGATCTCCTTGAATTTGTCCAGGTCCAGCAGGATCAGCGAAAGGGATTCGCGCTGGCGACGGCTGCGCAGAAAGACCTCCCGGAGACGGCCGTCGTAGGCGCCGCGATTGAGCAACCCCGTCAGACTGTCTGTTTCGGCACGATGGATGGATTTCTGGAGTTCCTGCTGTTTCTCCCGGAGTTCCTGCCGTTTCTCCTGTAGTTCTTTCCGCTTCAGATCGAGATCCGTCTCCAGGTGCTCGAGGTCCGCGGCGATCCGTCGATTGCGACGCATGAGCAGTTCGGCGTCCACCGACTCACTGGCCTCGCGCAAGCACGCCGCGAGGCCGTCCAGCACCTCGATCCGGGGCGGCTCGGCCAGACGGCTGATGAGGTGGTCGCGGTCGTACCAGCGCAGCCGCAGATCGGCGCCGCTGACGACCAATCGGGCGATGAGCACCCCGTCGCAGGCCGCGCAGGCCGTGCGCAGATCCGGCAGCAGGGAGACCAGCACCCGCGCCGCCGCAAACGGGTTGCCCCGCAGGGCGCGCACCGCGTCCATGGCGAAACCGACCAGCCGTTGGCGGTCGGGCTCCACGATCAGACTGAGATTCAGGACTTCCTTCACCCGCGTGCCCATGGCCCGCCCGCGCCCGCGCCGCCCGGCGGGGCCGCGGAGGCCCGCGCGCGGCGCCCTCTCCTGGATCGTCCGGCCGGCATCAGGGCGCACGCAAGTCGCATGCCTCCAGCCGGGATCCGGCACCATTAATCTCTCCGGTCTCGATAATCGGCAGGAAACTGATTAACATTAGGCGGCTGGACATCCGGCGCCCCGGCGGCGACGATACCCGGCCGACGCGCCGGCATCAACTCGGAGACCCCCATGACCTTTGTCGTTACGGAGAACTGCATCAAATGCAAGTACACCGACTGCGTGGAAGTCTGCCCGGTGGACTGCTTCCATGAAGGCCCGAACTTCCTGGTGATCGACCCCGAGGAATGCATCGACTGCACCTTGTGCGAACCCGAGTGCCCGATCACGGCCATCTTCCCCGAGGACGACGTGCCCGAGGGCCAGGAGCAGTACCTGGAGTTGAACGCCGAACTGGCCAAGTCCTGGCCGGTAATCAACCAGAAGAAGGACCCGCTGCCGGACGCGGACGAGTGGGACGGCGTCCCGGACAAGCTCAAGTACCTGGAGCGCTAGTCCGCATCCTCGCCGGTGTTCGTCGCGAGGACACCGAGGCGCTCGGAGGAAGTACGCCCCGCTGCGGTGAACAGCCGGGGGTCGGCGAGAAATCCGGCTCGAGTCCGCCTCTCCCGCCGGCGGCCCTTCGTGCCCGGCGCCTGCCGGGCGCGTGCATCTGCACCGGTGTTCATTCCGGCGGCCGGCTTGATTCGCGCGCCGTCCGGCCCCACGTCCAGCGTGCGCCGATACGCACGTCCGCCGCCCCGTCTCAGCCGAAGGAAACCGCCCCATGAACCAAGCAGGCGATGTGATCGAGGTCACCCGGGAGGACTTTTCGCGACGGGTCGTGGAAAGATCGCGGGAGATACCGGTGCTGGTGGATTTCTGGGCGCCCTGGTGCGGCCCGTGCCGGATGCTCGCGCCGGTCCTCGACCGCCTGGCCGGGCAGTACTCCGGAAAACTCGTGGTGGCCAAGGTCAACACCGACGAGGAGAAACAACTCGCCCAGGAACACGGCATCCGCAGCATCCCCAACCTGAAGCTCTTCCGTGACGGGAAGGTCGTGGAGGACCTCCTCGGCGCGCAACCGGAATCCGAACTGCGGGCGATCGTCGAGCGCTATGTGCCGCGCGAGTCGGATGCGCTGCGTGAAGAGGCGGCCTCGGCCGTCGCGCGCGGCGATGCGGCCAAGGCCCGTATGCTGCTCGAGCAAGCCGCTTCGATCGACCCGGACAACCCGCGGGTAGCGCTCGATCTGGCGCACCTGAACCTGTCCGAGGGAAATCTGGAGGGCGCCGGGCAGGCACTGACCGACCTTGCGCCGGAGGCCCGCGAAACCGAGGAGGCCACGCGATTGGCGGCGCTGCTCGAGTTCGCCCGCTTGGCGCAGGAGGCCCCCCGGGAACCGGATCTCATGCAACGGTTGGAGGCGAATCCACAGGACAGCGAGGCGCGCTACTATCTGGCGGTGCGCCGCGTACTGGACGGCGAATACGAGGCCGCCCTGGACCAGTTGCTCGATCTGCTGCAACGCGACCGTGGGTTCCGGGACGGGGCGCCGCGCGCGGCCCTGCTCAAGGTCTTCGACCTGCTGGGCGACGGGCATGAACTGGTGCACCGCTACCGCGCGCGGCTGTTCAACGCCCTGCACTGAGGCGCCGCCGAGGCCGATCGTCTGGGAGCCTGTCGGACTTAGGATGTTCTACTGCGGCGGCGGGAGATCGGTCCATTTTTCCGATCGTTTTCGTTGAATAGTGCCCGCTATTCGCCTCAAACGATCGAAAAATTGTCCTCGATCTCCCACTCGCCTCGCTACGAACCCCTAAGTCCGACAGGCTCCTGGGATCGACCGCCCGCGGCCCGGCCAGCACCCCGATTTCAGCCGCGCGGGTGATGGCGCGCGTGCAGGTCTTTGAGCCGCTCGCGCGCGACGTGAGTGTAGATCTGGGTGGTGGACAGGTCGCTGTGTCCGAGCAGCAGTTGCACCACGCGCAGGTCGGCGCCGTGATTGAGCAGGTGGGTGGCGAACGCGTGGCGCAGGGTGTGCGGGGACAGCGGCTTTCGGATCCCGGCGCGGCGGGCGTGACGCCGGATCACGCACCAGAAGCCCTGTCGCGTCATGGCCGCGCCGCGGCGCGTGGGGAACAAGGCCTCGCACGGGCGCTCGCCCAGGATCGCCGGACGCCCTTCCGCAAGGAATCGCTCCAGCCACTCCACGGCCTCCTCGCCCAGCGGCACGATGCGCTCGCGCCCGCCCTTGCCGCTGACCCGTACCGCCCCCTGGCGCAGATTGACCTGCCCCACCCGCAGGGTCACCAGTTCCGAGACCCGCAGGCCGCAGGCGTAGAGCACCTCGAGCATGGCGCGGTCGCGCAGGCCCAGTGCGTCCGCGGTACCCGGCGCCTGCAGCAGGGTATCGACCTCGGATTCGGTCAGCGACTGGGGCAGCGGGCGCCCGAGCTTCGGACCATCGATGCGCGCGCTCGGATCCGCGCCGATGCGCCCCTCCCGCACCAGATAGCGGTAGAACCGGCGCACGCTGGACAGAAACCGCGCCGTGGAACGCGCCCGCCGGCCCTGCTCCACGCGCCACGCCAGGTGGCGCAGCAGGTGCTCGCGCCCGGCCTCGGCGAGCGTGACCCCGCGCCCCGCGAGCCACGCCGCCAGTTGCAGGAGATCCGCGCGATAGGCGCTCAGGGTGTTGCGGCTCAGACCGCGTTCCATCCACAGGTTGTCCAGGAACGCGTCCACCAGCACGGCTTCGGGGGACGGGGCGACGCTCGCGCGACGCGCCGCGCTCACGATACGGCCCTCCCGCCGCCGGCCCCGCATTCCGGGGCGCCGGCGTAGCACACGCCCTCATCGGCGCCGTCGCCCGCCTTGGCCGCGTACATCGCCCGGTCCACCGAATCGAGCATCGCGTCCAGGCTTGTACCGTGCGTGGGCGCCTCTCCGATCCCGATGGTGACGTTGCAGTCGATCCCCTCACCGACGGCCCAGGCCCCAAAACCCTTGCGGATGCGCCGCGCGATGCGTTCGGCACCGCGCAGCGGGAGATCCGGCAGGATCAGCACGAATTCGTCGCCGCCGTAGCGTGCCGCGAGGTCCGTGCTGCGGATCGAATCGCGCATGATACGCGCAAGCTCGATCAGCACGCGGTCGCCGTACGTGTGCCCCAAGGTGTCGTTGACCGACTTGAAGTCGTCCAGGTCGGCGAACATCACCACCAATCGCCGGACGCCGCCGACGACCTCGAGGAACCAGGGTCGTGACACCTCGTCGAGGGCGCGGCGGTTCAGGAGCCGGGTGAGGTTGTCCTCACGACTGCTGCGTTCCAACAGACGCCGCGAGGACTCCACGCGTCCCATGAGGAAATAGGCGTACACCAGGATGATGGCGCCGAACAGGTTCAGAAAAACCACCCCGGCGCTGATCTCATCCAGGGCCCCGGCATAGCGCAGGCTGAGGGCCACCATGGCCCCGGCGAAGCAGCCGACCACGGCCTCGCCGAACAGCCGCATCCCATAGCGCATCCCATTGCCGAGCACGATCATGATGAACACCAGGACCGAGGGCGGGATCGCGTAGGGATCGTTGAGCACCGCCACGGTAACCATCGCGATGTCCATCCACATCGCGGCACGGTAGCGCAACGGCGCATGGAGCACGCGGTGCGCGTGCAGGAACATCGCCGTGTTGAATACGGTATAGGCGAGAAATACCAGATTCAGGTCCGTCAGCGTGAGCCATGCCGGCGCCGCGCGGTCGATCCGGTTGAAGAACAACAGGCCCAGCGCCACGAACAGGTAGCGGGTCAGAAACTGGACGCGCTGCTCCGGCCACCCGGGAATGCGCGTGCCGGCGTTCGCGTCCGGCATCCCCCGACGATCGCGCGCGCGACGCCGGTCCCCGCCGCGGCGCTCGCCCGCCCTGCTACGTAACATGTCGATCCCCCCAACCCCGAACGGCGATGCGTCAGCCCTCGGGGGGCTTGTCGAACAGCTTACGGAACGGTCCGATCATCTCCAGCGGCACGGGAAACACGATCGTCGAACTCTTGTCGCCGGCGATGTTCAGCACCGTCTCCAGGTAACGCAGCTGCAGCGCCTGCGGCTGACGCGCCAGGATCTTGGCCGCCTGAAACAGCTTGTCGGCGGCCTGCAGTTCGCCCTCGGCATTGATGACCTTGGCGCGGCGCTCGCGCTCGGCCTCGGCCTGGCGCGCGATGGCCCGGATCATGTTGCCCTCCAGATCCACGTGCTTGATCTCGACGTTGGCCACCTTGATGCCCCAGGCGCCGGTCTGGCTGTCGAGAATCGTCTGGATGTCGGCATTGAGCTTGTCCCGCTCGGAGAGCATGTCGTCGAGTTCGTGCTTGCCGAGCACCGCGCGCAGCGTGGTCTGTGCGAGCTGGCTGGTGGCGGCGTAGTAGTCCTCGATCTGGATCACCGCGCGCTCCGGGTCGACGACCCGGAAGTAGAGCACGGCGTTGACCTTGACCGAGACGTTGTCCCGGGAGATGACGTCCTGGCTGGGCACGTCCATGACGATGGTGCGTATGTCGATGCGCACCATCTGCTGGATCGCCGGCACCACGAGGATCATCCCCGGACCCTTGACCTTCCAGAACCTCCCCATCAGGAAGATCACACCCCGCTCGTACTCGCGCAGCACCCGGACGGAGGCGACCAGCAGCCCCACGACCAGGATCGCCGCTATCAGACCGGTGCTAATCATGGGAATCCCCCCCTGCAGATGGCTCGACGATCAACGTGAGCCCGTCGCGCCCGGTCACCCGCACGCGCTGACCCGCGTGCAGCGGGCCGCGCGCGCGGGCCGCCCAGACCTCTCCGTGGACCCGCACGCGCCCCTCGCGTTCGAAGCCCTCCAGCACCTCGCCGCGCGCGTGGATCAACCCTTCGTAGCCGCTGACCACCGGACGGCGCCGCGCCTTCACGATCAGCCCCACGGCGCCGATCAGGAACAGCGCACTCGCCAGGGCGACGCCGGCGATCAGCGGGTAGGCGATCTCGTAGTCACCCGCCCCGGTATCGAACAGCATGACGGAGCCCGCGACGAAGGAGGCCAGACCGCCGATGCCGAGGGTCCCGAAACTCGGCACGAAGGCCTCGGCGACCATGAACACGACGCCCAGCAGGAGCAGCGCGAGCCCCGCATAGTTGATCGGCAGCACCTGAAAGGCGTACAGCGCCAGCAGCAGCGAGACGGCCCCGGTCACCCCCGGCAGCACGTAGCCGGGGGTGGCGAACTCGAACAACAGGCCGTAGATCCCCACCAGCATGAGAATATAGGCCACGTCCGGGTGGGTGACCACGCCGAGCAGTCGCGTGCGCCAGCCGGGTTTCCGATACTCCACGCGCAGCCCGCGGGTGTGCAGGGTACGCCGCACACCCCCGGCCACCCGCACCGTGCGACCATCGAGGCGCCGCAGCAGTTGCGGGACGTCAACCGCCATGAGGTCGATCACGTGGCGTTTCAGCGCATCCTCGGCCGGCAGGCTCGCCGCCTCGCGCACGGCGCGCTCCGCCCACTCCGCGTTGCGCCCGCGCAGCTCCGCGAGACTGCGGATATAGGCCGCCGCGTCGTTGACCATCTTGTGCTTCATTGCGTCGCCGGACCCGCCCCGCGCGGGCGGCTTGCCGATGCGCACCGGGGTCGCCGCGCCGAGGTTGGTACCCGGCGCCATCGCCGCCACCTGACAGGCATAGAGGAGGTAGGTGCCGGCGCTGGCGGCGCGCGCACCGCTCGGCGCCACGTAGGCGACCACCGGGACCGGCGAAGCGAGGATGGCGCGGACGATTTCACGCATGGCGGTATCCAGCCCGCCGGGCGTGTCCATCTCGAGGATCACCACCGCGGCGTCTCGCGCCGCCGCCACGCGCAAACCGCGGCGCACGTAGTCGCCGGTCGCCGGGCCGATCACCCCCCGCACGTCCAGCACCAGAGCGAAGCGCACCGCGCCCCACGCATGGGACGGCAAGAGCAGACCGAACGCGAACGGCAGCAGGCAGAGGACGCGCACGGCGGATACCGATTCTCCCAATCCCCGCTCGTAAAATAACATAGAATCTCGGCCGTCACCCACCGCCAAGAGGCCCGCATGCCCGGTCCCGACACCACCGATCCCGGTGTATCCCCGCAGGCCGGCACGGTGCTGCTGGAACTGATCCGCCGGCTGGCCCGGGAACTACGTCCGGGCGCCCCGGTGCCGGAGCTGTCCCTGGACAGCGCGCTGGACGCCGAGGCGGGCATCGACAGTCTCGGGCGCATGGAGCTGTTCGCGCGCCTCGAACGGGTCCTCGGCTGGCACCTCGACGAGGACCGTGCGATCGCCGCGAACACCCCCCGCGAACTGCTTGCCGCAGTCGCGGGGACGAGCCCCCCGGCGGGACCCGCACCGTCCCCGCCACGCATCCCCCCCGCGGCACCCGCGCACCGAATCCCGGCGCACATCGCGACCCTCACCGAGGCCCTCGCCTGGCACGCCGAACATCATCCGGAGCGCATCCACCTTCACCTCTACGAGGACGGCGGCGGCGCCGCGATCTCCTATGGCGCGCTGCTGCGCGACGCCGAGGCGCTCGCGGCGGGACTCGGCGCCCGCGGCCTCTCCCCCGGGCAACCGGTGGCGCTGGTACTGCCCACCGGGGCGGACTTCTTCCGCACCTTCCTCGGGATTCTGCTGGCCGGCGGAGTGCCGGTCCCCTTATATCCGCCGATGCGCATGGCGCAGATCGAGGAACACCTCGACCGACAGGCGGCGATCCTCGCCAATGCCGAGGCGCCGTTCCTGATCACCGTGCCGGAGGGGCTGGGCGCGGCACGGCTGCTGCGCGCGCGCCTGCCGGCGTTGCGCGCCCTGCTCAGCCCTCGGGATCTGGCCGCGGAGGGCGGGCGGCTGCACCAGCGCCGCGCGGCGCATGACCTGGCCCTGATCCAATACACCTCGGGCAGCACCGGCGACCCCAAGGGCGCGGCCCTGCGCCATGCCAACCTGCTCGCCAACATCCGCGCCATGGGCGAGGCCGTCGACGTGCGCGGCGACGACGTGTTCGTGAGTTGGCTGCCCCTCTACCACGACATGGGGCTGATCGGCGCCTGGCTGGGCAGCCTCTACCACGGCCACCCGCTGGTGGTGATGTCCCCGTCGGCGTTCGTGGCACGGCCGCAACGCTGGCTGCACGCGCTGCACGCGTATCGTGGGACCCTCTCGGCGGCCCCGAACTTCGCCTATGGGCTGTGCGCCTCGCGGCTCGCCGACGAGGACCTCGAAGGCCTCGACCTGAGCGCCTGGCGGGTGGCCTTCAACGGCGCCGAACCGGTCCATGCACAGACCATGGAGCGTTTCATCGCGCGCTTCGCCCCGTACGGGTTCCGCCGAAGCGCCATGACGCCGGTCTACGGCCTCGCAGAGTGCTCCGTCGGTCTCGCCTTCCCGCCCCCGGGGCGCGGCCCGCTCGTCGACCACGTGGCCCGCGACAGCCTGGAGCCGGGCCGGCGGGTACGTCCAGCCGACGCCGGGGACCCGCACGCGAGCCACATCCCGGCCTGCGGTCGCGCGCTGCCGGGCCACGAACTGCGCATCGTCGACGACGCGGACCGGCCGCTGCCGGAGCGTACCGTCGGGCACATCCAGTTCCGCGGGCCCTCGGCCACCGACGGCTACTACCGCAATCCGCAGGCGACCGCGACGCTGTTCCACGACGGCTGGCTCGACACCGGCGACTACGGCTACCTGGCGGACGGCGAGGTGCGGATCACGGGGCGAGCCAAGGAGCTGATCATCCGCGCCGGGCGCAACCTCTACCCCTACGATCTGGAACGGGCGGTGGCGGAGTTGCCGGGCGTGCGTCGCAACGGCGTGGCGGTATTCGCAAGCCCCGACCCGGCCACCGGCGAGGAGCGTCTCGTGGTTCTCGCCGAGACCCGCGAATTCGACCCCGGGGTCCGCGAACGGCTGCGCCGGCGCATCCACGAGCGCGCCGTCGCGATCCTGGAGATCCCGCCCGACGACGTGGTGCTCGCACCGCCGCGCACAGTGCCCAAGACCTCGAGCGGGAAGATCCGGCGCTCGGCCTGCCGCGAACTCTATGAGCGCGGTGCGCTGACCCGGCGCCGTGCGGTGTGGTGGCAGCTCGCGCGCCTGCGGCTCGCCGGATTGTTGCCGTCGTTGCGCCGCCTGAGTGCGACGGGCGCACGCCTGCTCTATGCGGCCTACGCCTGGACCGCGTTCCTGGCCATGGCCGCCCTGGTGTCGCTCGCCACGCTCGCGCCCCGTGAGTCCTGGCGCATCGGCGGCTCGCGGGCGGCGGCTCGCGCACTGTTGCGCATCATCGGCATACGCGTGCACCTACGCATACTTGCCCCGATACCGCAGACGGGTGCACTGATCCTGGTGGCCAACCACACCAGTTACCTGGACGGGATCGTCCTGTGGGCCCTGCTCCCGACCCGTTACGGGTTTGTCGCGAAACGCGAGTTGCGTCGTTATCCGCTGGTGCGCGGCCTGCTCGAGCGCATCGGCACGCACTTCGTGGACCGCTTCGACAACCGGCGCAGCGCGCGCGACGCCACCGATCTGACGACGGCGGCACGCGCCGGTGCCCGCCTGTTGTTCTTTCCCGAGGGGACCTTTATACGCACCGCGGGCCTGCAACCGTTTCACATGGGGGCCTTCGTGGCCGCGGCCCGGGCGGGGGCGCCGGTGGTACCGGTGGCGATCCGCGGCACCCGCGCCATACTGCGCGGTGACGAGTGGATCCCGCGGCGCGGCGCGGTGGAGATCACCGTCGGGGCGCCGATCCCGCCGCCCGGCACGGACTGGGGCGCGGCACTCGCGCTGCGCAACGCGGCACGGGCCGAGATCCTGCGCCACTGCGGAGAGCCCGACATGCAGTGAGCGCGGCACGCATGCGACGGCCGGGAGCCGCGCCCTTGAAAAGAGGTCCGTGACTCACCAACTCCAATACGATACGAGAAGACGCCGAACCGGCGTCGGAACGCCCAATCCGGCTTCCATAGCTCGACTCACCACCGTTCGGGGCGGCTTCGGCGCTTGGCACTCGGGTAGCCCGGATGCAGGCCGCAGGACGGAATCCGGGGATCGCGCCCCGATGGGGACCGGCTTCAGGACCCGATCGTATGGACTGCACGGCACCCGCCACCCTGACGGACCTGTACGAACTCACCATGCTCCAGGGCTACCTGGAACAGGGCATGCGTGCCCGCGCGGTCTTCGAGTTCTTCGTGCGCCGGCTGCCGCCGGAGCGCAATTTTCTGGTGGCCGCCGGCCTGGAGCAGGTGCTCGACTACCTGGAGTCCGTACACTTCACGCCGGAGGAGATCGACTGGTTGGCGCGCAGCGGCCGGTTCAGCCGTGCATTTCTCGATTATCTGGCCGGATTCCGGTTCTCGGGCGATGTCCATGCCATGCCCGAGGGCACCGTCTTCTTCGCCGACGAGCCGATCCTGCGCGTGAGCGCCCCGCTGCCCGAGGCGCAACTGGTCGAGACACGCGTCATCAACCTGCTGCACTTGCAGACGTTGATCGCCTCCAAGGCCGCGCGCTGCGTACTGGCGGCGCCGGACAGGGTGCTCGTCGACTTCGGCCTGCGCCGCGCCCACGGCGCCGAGGCCGGGCTCTACGCCGCGCGCGCGAGTTACTTGGCCGGGTTCACGGCGACCGCCACCGTGGCGGCCGGCATCCGCTTCGCCATCCCGGTCTCCGGGACGATGGCGCACTCCTTCGTTCAGGCGCACGAGGACGAGGAAACCGCGTTCGAACACTTCGCGCGCGCCCAGCCGAACCATGTGGTACTGCTCATCGACACCTACGACACCGAGGCGGCCGCCCGCAAGGTCGTCGCCCTCGCCGCACGCCTGCGCGACGATGGGATCCGGGTACGCGGCGTGCGCCTCGACAGCGGGGACCTCGGCGCGCATGCGCGCGCCGTGCGCGCGATCCTCGACGCGGGCGAACTGAACGACGTGGAGATCTTCGCCAGTGGCAACCTGGACGAACACGTCCTCGCCCGACTGCTGGGCGCGGGGGCCCCCATCGACGGCTTCGGCATCGGCACGCGGGTGGACACCTCGGCGGATGCGCCCTATCTCGACTGCGCCTACAAACTCGAGGAATACGAGGGACGCCCGCGACGCAAGCGATCCGAGGGCAAGGCGACCTGGCCCGGCCGAAAACAGGTGTTTCGCCGCTACCACGACGACGGCACGATGGCCGGCGATGTGCTGACCCTGGCCGACGCCGCGACGCAGGGCGAGCCGTTACTCGAGCCGTGCATGCACGACGGGCGGCGGATCCGCGCATCGCCGGCGCTCGAGGAGATCCGCCGCCGCACCGCGCAACAGCTCGCGCGCCTGCCCCCGCCGCTGCGCGCGCTGCACCCGGTCGCACCCTATCCGATGAAAGTCGATCCCGATCTCAAGGCACTCGTGCGGCGCATGGACGAGGCGCAAGTGACACCGGGTCAGGCTTGACATA
>CAZAQG010000009.1:25529-39569 GCA_964487445.1 uncultured Chromatiales bacterium
GTGACACCGCTCTGCGGTGTCACGCCTTCACGCCTTCCGGGCCGCTCCGCGGCGCGAATCCCCCCTACGCGCCACGACCTCCCGAGGAGGGGCGACTGCATCCTACCCGGCCCGTGTAGCCCCTGCGCGCGTTGACGCATCGGGGACATACGCCTCCTGATCGACAAAACGGGCCGAACGGCGAAGAAACGGCAGTAACCAAGTGTCCGCAAAACAGCAACCCGTTCCACCCGCCGGGACCTGTTGTTCGCCCTTGCGCACATCTTCATCGGGCCCGTGCCCTTCCCCCCGTTCCGCGCGAGCGAGAAGCGCCCGATAGCCGGGCTGCCAAGCCCGGGTGCCGGGGAACACATCGCGCAATGCGCGCAGGATCTCCATGGCGGAGAAATCGAGATCGCCGAAGAACCAGGTCTCCAGCGGGCATGGGACATCCGTCCAGGCGCGGGCCAAACGCTCGACCCCTTCCGGATGGGATGCCAGGGAGGCATGCATCGACACCCCTTCGGCGCTACGCAGTCGCTTGGCGGCGCCCATGAAACCCGAGATCCAGACCACGGCCATCCGTTCCGGATCGACACTTGGCAGGCGGTTCTTTACCGCGCTGTGGTAGGTGGTCTCGTTTTCGATGAACAGCACGCTCTCCCATGCCGGCCCCGGCACGTGTATGTTGATCAATATCGGTTTTTCGGGGAAGGCGTCCGGATCACCGACCAGTCGGGTGACGGCCTCGCGTCGTGCATCCAGCAGTTTCGAGATGCCCCAGAATGCCGCGGCGGACGCCTCGCGGAGATACAGGGAAGGATCCAGCTTCGTCAATTCGGAAAGCCGCTCCACCACCCGGGCGGCCGAACGACCCGCCACTCGGATGGGTTGGTGCCGCAAACCCGACAACCGCGCCTGCGGGAGGGCAAAGCGGCCTTCGAGTGCCGCCGACCATTGCTCCCGCCACGATCCTTGCCCCGCGGGCCGATCGATCGCCCCGCGGATCACCGCCTCGCCTTCCGCGGTCAGAACGATCTGCGGTTCGGCCTCATAGGGGGGGGCATTCGCCGCCCATCGCTTCGGCCCCCTCAGCGCGATCCAGCCCCTCTTGGCGATGGCCTCCAGCAATTCCCAGGCGAATTCCCGATCGGGCGTCTCTGCGCGGTCGAAAAAGACCGGGGTCTTGTCCGGTTTGAGCCGCAGTCGGGGCGGACGCTCGCGCTGCGCCATGGGCCGGCGGTCCACCAGGTCGATCAGCCGATGCAGTACGTCGGCAATGCCCGGTTCGCCCGCCCAACGCCTCAGCACATCGGCCGCATCGTCGTTGTTCTCATCGCCCACAGGCGTGCGCCTCCCGGCTCGACGGAGGTTCGGCCGCCAAGCGAAATCAGGTATGCTTCGCAAGGATATCAGCATACAGGGTTGCCGTGGACGCCTTGTTCGACATCATCGATCCCGGTTTTTTCAAGCCCCTGACCGGCAAGTACCGCGGGCTGTTCGCCGCCTGCATCACCGCCCTGTTCGAGCGCCTGCACGGCCCCTATGCCGACTACCGGGTCAATGTCACCTACGGCGAACTACGGGATCTCTTCCAGCCCCTGGTCGCCGCGCGCCCGGACGACCCCGGCGGTGAAAGCGCCGACGAGGAACTGGACCCGACGGGGAAGGAGTCGGACCGGGCTCGCGTCGTAATCCACCGCCTGGCGGCGACCGGCTGGCTCGAGACACGGCTGGACAAAGGCACCATGGTTTCGGTCTATGGCCTGACCCAGGCCGGCAAGACCTTGGCCGATACCCTTTACCGCCTGCAGGGCGGCGGTATGCGCACGATCCGGCGCAACGTGCGTTACACTCGCAATTCCCTCGAGGCCTATGTCCGCAGCGAGGGACGGGAACCCTATGAGCTGTTGGACGCCTTCGACGCCGCCCAGCGCATCATGTCGGATCTCAGCGACGACATCGACGCACTGGAATCGCAGCGCCGCAAACTCACCGAAGACGTGGCACGCAGCCAGGGCGAAGGGGTGGCGGAGATCCTGTGCGAGTTGCGCCTGCGACTTCCGGAGGTAACCCGCAAGTTCACGGTGGAGTCCGTCGTCCAGCACCGCAGCCACATCGAAACCCTGCTGGACGGGATCCTGTATTGGCCGCCGGAGCGGCGGGAGAAGGCGGACTCGGCCCTGTTACAGGCCCAGCCGCTGCTGGGCCGGGAACTCGCGGCGGGCGAAGTCCCCCTGCTGTGGCTGACCGGGGCCGTCCGCGACCGGGTGACCGTCGCCATGGACGTGAAAATGCCGGAGCTGCGCGAGGCGGTCTCCAACTTCGGCCGTCGCATCCAACTCATCGTCATGCAACAGTCGGCCCTGGCCACTCAGGGCCGGGATACCGCCGCCCAACTCATCGAGCGGCTGACGACGCGGTCCCGGGAGGAACAGGACACTCTGCTCCACCGGATGGCCGATGCCATGTTTCCCTGGCGGGTACGACTGCCCGATCCGGGACGGATCCCGGTGGGGGAGCGCGCGGCGCGGCGGCGGCCCATCGATACCGGTCTGGCACACCCGCGCCTGACCCGGGAGGAACGCCGCAACGCCTATATCCAGCAGATGCTGGAGACCGCTTTTGCACTGACCGAGGCGGACATCGACCGTTATGTCCTGGATCAGATGGGCGCGGCGAGGGCCATGAGCCTGCGCCATTTCAACGTGGAAAAGGCCCTGGATCTGCTGGCGCTGAGCCATAGCATCGAGATCACGACACACCCCGATGCCGGCGGCGAGTGGGACGTCGCCCCCGACTATGACGACGCAAGGGAAATACGCCGGTTCGATACCGGCTACGGCCGCATGCAGGCCTTCACCCTCAGGCGCCGGAGCCGGACGCCATGAGCCGTTTCCTCGACACCTTCCACGAAGAACTGGAGCGCACTCCCTTGCGCGGCCTGCGCCCGTTCCAGGCGATCATCCACCGATTGCTGGCCCACGGCATCCTGGTCGCGGACGATTCGCAGACCGAGCGTCAACAATACGAGCAGTCGGTTTCCGCCTTCCCCCTGCTGCGGGACTGGTTCGAGATCGCCGGCCTGCGCCTGGAACACTACCGGGAATTTCGCTATCTGCGCCTGTATCCGCCCAACGCGCGCATTCCCGGCGTCCACCAGGACGAAGAGGAGCACAGCGACGCCGCCGTCCTGCGCGAACGCTACAGCCCCATGGAGGCCCGCCTCCTGCTGGTGCTGCGCGCCCTCTACGATCAAGCGCTCACCCTGGGGAACCTGGGCGACAAGGGCGAGGCCGGCCTGCCCCTGGAGGACGTGTTCACCGCCATGATCACCATGTCGAACACCCCCATGCCGGAGGCCGCCGGCGAGCGCGACCGCCTGTTCAAGCGTCTGAAGCGACTCAAGGCCATCGACTACGTCCCCGGCGACGCGCCCGAATCGGAACGCTGGATCGCCATCCGCCCCATGATCACCACCCTCGTGAGCGGCGACCTGCTGGCCGACGCCATCCGACGACTGGAAGGCGTGCGGGTAGAGGCCCCGACGGCGAACGACGATGCGTATTGACCGGGTAATCATCCTCAACTGGGGCACCCTGCCCAACCGCGAATACCCGATGGGACCGCTGACCCTGTTCACCGGCGGCAACGGTACCGGCAAGACCACCCTGGCCGACGCGATCCAGACGGTGATGACGGCGGCACGCGACACCTTCTACCAATTCAACCCCGGACAGGATGAGAGTTCTCAGCGCGGTCGCTACGGCAAGGTGCCGCGCACCCTCGCCTCCTATGTGCTCGGCGCCGACCGCAACAAGCTGGCCCGGCCCAACGGCGCCCACGGCTACGTGGCGCTGGTGTTCCGCCCCACGGCGGGCATCGAGGCCGACGGCGATCCGTTCACCGCCCTGATCGGCGTGTCCGCCGACCTCGGCACCGACGGCAAGCGGCGGGCACCCCGGACCATCGACCAAGTCAACCTTATCCTGACGGGCGTCGCCCTGAAGCAGGGGGATCTCATGGCGGACGAGGGGGCGGGGCGGCAGGGCCGCGTCGTTCCCGTCGAGAAGATCGAGAACCACCTGAAGATACGTTTCGGCTCCACGGCGGTCAGGGGCTTCCGCGACAAGATCGGCTACCTCAAGACCCTGTGGGGCTACCTGCGCAACCGCGGCGGCATGGCGATCAGCGAACTGGAAGCGGCCCAGGCCACGCGCACCTGGTCGCGGCTGATGGCGCACAGTCCCATCGGGTCCATCAACGATTTCGTACGCCACGAAATCCTCGAGCGGCGCGACGTAGCCGGCGATCTGGACCACATGATCCAGTCGGTGCAGACCTTCAACCAGCTCAAGCAGCAGGCGGCGGAACTCGAAGCCCGGATCGAAACGCTGCGCCGGATCGAACACTACGGCGCGCAGATCGAGCGCGGCTACAGGGCGCTGGTGGAAAAACGCCTGCTGCTGGCCGAAGTGGGACGGTTCGAACTCGAGCGACAGCGCGAGCAGGCGCAGGCACGGATGGAGACCTTCCGGCAGGAGCGGCACCGGCTGGGGCAGCGGCGCGCCACCTTGAAGAGCGAACTGGAACAGGCCGACGACACACGCATCCGCCTGGAAGCCGAACGCGGCGGCCATCCCGTGCTGATTCAAAAGCGCGACCTGGAGCGGACCCTCGAGGAAAATCGGAACCTGCAATCAGAGCGGGTCACCGGACTGCTCGTCGCACTACAGAACCTGCAAGGAAAACTCGACACCCTGGAGCAATTGGCCGTTCTGGCCCCGGAGCTGCGCAGCGATACTCAACTCGCCGACGGCGTCGCCGCCATCCGGAGCCGTGCCGCGCCCCTGTCCGCGCTCGACCTCGGCGGCTTCCGGCGGCAGTTGCAGCAAACGATCGCCCGGGAAGAAAATCTCTACGACCCCGCCCCCTTCGCCGCCTTCGCCGAACGGGCCGGCGGCGTGCACATCGACGACCTGCTGGCCGAAATCCGCGTGCAGGTAGCCGACCGGGACGGACTCCATGACAAGACCCTGCTGTCACAGCAACGCTTGGCCGACGAGCACCGACGGCTGTCCGAGACCCTCACGGAAACCGAAAAACAGCTCGGACAGCTCCGCCGGGGCGAGCAACCCCTGCCGCCGGCAACGACCGCGGCCCTGGAAGTCATACGGGAGGAGCAGCCCGGCGCACGGCCCCGCGTCTTGTGCGAACTGGTCGAGATGTCCGCGGGCCGGGAGGACTGGCAGCCGGTCATCGAGGCCTACCTGGGCGGTAACCGCTTCGTCATCCTGGTGGAACCCGACTACGAATCCAGCACCACACGGTTGTTGAAACGGCAGGGGCTGCACCGCTGCAAAATCGTCCAGGGCGAGCATGCCCGCAAGGACACCGCCCACCGTTCCGTCGAGCCCCGCACCCTCGTGAGCTGTCTCAAGGTGGACGACCCCACCGCCCTGGCCTATCTGCTGGGCAATTACGGGAACGTCAAACTGACCGAGGACATGGAGACCCTGCGCTGGGCACCCCGCGGCATCATGAAAGAGGGCTTCGCATCCAGCGGCTACACCCAGTTTCCCTGCCTGGCGCGCAGGGATGAAATGGTATTCGGACACAAGGCCCGGGAATACCGGATCGAAAGCCTGCTGCTGAAAAAGCAGGAAGCAAAGAAGGAACTGTCGCAAATCGACGAGCAGTCGGGCGCCCTCGGCAGGCTGTCGGATTGCCTGCAAACCCTGAAGACCGATACCGTCCTGGAAGAGACGGCCATCGCGCTCTACGATGATGCGGAACGGATGGCGAGGATCAGGGAACAGATCGCCGGGCTGGACCTGCGCGGTGCGGAACCCTTGGAGCAACGGTACCAAGTCGTACGGAGACAGATCGAGCACTTGAAAGAAGAGCAGGAAACCGCGATCCATCGTGAAGGTGAAATCGCGAAGGAACTTCAATACCTCCGAGAACGACTGGAACAATACACGGAAAGGCTGACGGATGCCGGGAAGCGGCTGGAGACCGCCCGCGAGCGGGTCCGCGGACTTTCCCGCCCCGACAAGGACTACGACGCGGACGACATCGCCTCCAAGATCGCCGCCCGGGCCCGCGGCGGCACCCATGACGCGGAATCGTTGACCGCGCAAATCGAACAGGAAGAACGACAATTCAACGGCTACTGGCCGAACTACCGCGCCCTGATTCGGGAGTACAACGGACAGGGCCATGCCCGTGACGAATCCGTCGCCCTGCCTCCCCAGGCGCTCGAGGTGAACACCCTGAGAGGCAACGACGACTTCTTCCTGTTCATGGCGATCCAGCATGGGGTCCGCGCACGCCTCCACGTTCTCGAATCCTCCATCCTGATCGCCATCAGCGAACAGATCGAGGGCATCAAGCAGGAGGTCGACAAGGCCGTTACCAACGATTTCGTCAACCTGGTGATGGACAACATCCGCAAGGGGGAACAGCAGATCCGCGATCTCAACCAGACCCTGAAACAACACCGCTTCGGCGACGAAGAGTTCGAATTCGTTGCGCATCCCCGGGAAGGCATCCACGGCAACTACCGGCGATTCTTCAAATCCGTCGCCGACAAATCGCTGCTCCACCAGGAGGCCTTCTCCATCTTCGACGACAACCAGTTCGACGTCCGGGACATCCGCACCCGCGACGAGGTCATGGACAAGCTGTTCCAGGGCGGAGACGCCCGGGTGCGGGAGGAGCTTCTGCGCATGGCCGACTACCGGGAATATTTCGACTTCGACATCTACCGGGTGCACGAGGGCGAGCGTATCTCGCTGGCCGAGGACGCCACCGGCAGCGGCGGACAACTGGAAACCGCCGCCTACGCCATCCGCTCCGCCTCGGTCATCAACGCCTTCAAGCTAAGCGACCGCCGCAGCCCCCGGCATTGCCGCTTCCTGCTCTTCGACGAGACCTTCGCCAAGACCGACGAACAGCGCTCGGTGGAGATCCTCAAGCTGCTCACCCGATCGCTGAAGCTGCAGATCCTTTTCGTCGTGCCCTCCCGCGCCGCCGGTGTCTTCAAGCCCATCCTCACCGATCAGCACGTCTTCACCAAGTTCAACTCCGTCAATGCACCGGGTGAGCTGAGCACCGTGGTGGAAGTCAAGTCGGAAACACTGGACCGGGAGAAAGTGGCCCGGCTCTGGGAACAGCGGAAGGAAGAGGTCATGATTCAGGCGGGGCTCGAATTCGACGCCATGGAGAACGAGTAGCCGGACGCCCGCTCACCCTCCGACCCTTGGGCGTCCGGCGGGCGCTTCGGCAAGCTCAATAGGGTGGCCGGCTGTTGCCGAGGCACAGGTCCACCAAGTCGGCGAGGCGCGCGGTCCCGACACACATCACGGTATCCGCGCCACCCCAGTAAATCTTCACGCCGCCGTCGTCATCGGCGACCGCACCGCAGGTAAAGACGACGTTGTGCACATAGCCCGTGATCTCCCAGGGATCCTCCGGAGCCAGCACCCATTCATCCGAGATGCCGATAATCTTCGCCGGATCGGCGAGGTCGTGCAACGCCACGCCGAGGCGATAGAGCGCCCCGCCCATGGTCTCGAATACCCCGTGGTAGATACTGAGCCAGCCGCGCTCGGTGCGGATCGGCGTCGCACCGGGGCCGATCTTCAACTCGTCCCAGTGATATGGCACCGGTTTCATCACCACCTCGGAATCGCCCCAGTGCACCAGGTCCGGAGACCATGACAGCCACACGGACCAAGGACCGGTCTCCGAATGGGGGCGATCCAGTCGGGCGTAACGGCCGTTGAACCGCTCCGGGAAGATGACGACATTGCGCATGTCCGCCTGCGTGATCAGCGCAACCCGTTCGACGGAGCGGAAATCCCGGGTCGTGGCCAGCCCGATGCGCACACCGTGACGCGAGTAGGCGCTGTAGGTAATCAGGTATTCCCCGTCGATACACGAGATTCGAGGGTCCTCCACCCCGAATGCCTCATATTCCGCGAATGCGCCTTCCGTCGAAGGGGTCATGAACGGTTTCGGTCCGGCCGTGAACTTGAACCCGTCTTCACTCTCGGCGATGCCGATGATCGAGCGACCGTTGCGCAGGTGGGATCGAAACAGCATGATGGTTCGCTCGTCATAGCGCGCGATGCCGGCGTTGTGCACGGTCTCCACCGGATAGGGGATGTCGTCCCGGGTGAGGATCGGGTTGGCCGGGCAGCGTTCGATGATCGGCGCTGATTTAGCTGCGGTCATAGTCGTCCTCCAGCCGGACAATGTCGTCTTCCCCGAAATAATCCCCCATCTGCACCTCGACCAGGACCAGCGGGATATCACCGGGGTTCGCGATTCTATGTACCGCACCCCTTGGGACATCCACGGACTGCCCCGGCTGGAGCGGGATTTCCCGATCCCCCACGGTGACCAGCGCCCCGCCGCTGACCACGGTCCAGTGCTCTGCGCGGCGCCGGTGCTTCTGCAGACTCAGCCGCTCGCCCGGTTCGACGACGATTTCCTTGATTTTGTGATCGCCCCGCTCGAGCAGGTCTTCGTAGTGTCCCCACGGCCGGTGGTTCTCCCGCCGGTCGAGGATTCTCCGGTAGACATCCAGATAGGCACGCGCCATGCGCCGGCAGGTAAAGCGCTGTTCCACCTCGTCCCGACAGGCGCGCCGGTCGAGTGAGCCGATCCTACCCACCGCCTGCACGGCGGCGTTCACATCGGCCACGATGAATCCCGTCCCGCCGTCGCGAATGAGTTCCGGCATCGACCCCCGCCCATAGGCGATCACCGGTGTACCACAGGCCATGGCCTCGATCACGCTCAGCCCGAAAGGCTCGTCGAAGTGAATCAGGTGCAACAACGCCAGCGCACCGCCCAGCACCTCCTGCCTTCTTTCCGGCCCGACGGAGCCGAGGTATTCCACGGTGGATCCATCGATATGCGGCTCGACCTGATCCCGGAAGTACGCCTCGTCCTGTACGATCCCGGCGATCACCAGCCGGATGCCGGTCCTGCGCGCCACCTCGATGGCCTCGCGGACACCCTTGTGGGGATGAATGCGCCCGAAGAACAACAGGTAATCTCCCGCATCTTCACGATAGGGGAATTGCGTGAGATCGATGCCATGATGGATGGTCGCGATGTAATCGAGTTCCGGGCTCCTGTCGGCCTCACTGATCGCCACGTAGTGCGTACGCCCATTGTATTTTTTATAGACCGGCAAAATCTTCGGGGAAGAGAATCCATGGATCGTCGTGAGGAGCGGCGTATGGGTGAAACCGCTGTAAGTAAGCGGCAGGAAATCGAACTGGTTGTGGATGAGATCGAACTCGTCCGCCCGCCTGAACACCTCTGCGATATGCAGGCATTCCCAGACCTTTGGATCAATCGAAGGGTCCTCCGACCAGGGTCGTTCGCAGACCCACGCAAGTTTTCCGCGGGTCCGGGAATCCCCGGTCGCAAACAGCGTCACATCCACTCCCATCGCCACCAGCTGTTCGGTCAGGAGGCTGACCACGTTTTCCCACGGCCCGTAATGACGCGGAGGTGTGCGCCAGGATATGGGACTCAGCATCGCGATCTTCATAATTGGGGTCCTACGCGCGCGGCCCGCGCGCCGGGGCGTGTCATTATGATCCGGGACAGACTATAACACCACGGCAACACGACCGGCGGGAGGCGATGCGAAATAGAAACCGGCCGAAAAAATCAGTCTGATTTGTTGGAAATTCAATTATAATGCGCCATGGTGTAGTCGTGCGGGCCGCACCATAACACAGAGGGCTTATTGCGCGTGGATACGATGAAGATGGAAATCAGACCCACCCATACCACCCCGCTTGCACGGCGAAAGTTGAAAGTGATAGAGGGGAAGAGCGGCCGCGTCATTACCCGGCCGTATCTGCCGTCCGGTGAAGAACGCATCCGGAACGTCATCAAACGGGTGTTGAGCCTGGACGAGAACGAAGCGTGTGCGCTGCTGGAAACCCTGTTGCAGGATTTTCCCAACCGCCACCGCTGCTTCAGGGAGATCCTGGCGCGAAATTTCGAACGGGTGGCCGACTTCGTGCCGGAGGTCGATCGGATCTCGAAGCAGCGGCGGCTTCTGATCGGTGCATACTTTACCGCGGAATACTCGGTGGAGGCGGCGGCATTGTTCAATCCCTCCATCGTTCAGGTTCCGAACCGGGAGGCGGATCCCGAAGGCTCCTGCCGGTTCGTCATGAGTTTCCGCGCCACCGGTGAAGGCCACATCTCCTCCATCGAGTTTCGCAGCGGGATCATCGATATCAACAACGATATCTACTTCGACGGCTTGAGCGACTACGTGGAAACTCCGGAAATCCATCCCAATCCAAGCTACGACCGCCACCTGTTCCGGCTGAAACTCCAGGAGATGGGGGCGGGTAACGCGGTGACGCACCAGCTTCTCAACAAGCTGCCGGATAACTTTACCTTCAACGATCTGCAGGGAAAGATCGCCGAACTCCAAAACAACGGCCAGTTCCTGCTACAGGAAAAGACGGATGCCATCGACATGGCGCTGTGGCTGGCGCAATCCAATTACGAGATTCTGTTTCGAAAGGATTACCCGATTTCCGAGCGGGTGATCTTTCCCGTGTCGGAGTCCGAGCGCAAGGGAATCGAGGATGCCCGTTTCGTGCGCTTCGTCGACGACGACGGCACGGTGATCTACTACGCCACCTATACCGCGTACAACGGAGAGACGATCCTGCCGCAACTCATCGAGACCCGCGACTTCCTCTCATTCAAGGTCATGACGCTGAACGGAGCCCAGGTACAGGGCAAGGGGATGGCCTTGTTCCCGAGAAAGATACGGGGTGAATACGTGATGCTGTCACGCCAGGATGGTGTGAATAACGCGATCATGTTTTCGGACCATTTGCACTTCTGGCAGCAGGCCAAGATTCTCCAGGAACCCGAGTTCCCTTACGAATTCATACAGATGGGGAACTGCGGCTCACCCATTGAGACCCCTGAAGGCTGGCTGGTGGTGACCCACGGGGTCGGGCCGATGCGGACCTACGGCCTCGGCATCGAGTTGTTGGACCTGGAGGATCCGACCCGGATCATCGGCCGGACCAGGGAACCGATCCTGGTGCCGAATGCGCATGAGCGGGAGGGATACGTCCCGAACGTGGTTTACAGTTGCGGCGCGCTCATCCATCAGGATGAATTGATCATCCCGTACGCCTCGGGCGACCAGCGATGCAGCATAGCAACACTGCAGGTACCGTCGTTGATGGCCGGGCTGACACGGAATTCCGGCGATTCCGCCCCGACGACGGCACGGTAGGGGATGCCGGCCGCCGCTATCCCTGCAACACTTCCCGAACATCGAGCTCGTCGGGCTTTTCCCCCGGTGTAACACGATCCCAGCCCCGGTGGTTGTAGACGGCGAGCAGCGCCATGAGCCAGCACAGCGTGGACTCCGCCCCCTGATTCTCATTCGCACCCTGCACTTCCAGTCCGTCCCGGCAACCCCCGGTGGCATAGTCGTAGAGCGGAACCCGCAGGTCGTTCTCGCCCTGGTACCAGTTGAGGCAGCGATACGCATAAGCGATCCATTTCTCGTCCCGCGTGCAGTTGAACGCCTCGATGCAGGCGTCCACCATCGCGGCCGCCTCGATGGGTTGTTGATCGAATCGCGCTTTTTCGCCGCCCCGGCTCAACCAGCCGCGATTGCCGATAGCGGCGAAGTAGCGGCTCGTCTCATCGGTCTGAACCTGCTTCAACCAATCGAGGGCGCGCAGGCCCATCTCCAACATCTCGCGATCGGGAAGCCACTGCCCGGACAGCAGCAAGGCCTGTGGCAACCGGGCATTGTCGTAGGTCAGGGTATCCTCGCACCAGGGCCAGCCTTCCGTGGCAAAATCCCGGAACTGTTTCATCAGCCGATCCGCGAGTATCTTGCGCATCCTTTTCGCGCGGCTGTCCCCGCTGTAGCGGCACAGATACGCGTGGATACCGATGATGGCGAAGGAAATCGCCCGTGGGTGGTTGAAATGTTCGATCGAATCCAGCGCACGATGGAACAGATCGACCGCAAAAGCCACCTGCCCCTTATCCCGACCCAACGCCACCACTACGCCCAGTCCCCACACCGCGCGCGCATGGGAATCCTCCGAGCCTGTTTCCTCGAGCCAACGGCGATCATAGGACATGAAATTGCGGAACCGGCCGCTCCGACCGTTGAAGGCGTGGCCCAGAAAACCCAGATAAACGGCGGAAAGACCGCCCGGCGCCGAATCCAGAGGCTGGAGGTCCTGTAACGTGACGGTGACGATCAACGCGCGGGCATTGTCGTCCACGCAATAGCCGTGCGTCCGATCCGGGACCGTGTACTTGGCGTGTTGCAACATACCGGTGTCATCGGTCATCCGGCGTAGATATTCCAGCTTGATCTCCGGTAGCGGTTGCCGGCGCAGTCCGAGGGTCTCCAGCCGATACTCGGGTACCTTGTCCCGCAACCGCCGGCGTTTGGCTTCCGCGAAAGTGTCGAGATAGCGACGGCCCACATTGCTCCAGATCATTTTTCGGCCGTAGTGGTAGGCCCTCTCCCGGATGGCGCGGCACTCATCGGGGTGATCCAGGAGGTCGATGACTTCCCGCGCCAGGGCGATCCGATCCCGGAACGGAACCAACCTGCCCCGATCACCGGCGAGCAGCTCCCGGGCGTGCCAATAGGGCGTGGATACCACCGCTTTGCCCATCCCGAGTGCATAGGCGAGCGTACCGGAAATGATCTGCGACTCGTTGAGGTACGGAGTGAGATAAATATCCGCCGCGCCGATAAACTCCAGCAAGTCTTCGTCGGCGACGAAACGATCATGGAAAACGATGTGGTCCGCAACACCGAGCGCTTTTGCACGTATGTGAAGGCCGCTTCTGTAGTCCTCCCCCTGTTCCGCCTTGAGGTGCGGATGGGTGGCGCCTACGACCATGTAGACGACCTGCGGGTGGACCTTCACGATCTCCGGCAAGGCATCGATGACCACCTCGATGCCCTTGCCCGGAGAAAGCAGACCGAAGGTCAGGAGAACCTTCTTCCCGGATACGCTGAACTTGTCCTTGTAGGCGTCGGATTCGACAAACGGCACGTCGGGAATGCCGTGGGGGATGAGGACGATCTTCTCGTCCGGCACATGGTAGATATCACGCAGGAATTCGACCGAGCGTTCGCTCATCGCCACCAGCCGGTCTGAAAATTCGGCAAGTTGCATCATGATGTTCCGGTCTTGAAGGTTCGGATCCTTCAGGATCGTGTGCAGGGTCGTCACGACCGGCATCTTGAGACCACGCAACAGCTCGATGATAAAGCCGCCCCGCTTGCCGCCGAAAATGCCGTATTCATGCTGGAGGCAGATCACATCCGCTTGGTTGAGGTTGCATAAATCGGCCGCCAGACCGTATTCGTTCAGTTGACTCTGGTTGATCTCGAAGCGCACCTGAGACGGATAGGCATAGCCTTCCGGCCGGTCGTTCATCGCGACCGCCCAACAGGCCTTGTCCGGTGCATTCAACGCGATGGATTCAAGCAGGTGCGTGGTGAACGTGGCGATACCGCACTGCCGTGGTAGGTGGTTGCCGATGAAGACGATGGACTTGAGGGTCTCCCACTCAGGTCTTGAGCCTGTCGTAGCGAAGTTCTCCATAGACGCCTTTATTTCGGGGTGTAAGCGGCATCTCCCGTGTTGGGTTGGATGTCTGCGGGTGCGCCCCTGATATGTCGTCGGAGTATAACACTATCCTCCGGTTGATTCCGACTGCCGGTACGCGATAGCCCTGGTGAGTCCGCACGGGAAAGCCACGCTGACGCATGGCATCGATCATCTGTTGGCGTAAGGGGGCATCGTCGCCTCTCCTCCGGGATGGAACCCACGCGGATCACAGAGAAGTATTGACGATGAATAACCGGTTGCAGGTTATCGAAGGGAAGCTACCGTGAAGCGGTTTAGTTCAACGTCGCCGATAACCGGCAGGCCTCCGCGGTGGTTGAATTGTGCAATAATGAACGAAGCGATATGAACAATTCAAACACCGCGGAGGCCT
>CAZAQG010000010.1:0-11104 GCA_964487445.1 uncultured Chromatiales bacterium
CGCTTCCAAGCCGAATCTCGACGCCGGAGGAAGTGCGGCCGATCGTACCGGTAAAGCGCTAGCGGTTCCTTGCCAGGGTGCGGGCTCCTCCATCCTCTCCCGGCGCAGAGCGCCTGCGGATGGGTGACACCGCAGAGCGGTGTCACCAGATGTGCAGATGTGCGGTGTCACCCGATGTGGATGCCGCGTGCTCACCGCGCGCTTCTGCTCAACCGATTCCGCGCAAAAGGTCGGTTCTCCGGCAGGCCCGCCGTCCGGTTATGATGTCCACACGACATCGTACCTCGCGCGGCGTGATGCGCGTTGTGCGCCTTGCCATCCTGAACACCCGGGCGGGAAGACGATCATGATCCGATGGATCCTGTGGGCGATGCTGCTGACCTTGGCGACGCGCGCCGGCGCGGCGCCGGACGGCGTGGCGCTGTTTCGGCAGGGTCGTTATCAACAGGCCCGCGACGCATTGGAGGCCGCCCTCCACGCCGGTAGCGGCGATCCCCGGGCGCATTTCTACCTCGGGCGCACCTGTCTGAAACTTGCAGACCTCGAGTGCGCCGCCGACCGGCTCCGGGAGGCGGTGCGCGCGGCACCGGGGCGCGCCGCCTACCATTACTGGCTGGCCCGCGCCTACGGGGCCGAGGCGCGCGCGGCAAACCCTATCCGCCAGGCATGGCTGGCCCTGCGTGTGCGCCGGGAACTGCGGCGCGCCGTGGCCCTCGATCCGGATGACGTCGATGCGCGCCGGGCGCTTGCCGACTACTACCTCGAGGCGCCGGGTTTCCTCGGCGGCGGTCTCGACGCGGCCCGCCGCCAGGCCCGGGCGATCCTCGAGCGGGATCCGCGGCAGGGGGCGCTGTTGATGGCCAGGATCCACTTGCGGGACGGCGATGTCGATGCCGCGGAAGCGGTATACCGGCGCCTGGAACACGAGCAGAAAGCGGGTGGAGCGATCGACTCCCCGGCGGCCGCGGATGTCTATGGGGACTATGGGCGGTTCCTGCTCCGGCAACGGCGTTACGCCGAGGCGATCGTGCGCTTCCGGCGGCAGGCGGCGCTCGTGCCGAACGACCCGCAGCCGCGTATCCACCTGGGGGACGCCTATCGTGGAACCGGACGCTACGCGGCGGCGATCGCCGAGTACCGTACCGCGCAGCGACTCAAACCGGGGCTTGCGGATATCGACGAACGCCTGCGCGAGACGCGGCGCCAAGCCCGGGACGCCGCCTCACCCTGATCCCCCTCCGTATTCCCGCGGATCCGTCCCGGGCCCACCGATGCCGTCCAGCCCGAACCGGGGCCCGGCGAGCGCGCTCACCCGCGCCAGAGTCGCACGCGCAGCGGCGAAGGCGCGGGCGAGCCGGAGCAGCGCCGCCCATTGCCGCGGCCGGAAAACGACGCCGCGCAGCACCCGGGCCGTGCGCACGCGCCCGCGCGCATCGAGCGCACCGGCGACGGCGGCCGGCAGGGTCCAGGCCGCGGGATCCGCCACCGCCCGCACCACCAGAAACCGCGCCCCCGCGCCGCGGGCCGCCGCGGCGAGCGCCGCACTCTCCATATCCACCGCCTGCGCGCCGTAACGCACGCCCAGTTCCCGCTTCGCGGGCGCATCGGCCAGCACCTGCGCACTCTGCATCAACGTGCCGCCCAGCGGATCCAACGCCCGATCCAGCGCCCGCCGAAGGGCGCGGCGCCACTGCGGATCGACGTCGAACACCTCCTCTGCACCGCGTACCCGCTCCGGCAACAGCAGACTGCCGGGGCGCAGGTCCGGCGCCAGCGCCCCGGCACTGCCCCAACTGAGCAACGCACCCGCGCCGGCCGCGAGCAACCGATCTGCGGCGCGCGCCGCGTGTCCCGCACCGACGCCCGAGACGCACAGCAGGACCCCCGGCGCCGGGGCGACCACCCCTCCGAACCCGGGACGCCGGATGTGCAGGGCCCGTGCCTCGGCCGGCAACGCCGCCACGATCCCCAGAACCGGGGACGGGATCGGCGCGCGGTCCGATGCCGCCGGCGGGAGGAGCGGAATCGGCGCGGTCCCCTCAGGCGGCCGACACATTGCGATAGCGGGCCAAGGCCCAGAAGGGGAAATAGGCCGTGTAACCGTGATACTTGAGATAGAAGACCCGCGGGAATCCCGGGGCGTTGAACCACTCGTCACGCCACAGACCGTCCGGCCCCTGAGTGCGCAGGAGATAGGCGGCCCCACGGTGCACCGCGTCCGAGGCACCCTCGCCCGCGGCCATCAACGCCAGCATCGCCCACGCCGTGTGATGCGCAGTGCCGACCGGTCCCCGGCCGGCCATCCCGGGATCTTCATAGCTGTCGTTGCTCTCGCCCCAGCTCCCGTCTTCGCGTTGCATCGCCTCGAGCCAGCGGACCGCACGCCGTAGCGCCGGATCCTCCGCAACCACGCCCACGGCCTGGAACGCGACCAGCACCGACCAGGTGCCGTAGATGTAATTCGTGCCCCAACGACCGAACCAGCAACCGGTCGCCTCCTGCTCGGCGCGCAGAAACCCGAGCGCACGCTCCACGACCGGCCGGTACTGCGGATTCTCCGGGAGCAGTCGCGAGAGCAGCGTCACGCAGCGGGCGGTGACGTCGCTGGTCGGCGGATCGAGCAACGCGCCGTGATCGGCGAACGGGATCTCATTCAAATAGTAGCGCGTGTTATCGACGTCGAAGGCGGCAAACCCGCCGTTGCGCGACTGCATGCCGCACAGCCAGTCGGCCGCGCGCCGCACGTTCTCGTCGAAGCGCCCGTCCCGGGCCTGCGCCATGGACCAGGCCACCGCCGCGGTGTCGTCGAGATCCGGGTAGTAGTCGTTTTCGAACTGGAACGCCCAGCCGCCCCCGGGCAGGTCCGGACGGTATTCGCGCCAGTCGCCGGGGGCGTCGCGCAACTGGCGCGCCGCCAGCCACTCCAATGCGCGATGCACCTCGGCACCGCCCGACCCGCCGTCGGCCTCCTGAAGGGCCAGGCAGGCCAGGCCCGTGTCCCAGATCGGCGAGACGCACGGCTGGCAGTAGGCCGAGTCCGGACCGACGACCAGCAGCCGGCGAATCGCCTCCATGGCCATGGCGCGATCGGGGTGATCCGGCGCATAGCCCAGATGTGCCAGGGCCTCGTAGGCATTGACCATGGCCGGGAAGATCGCGCCGAGCCCACTGGGGCCGTTGAGCCGTTCGACGACCCAGCCCTCGGCCGAGCGCATCGCGCGCCGGCGCACGGCGCGGGGGATCAGCGGCTCCAGGCGCCGGCCGATGCGCTCGAAGACGAGCACGACCCGGTTCAGCCGCGAGCGTACCGGGAAATAGTGACGCTCGCGTTCGGGCGCCACCGTGAACAGCTCGCGCACACCGACGCCGAGCGGATTGCGCGCCGGACGCTTCAGGGTGCACAGGATCAGCAACGGCACCATCACGGTCCGCGACCAGTAGGAGACCTTGCTCAGATGGAACGGGAACCAACGCGGCAGCAGCATCAGCTCCACCGGCATGAACGGTACGCCGCGCCATGGGATCTGACCGAACAGCGCAAGCGCGATGCGGGTGAAGACGTTGCTGCGCGCCGCCCCGCCGTGGGCGAGGATCAGTTCACGCGCGCGGACCATATGCGGCGCGTCGGAAGAATCGCCCGCGAGCCTCAATGCATAGTACGCCTTGACCGAACAACTGATGTCGAAGCGGCCCCCGTAGTAGAGCGGCCAGCCCCCCTCCGGCTGCTGGTGCGCACGCAGGTAGACGGCGAGCTTGGCCTCCAGTTCGGGCTCCCGCTCGTCCATGTAGTGCATCATCAGGATGTATTCGGCCGGGATGGTGCAGTCGGCCTCCAGCTCGTAGCACCAGTAGCCCTCGGGGTGCTGGTGCGCCGTAAGCCGTGCGCGCGCCCGCGCGACGGCCGTATCCACCGGCCCGGCCGGCGTGGCGCCGGATGCGACCCACTGCGGCGTTTCGCCGGCCCCCGGCGAGCGCGCCGCCACCTCAGCCCCTGCGCGCACCGGTGCCGGCGCGACCCCGCCCCGCAACCGGCGTGACGGACCCCCGCGGCAACCCGCGCCCGGCGAGATAGAAGAGGGAGCGCAACATGCGATCGTGCCCCACCGTCAGACGCGTCGTCAGAATGGTGGCCTTCACGCTGCGCCGCGAGATCTTGACCTCGCGCCCGCTGCGAAAGTCGCGGTGACGATTGATCTTGCGCAGCGTCAGCACCGCCATGCCCAGCGCCCACAAACAGAAGTTGCGAAGGCCGGTCTCCTCCGGCGGAATGAGCAACGTGTAGGTGAGCGCATCTTTCAGGTGACCGTGCGCGACGCCGATGAGCCGGCCGAGCCCCGCTCCGAAACCCGGTTGGTAGCGGCCCGGTTGCAGTCGCGCGAGATCGAAGCCGCTCGCATCGAACACCTCCCGCGGCAACCAACAGGCGCCCCGCTCGTGATCGTCCCACACGTCCTTCAGGATGTTGGTCATCTGCAGGCCCTGGCCGAAGGAGACCGACAGTTCCATCAACTCGTCGCGGTGCCGGGCGATCGCCGGCGAGTAGTCGCAGAACAGGCGCGTGAGCATCTCGCCGACCACGCCGGCCACGTAATAGCAGTAGCGGTCCAGATGGGCCAACCGTTCCAGTCCATCCGCGCTGCGCTTTTCCTGGAACTCGGCCATCCCCTCGGCCATGATCCGCACGCAGGTCTCGATGGCCTCGCGCCGGGCCGGGTTGAAGCCGCGGTTGATGCGCATCACCAACGCGGTCTCGGCGATCAGTTCGCGCTCCGCCGGCAGGGTACGTTCCGAGAGCAGGGGGTGAAGCTCGGCGGCGAAATCCTCGGGCGCCGCCGCTCCCGCCACGACCTCGCTGAATCGCTCGCAAAAATGGCGTTTGCGCGCGGTATCGAGCTCCGGCTCGTCCTCGATCGTATCGACGATGCGGCACAACAGATAGGCATTGCCCACCGTTCGCGCGAGCGCCGGCGGCAACTGCGGGATGGTCAACGCGAAGGTGCGCGACACCCCCTGCAGCAGGTGGTCTTGAAAGGCATCGTCGGAAATGGCCGCGGGTTCGGGCTCAGGGTCCCGACGCCGATCGGCGTTGGCGGCTGGCAGACTCGACATTCCGTTCTTTTCAGTGAACCCCGATTGGACTCGTTACCGGTTCCGCTCAGCGAGCCTGGAGCCGGTGCGCCGGCGCCCGCTCCCGGTGCCGCTCGCGGATCGCGGCCAGTATACCATCCCGGTGCAGGCCGCACGCGGCCAGCAGACCTTCGCGCGTATCGTGATCCAGAAACCGGTCCGGCAGACCGAGGTTGAGCACGGGCACGCACAGCCGATGCGCCGCGAGACAGTCGTTGACCGCGCTGCCGGCACCCCCGGCGACCGCGTTGTCCTCCACGGTCACGAGCAGTCCATGCCCGGCGGCGAGTCGCAGTACCAGCGCCTCGTCGAGCGGCTTGACGAAGCGCATATTGGCGACCGTCGCATCCAGTTCCCCGCCGGCCTCCAGGGCCGCGGCCAGCGGGCTGCCGAAGGCGAGGATCGCCACACCCCGTCCCTGACGCCGTACCTCGCCCCGACCCAGTTCCAGCGCGACCATCTTTCGGTGGATCTCCACGCCGGGCCCGCGCCCGCGCGGATAGCGCACCGCCGCCGGTCCCGGGTGCAGGAAACCGGTATAGAGCATCTGTCGGCACTCGTCCTCGTCGCCCGGTGCCATCACGACCAGGTTCGGCACACAGCGCAGGTACGACAGATCGAAATTCCCGGCGTGGGTGGGCCCATCCGGTCCCACCACTCCGGCGCGGTCGATGGCGAACAGCACCGGTAGGTCCTGGATCGCCACGTCGTGAATCAACTGGTCGTAGGCGCGTTGCAGGAACGTCGAGTAGATGGCCACCACGGGCTTGAGCCCCTCGCAGGCGAGCCCCGCGGCCAGCGTCACCGAGTGCTGCTCGGCGATCCCCACGTCGTAGTAGCGATCGGGAAATCGGCGTGCGAACTCCACGAGCCCGGAGCCCTCGCGCATCGCGGGCGTGATGCCGACCAGGCGATCGTCGCGCTCGGCCATGTCGCACAGCCACGCCCCGAAGACCTCCGTATAGGCCGGAGTGCCGTTGGAATCCCCCTGGGGCAACCCGAACGCCGGGTCGAAGGATCCGACGCCGTGATAGCGCACCGGATCCTCCTCGGCGGGGACGTAACCCTTGCCCTTGCGGGTCACCACATGCAGGAAGCGCGGCCCGCGACGCGCGGCGAGATGCTCCAGGGTCGCCACCACGGTCGGCAGGTCGTGCCCGTCGATCGGACCGTAGTAGTCGAACCCCAATTCCTCGAACAAGGTACCGGGACTCACCATGCCCTTCACGTGCTCCTCGGCACGGCGCGCCAGCTCGCGGATCGGCGGAACGCGTTCCAGGATCCGCTTGCCCCCTTCCTTCACGTTGCCGAACAAACGCCCCGAGAGCACGCGGGTGAGATAGTTCGACAGCGCGCCGACATTGGGCGATATGGACATGCGGTTGTCGTTGAGGATCACCAGGAGATCGGCGCCCGTCTCACCGGCGTGGTCGAGCGCCTCGAAGGCCATTCCCGCGGTCAGGGCCCCGTCGCCGATCACCGCCACCGCGCGACGCCGCACACCCTGGGCGCGCGCCGCCAACGCCATCGCCAGTGCGGCGCTCACCGAGGTGCCGGCATGTCCGACGCCGAAGGCATCGTACGGGCTCTCACTGCGCTTCGGGAACCCGGACAGCCCGCCCTCCTTGCGGATGCCGGCGAGCAGATCGCGGCGCCCGGTGAGGACCTTGTGCGGATAGGCCTGGTGCCCCACATCCCACACCAGCCGATCTTCCGGGGTGTCGAAGACGTAGTGCAGGGCCACCGCGAGTTCGACCACCCCGAGCCCCGCGGCAAAGTGACCGCCGCATTGCGACACGGTCGTGATGAGGCACTCGCGCAGCTCGGCGGCCAGCGCTTCGAGCAGGGAGGCCGGGAGCCGGCGCAGATCCTTCGGGGAGTCGATTCGGCTCAGCAAGGGATAGCGGGTCTTTGCGTCCATACCTTCCGTTCCGCTGACTGGTGAATCGTCCCTGCCCAACCCGAGGTGCACCCCGGACCGGACTGCGCACCACCGACCCGCCGGGCGGCCCCGCGCCCCACCTTCCCTGCGCGTGTCGCGACTGCGCAGGGTTCGATCAGGTCGCTGCGGCAACGTTCATCCCGCTCACTGTTCCACCGTGATCTTGACGATCCCCCGTATTCCCGGGAGCCGGAACGGGATTTTTCCGAAACCCGGCCCGCCCCGTCGCGTGAAAGTGCCACCGAAATATAGCCCAGGTCGCCCGGATTGTCAGCAACGGTGAAACACCGCAGGCACCCTGCGCGGGGCGCCCGCGTGCCGCCTCGCCGCCTCACGCGCGCCGAACTGTGAACTTCGTCACAGCCGGAACCCATCGACTATTGGTAGAGACACCGCACGTCCCCCGATACGTGCGCACCGCCGACGCTGGAGCCGCGCCGGTCAGATGTGTTCTAATCCTCCGGATCCCGGCACCACGCAAAGGCCGCGCCGGAATCGGTCGCGGGGGCTGCGCCGGGGGCGTCGAATCCTTCATGCAACGCAACCAACGGTCGCTCGTCGGCCCGGTCGTCGCGTGATCACGACGCCGGGGGTGGGTCCCCCGCGCAACAAGCACAACGAGGAGCGGGCGTGATGGACGTCGTACTGGCACAACCCCGGGGGTTCTGTGCGGGGGTCGTTCGCGCAATCGAGATCGTGGAACGCGCACTCGATGTCTACGCCTCCCCGGTCTACGTCCTCCACGAGATCGTCCATAACCACCATGTGGTCGAGAACCTGCGCACCCGCGGAGCGATCTTCGTCGAAAGCCTCGACGAAGTACCGGAAGGGGCCGTGACCATCTTCAGTGCGCACGGGGTCGCCACGGCCATGGTGAATCAGGCCGCGGACCGCAAGCTCGAGGTGATCGACGCGACCTGCCCGCTCGTGACCAAGGTCCATCTGCAGGCGCAGCGCTACAGCCTGCGGGGCTTCGAGGTCGTCATCATCGGCCACCCGGGCCATCCCGAAGTGGAAGGCACGCGCGGTCGGGTCACCGGTCCGGTGCACGTGGTCTCGAACCGCGAAGACATCCCCCGGTTGCAGGTGAAGGATCCGGAGCGCCTCGCCTACGCCACCCAGACCACGCTGAGCGTCGATGATACCCGCGACGTGATCGCGGCCCTCAAGGACCGGTTCCCGTCCATCCAGGGTCCCGACCTCGACGGGATCTGCTACGCCACGCAGAACCGCCAGAACGCCGTACGCAGTTTGGCGGCCGAAGTCGATCTGCTCCTGGTGGTCGGCGCCCGCAACAGCTCCAACTCCAACCGGCTGCGGGAAGTCGGCGAGCGGGCCAGTGTGCGCGCGCACCTGGTCCAGGACGCGGCGGAACTCGAGGTCTCGTGGTTCACCCCCGGGATCCGGGTCGGATTGACCGCCGGCGCCTCGGCGCCCGAGGTCCTGGTGCAGGCGGTGCTCGAGCGCCTGCGCAGCTACGGGGTCGATCACGTCAAGGAGATGGTCTCGGTGCGCGAGACGACCGCCTTCCGCCTCCCGGCGACGTTGCTCAAGAAGGCCGCCCCAACCACCCGGCAGCACGAGACCCGGCCGCAACCCATCAGGAGCCGTTCGTGAGCGTTCCCGTGCACCAACAGATTCGCGTCGGTTCCTACATCCTGCGCCAGAAGCTGCGCGGCCGGCGCCGCTACCCGCTGGTGCTGATGCTCGAGCCCCTGTTCCAGTGCAACCTCACCTGCGCCGGATGCGGCAAGATCGACTATCCCGGGGAGGTCCTGGGCCGCCGGCTGAGCCTGGAGGAGTGCATCGCGGCGGTGGATGACTGCGCCGCGCCCATCGTGTCGATCCCCGGCGGCGAACCGCTGATCCACAAGGAGATGCCGCAGATCGTCTCCGCGCTGACGGCGCGCAAAAAGTTCGTCTATCTGTGCACGAACGCCCTGCTCCTGACCAAACGCATCGGGGACTACGAGCCGTCGCCCTACTTCACCTTCTCCGTGCACCTGGACGGCGAGCGCGAGCGCCATGACGCCTCCGTGTGCCGCGACGGCGTGTTCGACAAGGCCGTGGAAGCCATCCGCCTCGCGCGCGAGCGCGGCTTCCGGGTGACGATCAACTGCACCCTGTTCCAGGGGGAGGATCCGACGGAGGTTGCGGATTTCTTCGATTTCGCGACCGGCCTCGGCGTCGAGGGGATCACGATCTCCCCCGGGTACAGCTACGAGCATGCGCCGCACAAGGAAGTATTTCTCAAACGCACCCAAAGCAAGGAACTGTTCCGCAGTATCTTTCGTATCGGTCGTCGACGACGCCGCAAGTGGCGGTTCAACCAGTCGAGCCTGTTCCTCGACTTCCTGGCCGGCAACCAGACCTACCAGTGCACGCCGTGGAGCAACCCGACACGCAACGTGTTCGGCTGGCAGCGTCCGTGCTACCTGCTGGCCGACGGGGGCTACGCGCCGAGTTTCCGCGCCCTCATGGAGGAGACCGACTGGGACCGTTACGGAACCGGCCGCAACCGCAAATGCGACAACTGCATGGCGCACTGCGGCTACGAAGGGACCGCGGTCGACGACACGGTCGCCCACCCGCTCAAGGCCCTGAAGGTGTTCCTGCGCGGGCCGCGCACCGAAGGGTCCATGGCCCCGGAACTCCCCGCCCGGTATCCCGCCGTAGAGCCCGCGCGCGAGCCGGGTGTCGAGGTGCCGGACCTGGCCAAGCGCGAAGGTGTCGGTTGATTTCCGGCCACCGGCGCGGCACCGGCGCGCGCACCGCCTGATGGATTCCGCCTGGACTGCGCTGGCGGTCACCGCCGCGCTGCTCTGGTGGGCGCTGCTGGCGCTGCCGTGGCGCCCCTGGCGTACCGCCGAGCGACTCGAGGGCACGGGCGCCGCGGCATCGGACCTGAGCGGCGTCACGGTGTTGATCCCGGCGCGTAACGAGGCCGCGACCATCGGCCGGATCCTCACCGCGCTCGCCGGTCAGGGGCCGGGCCTGCGGGTGGTGGTGGTGGACGACGAATCCACCGACGGTACCGGCGCGGCGGCGCAAGCGAGCGGCCTGCCAAACCTGACGGTCCTGCGCAGCGACCCGTTGCCCCCCGGATGGACGGGGAAACTCTGGGCCCTGGAACAGGCCCGGCACCGCCTCGAAACCCCGCTGGTACTACTGCTCGACGCCGACATTGCGCTCGCCCCGGGGACGATCGACGCGTTGCGCGCGCGGCTGCACACCGATCACCTGCAACTGGTCTCGCTGATGGCCGCCCCCGGTCTGACCGGTCCCTGGGAACGACTGCTGATGCCGGCCTTCGTCTATTTCTTTAAGCTGCTCTATCCGTTCCGGCTCGCCAATTCGCGCTCGGGGCGCGTGGCGGCCGCCGCGGGCGGCTGCATCCTGATGGAGACCGAGTGGCTGGATCGTATCGGCGGCTTCGGATCGATCCGTGACGAGCTGATCGACGACTGCGCGCTCGCCCGACGCGTGAAATCCGGCGGGGGCCGCACGTGGATCGGCCTGACGCATTCGGCGCTCATGGTGCGCGACCACGGCTTCCGCGATATCTGGAACATGGTGGCGCGGACCGCCTTCAGCCAGTTGCGCTATTCGAGCCTACTCCTGGGCCTGTGCACACTGGCCCTCCTGCTCGCCTTCCTCGCTCCGACCGCGGGCCTGGCCGCTCCCGACGGCGCGGTGCGCGCACTGTCCGCGGCGGCCCTGGCCGGCATGATCCTCAGCTACGTCCCGACGCTGCGCTTCTATGGGCGCGCCCCCGCCTGGGCCCTCACACTGCCGGCGATCGGACTCCTGTACCTGCTCATGACCTGGGCATCGGCCATGCGTTACTGGCGCGGCGACCGGTCCCGGTGGAAGGACCGGACCTATGTCCGACCGCTGCACAAGGGTCATTGACAGGCAAACGATTCTTACGGTACCGTCCCTGAATCTATTGCGAATCGACACCGCAGTCGCCACGCATGACCGCAGTCGCCACGCATGATCGATCGTTGACTACGAAGCGACAGGAGCAGGACA
>CAZAQG010000010.1:11204-25385 GCA_964487445.1 uncultured Chromatiales bacterium
ACCGCAGTCGCCACGCATGATCGATCGTTGACTACGAAGCGACAGGAGCAGGACATGATGCGCCGAGCCTTTCTGGGACGGAGTCTGGTCGCGGTAGTATCGTGCGCACTGCTGGGACTGGCGGGGGGAACCGCCGGCGCGACGACCGCGCAGACCACAACCGGCGCAACCACGGGTCCCGTCCGGGTGATCCGGCAGTTCCAGGGCACCTTGATCGCAGTGATGAAGGGGGCCGCCACACTGGGCTATCGGGGGCGCTACGCGAAACTGGCCCCGGTGGTCACCCGCACCCACGATCTGGCCGTGATCGCGCGCGTCGCACTGGGCCGATCTTGGAGCCGCCTGACACCGGCCCAACGAGCCGAATTCGTCAAGACCTTCACGAAGCTCAGTATCGCCACCTACGCGGCACGGTTCGACGGCTACGGCGGGGAAGTCTTCACCCCTCCCACGGAGCACAAATTACCGCGCGGCGACGTGCTCGTGGAGTCCCAGTTGAAGAGTCCGGACGGCAGCAAGGTCCAGTTCGGCTACCAGATGCGCAAGATCGACGGCCGCTGGCGGATCATCAACATCATCGCCGACGGGGTGAGTGACTTGGCCCTCGAGCGTGCGGAATACTCCAGCGTCATCCGCCGCTACGGCTTCAACGCACTGCTGGCGAAACTCAAGGAGAGGATCGCCGGATATGCGCGCAAGGGCGCCGACGCCACCGCGTCCTCCTGAACAAACGCGGTGCGCCGCTCCGGCCCCCTACCGACCCACGGCGCCACGCGCGAACCACCGTGCGTGCGGACACCCTCGATTCGCCCCTCCGTGCGGTCCGCGCCGCGCCGCGGCGTCCGCCGCCGGCCCGCATGGACCCTCGCGCCCCTGCTCCTCTTGGTACTGCTCGGCGGCTGCGCCTCCACCGGGTATCGTACGGTCGGCGATCCGCTCGAGCCGTTCAACCGGAAGATGTTCGTCTTCAATGATCGTCTGGACCACTGGATCCTGCAGCCGGTCTCCCAGGCCTATGTGAAAGTCGCGCCGGAACGGGTCCGTGCGTCGGTCACCAACTTCTTCAACAATCTGGAATACCCCAACACGATCCTGAACCAGTTTCTCCAGGGCCGGTTCCGGCGGGGATTCGGGGACACCGCGCGCTTCCTCACCGACACCGTCGTCGGTGTCGGCGGCCTGTTCGACCCGGCGACCCGCCTCGGTCTGCCGTACCATGACGAGGACCTCGGCCAGACGCTCGCCGTCTGGGGCGTCGGTCGGGGTCCGTATCTGGTACTGCCCTTTATCGGCCCCGATACATTGCGCAATCTGCCGGACCTCGCGACCGGCGCATTGCTCAATCCGCTGTCCTACGTGGGCGACCCCGCGATCACGATGTCGCTGGGCGCCGCCAAACTCATCAACGAACGCGCCAACGCGGCAACGCAGATCGAGATGGTCCGCCAGGCCCTCGATCCGTATATCTTCATGCGCGAGGCCTATCTGCAGCACCGCCGGTTCCTGATCTACAACGGGCACCCGCCGGTGGAATTGTTCGACGACTTCGGCCCGGGCCGGCTCGCACCGGCACCCGCCGGGGCAGGCCCGACTCCACGGTAAACGCGATCGGCCGAGTTCCGCGGCGGCAATGATCTGTAGGGCGGGGCTCGCCCCGCCGGTAACGCCGGATGATCCGATGCCGTGGGCGCGCGATTCCACGGCGTCGGCCGGGCAAGCCCGGCCCTGCGGGTGCCGAGTTCGGCGACGGACGCCAGCACTTGGCGTAGGGCGGGCCTCGGCCCGCCAACGACGTCGAGCCGCACGCGACGGTTGACGGTCCGTGCGGCGTCGGGTCGGGCAAGCCCCACCTGACGAGGGTGCGGTCAGGAGAGGGTGGAACGGGCCCCGAATGGGCGCCGGGTGCTATGCGCCGGTACCGTAATGCCCTCGAACATAGCGCTCGACGATCTGCTGAAACTCCTCGGCGATGTGCTCCCCCTTGAGGGTGACGTCCTTTCCGCCGTCGATGTACACGGGCGCGACCGGGATTTCGCCGGTCCCGGGCAGGCTGATCCCGATGTTGGCGTGCCGGCTCTCGCCGGGACCGTTGACGACACAGCCCATCACGGCCACGCTCATGGTCTCGACGCCCGCGTAACGCCCGCGCCACGCGGGCATCTGCTCGCGCAGATAGGTCTGGATCTTCTGGGCGAGTTCCTGGAAATAGGTGCTCGTCGTGCGTCCGCAGCCCGGACACGCCACCACCATCGGCGTGAACGCGCGCAAGCCCATGGTCTGCAGGACCTCCTGCGCCACCACCACCTCGCGCGTACGATCCCCGCCCGGCTCCGGCGTAAGCGAGATGCGGATCGTATCGCCGATACCTTCCTGGAGCAGCACCGCGAGCGCCGCGCTCGAGGCCACGATCCCCTTGCTGCCCATGCCCGCCTCGGTCAACCCCAGGTGCAGCGGGTAGTCGCAGCGCGCGGCCAGCGCGCGGTAGACGGCGATCAGGTCCTGGACGCCGCTCATCTTGCAGGAGAGCACGATGTGGTCGCGACCCAGACCCAGTTCCCGAGCCCGTCGGGCGTTCTCCAGCGCCGAGATCACCATGGCCTCGCGCAGCACCTCCCCCGTCTCCCGGGGCTCGGCACGGCGCGCGTTCTCGTCCATCATGCGCGCCGCCAACACCGAATCGAGGCTGCCCCAGTTCACCCCGATGCGCACCGGACGGTCGTAGCGGCAGGCCAATTCGATCATGGTCGCGAACTGCGTGTCGCGCTTGCTGCCGCGCCCGACGTTACCCGGATTGATGCGGTACTTGGCGAGCGCCTCGGCGCACGCCGGGTGTTCGGTCAGCAGCTTGTGACCGTTGAAATGGAAATCCCCTATCAATGGTACAGAAACGCCCCGGGCGTCGAGGACCTCGCGGATGCGCGGCACCGCCGCGGCGGCCGCGGCGGTATTGACCGTGACGCGCACCAGCTCGGATCCGGCGCGCGCGAGCGCCGCCACCTGCGCCACGGTGGCATCCACGTCCGCCGTGTCGGTATTGGTCATGGACTGGACCACGATCGGACCCTCGCCCCCGATCGTCACCGCCCCCACGCGCACCGCCACCGTGGGATGGCGCATCGCCGCTGCCGCATTGCCGTTCATCGCCTTCGAGACGCCCCCGCTCCGGATCATCCAGTGGGTGCATGATAGCCGATCTACCCCGGGCCGGGCAGACGTCCGGCCACGACGAAAGACAGACGCCGCCAACCCTTCTACAATGACCGTTTCTCTTCAACGGGACCTCCAACCCCATGATCGGCAGCCCCGCCATTCGTTCCGCCGCGGTACCGGCCCGCCCCGCCGGGCCGTTTCGAGGGCGCCCGTGACCACGCTGTTGACCGGGGCCTCCGGCTTCGTCGGCTCGGCCGTGCTGCGGAGACTGATCGCCGCCGGACACGAAGTCCGGGCGCTGGTGCGTGCCGGCGGCGACCGGCGCAATCTCGCCGGGCTGCCCGTGGAGGTGGTCACCGGCGACTTGGCCGATCCGGTCTCGCTGCGCCGTGCGCTTGCCGGCTGCCGTGCACTGTTTCACGTGGCGGCGGATTATCGGCTGTGGGTACCGGACCCGGCCCCCATGTACGCGGCCAACGTGGAAGGCACCGCCGCCCTGATGCGCGCGGCGCTGGAGACCGGCGTCGAGCGCGTCGTCTACACCAGCAGCGTCGCCACACTCGGGCTGAACGCGGACCGCAGCCCGGCCGATGAGGACACTCCCGCCCGGCTCGAGGACATGATCGGCCACTACAAGCGCTCCAAGTTTCTGGCCGAGCGGGCCGTGGCGGACCTCGTGCGGGAGGAGGGCCTGCCGGCGGTGATCGTCAATCCGTCCACCCCGGTCGGCCCGCGGGACGTGAAGCCGACGCCGACCGGTCGCATGATCCTCGACGCGGCACGCGGGCGCACGCCGGCCTACGTGGACACGGGACTGAACATCGTGCACGTCGATGACGTCGCCGAGGGCCACTGGCTGGCCTTCGGCAAAGGCCGCCCGGGAGATCGCTATGTGCTCGGCGGCGAGAACCTGTCGCTGAAAGAGATCTTCACCCGCATCGCGACCCTCTCCGGGCATGCGCCGCCCCGGGTGCGGCTGCCCCACCCGATCCTCTATCCGGTCGCCTACGCCGCCGAAGGCTGGGTTCGGCTGTGCGGGCGCGGACGCCCGCTGGTAACGGTGGACGAAGTGCGCATGTCGAGAAAGTGGATGTTCTTCTCCTCGAACAAGGCCCGGCGGGAACTCGGCTACCGCCCGCGTCCGGCTCAGGAGGCCTTGAGCGACGCCCTGGACTGGTTCCGGGGACAGCGATACCTTCGATAACCGGAACCCGGGCACAGAGGCATCATGGGCGAAACAGGGACACTGTGGGCGGCGATCGGCGCGCTGCTGGCGGGCGCCTCGCTGATCTACGTCGGCGGGGCGATCGTTGCGCTGCGCGCCTGGGTGCGACGCGAGGCGCCCGAGGCCCGGGAGTTCCCGCCGGTCACCATTCTCAAGCCGCTGTGCGGCCCGGAGCCGGAACTCTACGAGAACCTGCGCTCGTTCTGCGACCAGGACTATCCGCAATTCCAGGTGATCTTCGGCGCCCGAGATCCCGACGATCCGGCCCTGGCGGTGGCACGCCGGCTGGTGCGCGAGTTCCCGGAACGCGACCTGCGGGTGGTGGCCGATGGACGACTGATCGGAAGCAACCGCAAGGTCAGTAATCTGGCCAACATGATGCCCGGGGCCCGCCATGATCTGCTGGTCATCGCCGACAGCGACATCCGCGTCGGACCGGACTACCTGCGCCGCGTGCTCGCCCCGCTCCTCGACCCGGACGTCGGTCTGGTCACCTGCCTGTACCGGGCGCACCCGGACGGCTCGCCCTGGTCCCGACTCGGGGCGATGGCCATCAACGAAGGCTTTCTGCCCTCGGTCCTGGTCGCCCGTGCGCTCGGGTCCAACGCCTTCGGTTTCGGCTCGACCCTGGCGGTACGCCGCGAGCACTTGGCACAGATCGGCGGATTCGATTCGCTCGCCGAGCACCTCGCCGATGACTACCGGCTCGGCGAGCTGACCCGCCGCCGCGGACTGCGCACCGTGCTCTCGCCCTACTTGGTGGAAACCCTGGTGCACGAACCGAACGCCGCCGCCCTGTTGCACCACGAACTGCGTTGGGCACGCACGATCCGCGCGGTGCGGCCCTGGGGCCACCTGTTCTCGGTGGTGACTTACGCACTGCCGATGTCGCTGTTCGCCGTCGCCCTGGCCGACGGCGCCCCGTGGTCCCTGGCCCTGCCCTTCCTGGCCCTGGGCGGACGCATTATGCTACATTACGCGGCCGGTGCGAGCCTGCGCCTGGAAGGGCCGCGGAATCCATGGCTCGTTCCGTTCCGCGACCTGCTGTCCTTCGCGGTGTGGGCTGCCAGCTTCCTCGGCCGCCGCGTGCGGTGGCGGCGAGGCGATTTCTCGGTCGCCTCCGACGGGCGTATGCGGGCCAACAAGGAGTCCGTGCCATGATGAAGACCTTGTTCCTCCATCCTCCCTCCTTCGACGGATTCGACGGGGGCGCGGGCTCGCGCTATCAGGCGAAGCGCGAAGTGCGCTCCTTCTGGTACCCGACTTGGCTGGCGCAACCGGCGGCGCTGATCCCGGACAGCAAGCTGGTCGACGCACCGGCGGCCGACCTGAGCCTCGACGACGTAGTACCCATGGCACGCGACTACGAACTGGCGATTCTGCACACCAGTTCGCCATCCTTCGCCTCCGACGTGAAAGTGGCCGAGGCCCTGAAGCAGGCCAACCCGAACCTGCTCATCGGTTTCGTCGGCGCCAAGGTGGCGGTCGATCCCACCGGGTCGGTGCAGGCCTCCCCGGCGATCGATTTCGTCGCCCGCGAGGAATTCGATTTCACCATCAAGGAAGTGGCCGAGGGGCGTGCGCTGAGCGAGGTCGACGGCCTGACCTACAAGGACGCGCACGGCGGGGCGGTCCACAACCCCGGTCGCGCGATGCTCGAGAACATGGACGAGCTGCCGTTCGTCACCGAGGTCTACAAGCGCGACCTGCGGATCGAAGACTATTTCATCGGCTATCTGAAACACCCCTACGTCTCGCTCTATACGGGGCGCGGCTGCAAGTCGCACTGCACCTTCTGCCTGTGGCCCCAGACCGTGGGCGGCCATCGCTACCGCACGCGCAGCCCGGCGCACGTAGTCGAGGAAGTAAGACTCATCCAGCGATACTTCCCCCAGGTTCAAGAGATCTTCTTCGACGACGACACCTTCACCGACGACACGCAACGGGCCGAGACGATCGCGCGCGAACTCGGCAATCTCGGAATCACCTGGTCGTGCAATGCCAAGGCCAACGTCCCCTACGACACCTTGAAGGTCCTCAAGGCCAACGGTCTGCGCCTGCTGCTGGTGGGCTACGAGTCGGGCAACCAGAAGATCCTCAACAACATCAAAAAGGGGTTGCGTCTCGACATCGCGCGACGCTTCACGCGCGACTGCCGCAGGCTCGGTATCGTCATTCACGGGACCTTCGTCCTCGGGCTCCCCGGCGAGACGCGCGAGAGCATCGAGGAGACCATCCGCTACGCCCAGGAGATCAATCCGCACACCATCCAGGTCTCCCTGGCGGCGCCCTACCCCGGAACCTTCCTGTACAAGCAGGCCATCGAGAACGGCTGGCTACACGAGGAGGACCGGGAACACCTGGTCAACGAGCGCGGCGTACAGCTCAGTCCGCTGAGCTATCCGCACCTCGACCACACCGAGATCTTCGAATCGGTGGAGACCTTCTACAAGCGGTTCTACTTCCGCGCCGGCAAGATCGCCGAGATGACCGGCGAGATGCTGCGCAGCCCGCAGATGATGCGCCGCCGACTCCGGGAAGGTGTGGAGTTCATGCGCTTCCTCCGACAGCGCTGAGAATACCGGAAGGCGGCCGTGGGACGGCGGCGGCTCATCGTCACTGCGGACGACTTCGGCCTGACGGTCCCCGTCAACGAGGCCGTGGAGATCGCCCACCGCGAAGGCGTGCTCGGCGGGGCGAGTCTGATGGTCTCCGGCGCGGGCGCCGCCGACGCGGTGGCACGGGCCCGTCGTCTGCCGCGGCTGCGCGTGGGCCTGCACGTCGCACTGGTGGACGCCCGCCCCATGCTCCACCCGCGGCGGGTACCCGACTTGGTGGACGCGCACGGGCGGTTTCGCAACGGCCTGTTCGGCGCCGGCGTACGCTTCTTCTTCCTGCCCCGGGTGCGGCGTCAGCTCGCCGCCGAGATCCGCGCCCAGTTCGAGGCTTTCCGCGAGACCGGCCTGGCGCTGGACCACGTCAACACCCACAAGCATATGCACCTGCACCCCACCGTACTCGGCCTCATCCTTCGAATCGGACGCGAATACGGCCTGCGCGCCGTGCGCCTGCCGCACGAGCCGTTGCGCGGCGCACGCTGCGTGCGCCCCGGACGCTGGGCGGTACAGGCCGGATGGGCCCTGTTCCTGACCCCGTGGATGGCACTGCTGCGCCGTCGGCTGCGGCGCGCCGGCGTGCGCTCCAACCGGTTCCTGTTCGGACTCGACACGAGCGGCGCGATGACCGAGGAGACGGTGCTGCGTATCCTGCACTGCCTCCCCGAAGACGTATGCGAGTTGTACTTTCACCCGGCGACGGCCACCGCCGCCGACGTAGCGCTGCCGATGCCCGCCGCGCGCCATGCCGCGGAGCTGCAGTCCCTGATCAGCCCGCGCGTACGGGCGGCGTTCGAGAGCGAGGGGATCGAGCGGGTGAGCTTCAGTGAACTGGCCTGATTCGAACCGGCGCGATTCGAGACTCGAGCGCCTGGGCCGCGGTATCGTGCTGGCCGTGGTTACGTTGGTGGACGGCTCGCGCCGCGCGGCCGGCGCCGTGCTGGTGCTGGCGCTGCTCCTGACGGCGGCCTCCCTCTACTACACGCTCACCCACTTCGCCATCAACACCGACATGCGCGACGCGCTGTCGCGGGACCTGCCCTTCCAACAGGCCCAGGTGCGTCTCGACCGCGAGTTCCCGGTCCTCAGCGACACCGTGCTGGTGGTCATCGAAGGCCGGACCAGGGGCCTTGCCGCGCGCGCCGCGCGGCGTCTCGCGGCGCGCCTGCGGGCCCGCTCGCGCTGGATCCGGGAGGTCTACGTCCCGGGCGGAAGCGAGTTCTTCCGCCGCAACGGCCTGCTCTACCTCAGCGAGAACCAGCTCTGGGCGCTGTCCAACCGACTCTCCGAGGCCCAACCCCTGATTTCGCAACTGTCGCGGAATCCGACGCTGCCGGGCCTGCTGTCGCTGCTGGGGCGGGGGCTGGAACGCGCGGGCCGTCCGGGTCCGCAGCTCTCGGACCTCGGGACGATCTTCACCCAGTTGCGCAAGGCGATGCGCGCCCAGGAACAGGGGCGGTTCTACCAGATCCCCTGGAGCGGGTTGATGCGCGGCACGCCCGAGGACGAAGAGGCACGGCGCACCTACGTGATCGTCCAGCCGCGTTTCGACTACGGCCGGCTCCAGCCGGCTCTGGATGCGCTGCAGACCATCCGGGCGGCCGTGCGCGCGTTGCACCTCGATGCCAAGCACGGCGTCCGGGTACGCCTGACCGGCTCCGCCGCCCTGGACAACGAACAGCTAAAGACCGTCTCCCAAGGCGCCGGGATCGCCACCGGGCTCTCCGTAGTACTGGTGCTGATGCTGCTGGTGCTCGCGCTGCGTTCGGCGCGCATGGTCGCCGCGGCGCTGCTTACCCTGTTCATGGGCCTCATCTGGACCGCGGCATTCGCATTGTTCGCGACCGGACCCCTGAACCTGATGTCGGTAGCGTTCGCCGTGCTGTTCGTAGGGTTGGGCGTGGATTTCGGAATCCAGTTCAGTATGCGTTACCGCGAGGAATACGACGCCGGCGCACCCCACGGCGAGGCGCTGCAACTGGCCGGTTGGGGCATCGGCGGAGCACTATGCCTCGCCGCGGTCTCGGCATCGATCAGTTTCTACTCCTTCGTCCCCACCGAATACGCGGGGATCGTGGACCTGGGAATCATCGCCGGGACGAGTATGTTCATCGCGCTGCTGGCAAACCTTACCGTACTCCCGGCGCTGCTCACGCTCATGCCGGTCGCCCGCCGTCCCGGCGCTCCGCGGCGGCGTACCCTGCCCCTGTGGCGGCTCCCGGTGCAGCGCCACGCGCGCGCCATCGCCGTGGGCGGGGTCCTGCTCGCGGCGGCCTGCCTGCCGCTGGTCCTGCAGGCGCGATTCGACTTCAACCCGTTGCATCTCCAGAACCCCCACGGGGAAGCGGTGGCCACCTTCGAGTACCTGCTCAAGCACAGCAAAACCTCGCCTTATACCATCGACATCATCGAACCCGACCTCGAGCACGCCGAGCGCGTCGCGGCAAAACTCGGGAAGCTCGACGTCGTCTCCAACGCACTGACGTTGGCGAGCTACGTCCCGAGCGACCAGGCGAAGAAGCTCTCCATCATCCGGGATATGTCGCTGCTGCTACCGCCTTTCGCCCTGCTCCCGGCCAGGATCCCGTCGCCGAGCGCCGCGGCGATCCGCCGAGCGCTGGAGAAGTTCGAGCATAAACTGGAGTCGTTTCACGCGGACGCCACCGACCGCGCCCTGGCGCGCGAGGCGGCGGCGCTCGCGCGGACCATCCGGGGCTATCTGGTCCGGTTCGCCTCCAGCCCGGGCACCCTGGTAACGCTCCAGCGACGGGTGATCTCGGGACTGCTCGCCCAGGTCCGAGACCTCGGCATCGCGCTCGGCGCCGCACCCGTGACCCTCAAGGACCTGCCGCACTCACTGCGGGATCGTTATCTGGCCGCCGACGGCACGGCACGGGTCGAGGTATTCTCCGCCTTGGATCTCAGCGACAATCGCAATATGCGCCGCTTCGTGGGCGCGGTGCGCACGATCGCCCCGGACGCCGCGGGGGCGCCGGTGATGCTCGTGGAAGGGGGCAACGCCGTGGTCCATGCCTTTCGCAAGGCGACCTCCATCTCCCTGTTGGCGATTACCGCCCTGCTGCTGCTGGCCCTGCGCAGTGTCCGCGACACGCTCACCGCGCTGGCACCGCTGGGCCTCGCGGCGCTGTTGACGGTGGCGCTCATGCGCCTGGCCGGGATCTCGTTCAATTTGGCGAACATCATCGTGCTGCCGCTGTTGATCGGTCTCGGCGTCGCCTTCGGCATCTATCTGGTGACCCGCTGGCGCAGCGGGATTCCCGTCGCCGACCTGTTGCAGACCAGCACCCCGGAGGCGGTCCTGTTCAGCGCTCTGACCACGATGAGTTCCTTCGGCAGCCTGGCGGTGGCGAGTGACCCCGGGATGTCGGTGCTGGGCCGGACGCTGTCCATCTCGCTGGCCGCGATACTGCTCTGCATCCTGATCCTGCTCCCGGCCATCCTGGCCCTGCGTGCTACGCCCACGCCGGGCGCGGGCACCGGCCGGGGGGGGAGGCGGTGAACACGCCCCCACGGGGTCCGGCACGCGGCGTCGCCCGCCTGTCGCCCGGCCTGCGCGCGGCGATCATCCTCTCCGGGATCGCGGGCCTCGGCTTGGCCCTGGCGCTGATCGTGCACAGCGGTCTCCAGGACATCCTGCGGATCCTGGACCTGGCGGGTTGGGCGCTGCTCTGGGTGATCCCCGTTCACATCGTTCCCCTGGCCCTCGACGCCGCCGGCTGGCGCACGCTGTTGCGGGGCGAGCGCGGCACCGGCCCGGTATTCCTCACCTGGGTCGCCTCGGTGCGCGACTCCGTCAACACCCTGCTGCCGGTGGCCCGCATCGGCGGCGAGATGCTCGGCGTGCGGCTGGTGATGACCCGCGGCGTTCCGGGCGCACGAGCCGGCGCGAGCGTGATCGTCGAGATCACGATCACCCTCGCGATGCAATTTCTGTTCACACTGACCGGTCTGCTGATTCTCCTCTATTACCTGCGCGACAACACCGCGGCGCACATGCTCATCATCGGCCTGCTCGCGACACTGCCCCTGCTGATCGTCTTCTTTCTGCTTCAACACCGCTGGGGGCTGTTCCAGATCCTGGAGCGCATCCTGCAGGCCGTGACCGGACGCGAGGTCCTGGCGCTGATCGGCGATCCGGCGCACCTGGACGGGGCCATCCAGCACCTGTACCGGGACCGCGCGCGCATCGCCTGGTGCGCATGGTGGCAACTCGCCGGCCTCATCGCCGGCGCCGCCGAGTTGTGGTTCACGCTCTACCTGCTCGGCCATCCGCCGAGCATGTTGGAGGCGATCCTGCTCGAGAGCCTCGTGCAGGCCGTGCAGAGCGCCTCGTTCATCGTGCCGGCCGGACTCGGCATACAGGAGGGTGCCTTCGTACTGTTCGGTGCGGCCACCGGCCTGTCCACCGACATGGCGCTGGCGCTGTCCCTGACCCGACGCCTGCGCCAAGTCGGCTTCGGCGTACCCGCACTCCTGTCCTGGCAATGGATGGAAGGCGCCCGCCTGCGGCGCGGTGTGCGCGCGGAGGGGTAGATCGGCGCGGGTGGCGCGCACCGAGAAACAGACCATGCACACACCGTCGCAGAGGAGACCGACCATGCGTGGATCCCCGGCCCGAATGACCCGCCGCAATCGCATCGTCGCGCTTCTCATCTTGCTCGCGGCGGCGCTCGCGGCCCTGAAGATCGACCATCGGGTCTGGCCCATAGAACTCTTCGCCCAAGGCGTCGCAGAACATCTCCAGCGGCCGAATATCACTTGGAGGACCGCGTCCCCGGCCGCCGAGGGGATGAACGCGCGGGCGCTCGACGCGATGCGGCGGGGCCTTGCACGACACGGGACCAGCGCCCTGCTCGTCGTGCGCGGCGGACGACTGGTCTACGAGTGGTACCCGCTGCGCGGCGGACCGAACCAGAGACACTACACTGCGGCGCTCGCCAAAGCGGTGATCGGCAGCATGACACTGCTCGCGGCCCTCACCGAGGGACGGCTGCGTCTGGACGATCCCGCCTGGAAGTACATTCCACGATGGAAAAATGACCCGGTCCGATCCCGAATCCGTATCCGGGATCTCGCATTCCACACCTCCGGCTTGGCGGACGTGAACTTTTTCAAGGGTCAGGACGACGAACTGCACGGATGGCGGGCCGTCTACTACCGACATCCCGCCGAGCGCTTCCGGCTGGCCATCGATCGCGTCCCCATCCTGTTCACACCGGGTACCCGCTATCGATACAGCGGGATCGGTTACTACGCCCTCGCCTACGCGGTGACCGAGAGCCTGCGCGGCGGACCCGACCCCGATATCCGGTCCCTGTTGCGCGACCGGGTGATGCGCCCGCTGGGGATCCCGCAAGGGGACTGGCAGATCAGTTACAGCGCCTCCTATCCCGTCGACGGGATGACCCTGTATGCGATGGGCAGCGGGGCCGAACTCACCGCGCGCGCCGAGGCCCGGATCGGGGAACTGCTGCTCGAGCACGGGCGCTGGAACGGCCGCACCGTGATCAGTCCATATTGGCTGGCCCAGCTCCTGCGCGGCACCGGCGTGCCACCCTATCGACCGGACCCCGACCACCAACCGCATCCGATCCCGAGCGGGGGGTGGTGGTTGAATACCACGGGTGCCTGGCCGTCACTCCCCCGCGATGCCATCGTGGGGAAAGGTGCGGGCCATCAGACCCTGCTCGTGGTCCCGAGCCTGGACCTGGTCGTGGTACGTCAGGGACGCTCCCTCGCCGGGCACGCCCTTGCGCCCGCACACTACCGGGAAGCCGCCGACCGTTGGATCTTCCGACCCGTGATGGCGGCGATCACCGGCTCGAGCGCCCGCCGGTCGGACCCGCAACCGCGCCGCGCAGCCGGCCGTCGCTCCCCCGGGAGACTCAGCCGCGATGGCCGAACAGGCCGCGTTCCTTGATCAGCGCCGCCACCGGCTCCGGGACGATCCGCTCCCAGGCCGGATCACCGTCGCGGATGCACTCCAGCACCTCGCGCCCGGAGATGGACAGGCAAGCGGGATCCACCTCCTCGAGCCCCTCGATGAAGCCGTTTTCGAGCAGATAGGCATAGAGGTGCCGCAGGTGCGGAGCGACCTGCAAGGTTTCGGCGGTGACCGGATCGCCCGACTCCGGGTCTTGAAGCGGATAGACGTAAATCTTGAGATCGTTCTTGAACAGCCGCCCGAACGACTCCAGGATCCCACCCTGAAGGTTCGCGTAATACTTCTCGTCGAACACCGCCTTGAGCGAGGCGGCGCGCATCGCGATCCCGACCATCTTATGGGTGTAACGAAACAGATACGCCGCCAGGCGATGGTACTCGCCGTAGTTGGAGATCAGCACCGTCCGGCCGAGTGTGCCGATCGTATCCACGCGTTCCAGGAAGTCGCGTGGATCGATCCCCTTGCCGTCACCGTTGGTCAGGCTGTTGAGCGTCATCTCCAGCAAGACCACGACCGACTCCCCCTGGACCTGCGGCTCGCGCAGAAAGCGGTCATGGGCCGCCTGCAGCATATCCATATCCGCCTTGGTCACCGGATGAAACTTTCCACGCTCCACCAGAACCGCCTTCTTGTACAAGGCGTCCGCCGGCTGGATCACCCGCCCGTCGGCGGTGAACATGGCGGCATTGGTGAGCCCGCCCCGCACCAATCGCAAGGCCATGAGCCGGTTGTCGACGGCCTCGAACGCCGGACCCTGAAACTCCACCGTGTCCACTTCCACGCGCGCGGCCGTGACGTCCTCCACCAACGAGTCCAGCAACGCCGCCGGCGCCTCATGGGTATACAGCGCCCCGTAGATCAGGTTGACCCCGATGATCCCGAGCGCCTCCTGCTGCTGCACATTCTCCTTGTCCCACAGACGCACGTGGAGCACGATCTGCGAGGGGGGTTCCTGCACCCGCCTCTGGAACCGCACCCCGAGCCAGCCGTGGCCGTCCTGGTGGTGCTTGTAGCTGTGCGCGGCCACGGTATCGGCAAAGGCGAAGAAGCGCGTCCGATCCCCGCGCCGGGCGTTCAGACGCTCGACCAACAGACCGTACTCGTGGTCGAGCATCGTCCCCAGCCGTTCACGGCTGACATAGCGCTGCGCCGACCCGTAGATCGAGTCGCTGAACACCATATCGTAGGCCGACATGGCCTTGGCGAGCGTTCCGGCGGCCCCGCCG
>CAZAQG010000010.1:25485-39441 GCA_964487445.1 uncultured Chromatiales bacterium
CGCCGTCCCGGAGACGTTCGCGGGCGAACCGCCCGAAGACACCTTCGGAGGGGGCTCGGATACGGATGGATTCATGGGCACACTCACTCGTCGGGATCCTCCCGCTCGATCGGCACGGGCGCCCAAAACCTTAACCCGGATCATTCACAAAAGCCCCGAATACGCCGAATCGCGGGGGAATGCAAAACAGGACTCCGCTATAGCGATACGCCCGCGCCATCCCTCCGCCCTCCATGGCTCGCGGCGTCCGAAGTTGCGCCCAACACGAAATCGAGTCGCCTGCAACACTCATCCAGGATATTCAGAATATCCGGGACGTCTCGGCCCCCCAAACTAACGACACCGTAGCGATAACTCTCGCTGTCCTGCATTTCTTCGGACAGATTCTCTCCGAGCGTCGCCAAAATCTCGATTCTCGCATCCGGGCACTTCTCGAGCACGCCGGCCACATCTTCCGGCGACGGGACCCGAAGCACCTTCCGATCCTCGAATGTCCGCAACACGCAACTCGCCGCCACCCGGTGGCGGCCGCCGCCCCGCCGGACGGACGGCTTCCTGCCGAGGGCGAGATCGATCAACGCCTCGTAGCTGTTCCAGCCGTCGACCTTCTCGTATAAATCCGCGAATTGGGACGCCATACGCGGGTTGATCTCTATAATATGGACACGATCCCGCCGCTCGTCATACATAAACTCCATGTTGAAAATGCCGTTGTCGAAGCCGATGCCGCGCATCACCTTCTCCGCGATATCCTTCATTCGACTCTGCACGGCTTCCGGAAGACCGGAAGGGTATTCGAACCGCCGGAATGCAAGCGTTCCGGGAAACATGACGGAGTCGACTATGCCGAATATGCAAACCTCCCCATTGAAGGCATACCCTTCGACCGTCACCTGGACGCCGCCAAGCAATTCTTCCGCGATCACGCGCCCGCTTCCGAAGCGCAGCCCCGTGTATCGCTCGAAGGGTGCTCGCATCGGCTCGAAGAATCGCTCCGGCAAGGTCGCACGGCGGAGCCGCTCCGACAGTTGCTCCGGGGTATCGACCCGGTACGCGCCGACCGAGAAGAAAGACTTGATCGGCTTGATGAACAATGGAAAGTCCATGCCCGTCGAAGCGTCGCCCGTGAGCGACTCGAACGCCGGGACCGCGCCCGGGACGACGGCGCGTTGCGCCGATCTGGAATGGTACTTGTGCTGACACAGCAGGTTGACTCCGGGGGAAACCCCGGCCAAACCGAGTTTCTCCGCGGCGATGGCGGCCAACGTACTCCCGGGATAGTCGTCCGTGCTCACGACCGCCTCGACCCCCGACGTTCCGAACCGATCGCTGATCCTTCCGATCTCTTCCTCGACGTCCGCGACCGGCATCGAGTCCGGCTCCGGGGCGACCATGCGCTCCAGCTCGAGACTGGCATAATCGTGGAACAGGATTCGATGTCGTCGTTCGATCCCCAGGATGGAAATTTCCCGATGATCGCGATGAGAGGGACAAAGCCAAAGGATCGTGCTCACGTTACCTCCGTCGGTTCTTCATGTGCGCGCCGCATCTACTTGCACGGCAGGAAACGCACCGTTCCCCCCATGCCCCCAAGAACCCTGTGCAGCGCCGCAACCGCCGCATCGATATCCTCTTCCGAATTGAATCGCGAGAGCGAGAAGCGAACGGCACAGTGGGCATCCTCCGCCCGCACGCCCATCGCCAAAAGTACGTGGGTCGGCTCGGGAGATCCGGATTTGCAAGCCGACCCGGAAGACGCCGCCACACCCGCTTGATCGAGCGCCACGACCAGCGACTCACCCCGTAGTCCGGGCAGGATCAGATTCAGCGTATTCGGCAGGCGCCTGTCCGGATCGCCGTTGAGCACCGCTTCGCTTACCAAATTTCTGATCCCCGCCTCGAGCCGGTCCCGGAGGGAACACACGCGATCGAACTGCCGGAGTCCGGCCATGGCGAGCCCGGCGGCCTTCCCGAGTCCGACGATCCCGGTTACGTTCTGCGTTCCGCCCCGCACGCCCCCCTCCTGCCCGCCGCCGTGGACCAACGGGGACAAGCGGACTCCCTTTCGCACGTAGAGCGCGCCGGATCCCTTCGGACCGTGAAACTTGTGCGCTGCGAGGCTGAGCAGATCCACCCCGAGTTCCGCGACGTCGACCGGAATCTTCCCGACGGCCTGAACCGCATCCGTATGAAACAGGACCCCCTTCTCGTGGGCCGCCCGGCAACACTCCCGAACCGGCTGGATCGTTCCCGTTTCATTGTTCGCCAACATGATCGATACCAGTACGGTGTCGTCCCGTATCGCCGCGCGAAGACACTCCGGATCGACCCGTCCGAACCCGTCGACGGGCAGGTACGTGATCGAATAGCCGAGCGTCTCCAGGAAGGCGCAGGTCGCGAGCACCGACGGGTGTTCCACACGCGTGGTGACGAGGTGTTTCCGGCGACGGGCGTCTGAGAATGCAACGCCTTTGATGGCCAGATTGTTCGCCTCGGAGCCGCCGCTCGTGAAAATCAGCCGCCGCGGCCGCGAGTTGATGAGAGCCGCCACCCGACGACGCGACTTCTCGATCGCACCGTGCGCGTCCCAGCCTGCATGATGGATACTGGACGGATTCCCGAACTCCTCCGCCAGGTAGGGAAGCATGGCCTCCCGCACCATTGGATCGACGGGCGTGGTCGCATTGTTGTCCAGATATACAAGACGCCGCGCCCGCTCCGATGCGGCCGGGACCGGGCGCGCACGGTGCTCGTCTTCCCCCGTAGGGACGTCCATACCGGCCCGCCTTACGGGGCCGCCTCCGCCGGCGATCCTGACCACATCGCAAAGAAGCGCCTTGAACACGGGGAAGCCGGAGATCTCATCGTAGTTGCCGATGTCGGTAAGTTCATTGACATTCCATTCCCGCCATGCCGGCGGACCGACGCCCGCCCCTCCGCCCATATTGCACTCGACGGCCCCCTCGACGATTCCATCCGAGACGCGCGCCCTGAAAGGGACCGCGCCCCTGGAGGTCCGCACCTCCACCAAGTCTCCGGACCGGATGCCCCGGGTCTGCGCGTCCCGGACGTTGACGTGCACCGTCGGCTCCGGATTCTCCCGAAGCAGGCCGGCGATCCCATGGTGCTGCGAGCGGAAGTCCGTGTCCGGACGGGCCCCCGAATTGAAAATCAGCGGGAAGGTCTTTGCAAGCTCGGGCGCCGCCAACGGGCCTTCCGTGGGTTCCGTGTATTTCGGCAGAGGCTCGTAGCCGTATTCCTCGAGAAGCGAAGACCGGATCTCGAATTTCCCGCTCGGCGTGTCGAACCCCGGCTTCCCGTCCGGGCGCAGCCCGCCTTTTTCCCATTTCCTGTATTCCACCATCGGCGACGGAATCTGCACCGTCCCCCCGGCCTCTCGCACCTCGTCCAGCGTGAACCCGGACCCTTCCAGCACGAAGCGCAGCAACGCCTCCTCCGTCTGCGGATAGAGATCCCCATATCCGAGCCGGTCGGCGAGCTGCGCCATAATCAGATAGTCGTTGCGCGCCTCTCCCACCGGCTCGACCAATTGCTCCCGCAAGCGGAATAGCGGGCCGTAAGCCACATAGGAATTGATCTCGAACATCGTTGTCGCCGGAAGCACGATGTCCGCGAACGCGGCATCCGCGGTCCGCTGCCGGTCGATGCACACTACAAAATCCAGCTTCTCCAACACCCGGCGTAAAATTCCGGGCTGCGGCCACGAGGTCAAAAGGGACGCCCCGTGTACGATCAACGCCCGTATGGGGTAGGGATTGCCCTTCAACACGGCGTCTACGAGCGCCGTGGCATGAGACTCGCCGCGGTAATGACTGTAGAGCGGGAACCGCTCCCTGCCCGCGGCCCGACTCAGGTCCGGGTTTTCCCGATTGCAGGAGCGGTTGATCGGGAAATGCGAGCCGCGCATGGCGAGCCCGATTCCGCCCGGTACGTCCAGATTCCCCGCAAGCGAAAAAAGCGTAAGCACCGCACGAATCGCCTGGACGCCGCTGTTCGAGTATTCGAGCCCCGTGTACATGATCGGACAGGCGCCCCTCGCCGTACAAATACGCCGCGCGAGGCCGCGAATCGTTTCCGCCGGAACACCGGTAATCTGCTGCGCGATATTCGGGGAGAAATGCTGCACGTAGCGCGCCAATTCCTCGAACCCAACGCACCAGTTTTCTATGAAACCCTCGTCGAGAAGCTCCTCCTCGATCATCACCTCGATCATCGAAAGCGCCAGCGCACCGTCGGTCCCCGGCCGTATCGGCACCCATTCCGCATTGCACCGCACCGCGGTTTCCGAACGCCTCGGATCGATTACGATAACCTTCGCACCACGATGCGCGGCGGCCTCGAGGCGCCGCATGTCCATCGGAGGGGAATCCGTCGCCGGGTTGGCGCCCCAGACCACGAGCAGTTCCGCGTTCTCCATGTCGGAGTACATGTTTACGAGCATTCTTCCCATCGTGACGTGCGGAGCGATCATCGCGAACGACACGTAGCAAAGCGCCCCAACGCCCATGGTGTTCGGGGAACCAAACGGGAACAACACATTGGATGCCGATGAGACCGCTACACCCTTCGGCTGATAGATGTCGCAAAGCGACGACTCGAACGCCCCGCGGCCCGTGTAGACGGCCACCGATTCGGGTCCGGACTCGGACTTGATTCTATTCAGGCGTTCTGCGATCTCATCATAGGCCGCGTCCCAGCCGATCTCCTCGAAGGAAAAGGCGCCCTTCGGACCGGAACGCCTCGCCGGATGTCGCAGTCGATGCTCGCTGTGCACGATCTCCGGGGCGTGCCGGCCGCGCCGGCAGAGCGCCCCCAGCGGATGGTCGGGATCGGCTCGGATATCGACCAATTCGCCGTGTACGACACGGGTTTCAACCCAACAACCGGCGGGACAAACACCGCAGATCCCCTTTCTCCACCCGGTCTCCGGAACTCCGCCACCCGTTCTCATCGGATCCCATCCATCTCTATACGCCCGCGGATACGCCAACCGGCTGCGCCGTCGACGACCACCGGGCGATCGACACACCCTCGACGACGCCGCGGTGTTTTTCGAAAGTCCGGCCCATCATCGTAGCGCGATCCGTGATACGGATAGAAGAATCGGACTCCTATACGCCGGTGCACCCGATTCAGCGGGTGAATTTCACTCTACACCCTATAACGTGGTGCAATGTCAACCCCCGTTCATCGATGCCGGCATCGTTCTCCTCTCCATCGGCGCCGGTCCTTCCTCGCGGTCCGCCGACGCGGAGGAAGCGAAGGCCCGACAGAAAGATTTATGGCTTCGCGCTCTTGCTGTACACTGAACGACCATCCCGGCCCAAACCCAGGCTGCGAGTTTCAGCATGACAAAGAAAAAGATTGCTGTCGTCGGAAACGGCTTCGCTTCCCTGTTTTTTATCGGCGACCTGCTTCCCCTGCCGGTCTTTCCTCTCTTTGCCGCCTTCCTTCGCCGACTGCACTCCGACTACGATCTCACCGTCATCGGCAATGGACGATTCGTCTATTTTCCCGCCATTCCGGAATTCATCATCGGGAAAAGGACGACCGCGGATATCACCGTCGACATCCGCCCTTTCCTGTGGCGCAGAAACATCCGCTTTGTCGATGCCAAGGCGATCGACCTGCAGGACGGCGGGAGAACCGTGATCACCACGGACGGCGCCTATACGAACGATGCCCTCTTTCTCGGTATAGGGCCGGCGTTCACGGTGGATGATATTCCCGGGACCGGGGCATATACCTTTTCACCCTGCAATGGGCCGGATGCCATGGAGGCATTCCTGAGCAGGCTGGAAGGGTTGAGTGAAGGCGTCGTTTATGTCGGGTTCAAACTCAACAAGCGCGACGGATTCGTCGCCGGCCGCGGTGGACAGATGTATGAGTGCGCCTGTCTGCTCGATTATGCCCTGAAGGGAAAAGGGGTGCGGGACAAATTCGAAATTCATCTTTTCTCCCCCGATATCGAGCCGGGAGCGGCCGGAGCGATAACCGACAGTCTGCTCGAACGCGGCATCATCCTCGACTACGGCTATGAACCCAAGGCATTCGTCGAGGGGGGAATGCTCGATCCGGACGGAACGTTCCGGAAGGCGGATCTGGTGCTGTTCACACCCGGCATCACCGCACCGGATTGGATACGACGCACCTGCCTGCCGGTCTCGGAAGGCGGGCACATCGATGTCGACCGCTATGGTCGCGTCAAGGGCCTGGAAAACGTCTTTGCGGCCGGCGATTGCGGCAATCATGAAAACCCTCCCCCCTGGGTCCCGCACCAGGCCCACATGGCGCGACTGCGCTCCAACGCCGCCGCAAAGAACATGCGGGAGGTGCTACGCGGCGGGAATCCCACCCATACCTACCGATTCGAGCTATCGTGCATACTGAACATGGAAAACGACGCCCTGTGGATGCACGTCGCCGGCGACGACAAGCCCCCGTTTCGAGGGATTTTCCCACGCCATTCGAAGAAACTCGTTACGGTCAAGAGCGCGTTCGAACGACTCTATCTATTCTATCTCCGCCATCTATAATGCACCCCGGCCATCAACGGACCATGCGGTGAATCGCGCCCCTTATCGGCGACTCGCCCGCATCGTTCACGCCGCATGGTTGCATGCGTATCGTCAAATGAAGCACCCTCACATCGATGCGCGGCTCGTCGAACGGATGAAAAGATACCCGGGGTGAACAACGCGCTGGAACAATATGGATTGTTGCTCGGCCTGGCCGTCGGCACGGTCGGGCTGGTGCTGAGTCTGTACGCGACGGCCCGCGCCCTTGGAAAGACACGCCGGGAACCGGGGAAAGACGTGCCCGCGACGTCCGGCCGTCTTGCGCGGGATCCGGTATGGGTGCGCTATCACGCGCGCTATTACGGCTATGCACTGCTGTTTCTGGCCTTCGATATGGAAATGGCCTACATGTACCCGTGGGCGGTGGTGTACAAGCAGGAGGGGCTGGTCGCCCTGCTGGACATGGGCGTCTTTCTGGCCATCCTCTTTCTCGGCCTGCTGTACGGATGGAGCCAGGGTGCGCTGCGGAGGCAATAGATGATCGCAGGTGCTCGAGAGGGGATCTTGTCCGGACTGCGCCGACTGACGGCCGCGGCGATGGCCCGTGATCTTCACGCAATCGTCGTCCCGGGCCCGGAAGTGGCCCGCGCCCGGGGGTTGGACATCGAATCCGCCGGGCTGCAGATCGCCGCCACACCGCGCCACGCCAATGTATTGCTGTTGGTCGGCCCCGTCCCCCGTGAACTGGGCGATGCCGTAATCGTCCTGTATGCCCAGATGATGCGACCCCGCGCACTGTTTTCGCTCGGAGCCGACGGCACGCCCTCGCCATTGCCTCACGCCGACGTTGCCGCCGATCTGTCGCAATCCGGACTGATCGACGGGGTGATCCGACTTCGATCCGCCTTCTCACGCGGCGCCTTCCGAACAGACACATCCGATTTCGACGCCCCGGCACTGCAGATCCGGATCGAATACACCTGCCCCATGCACCCTGAAGTCGTGCAGGATCAGCCGGGCTCCTGCCCCAAGTGCGGCATGAACCTGATGCCCCGCGAGGCGCAGACCACGGCGGAACCCCAACACGATACTCACCACGACATGGGGCACGATGCCCCGGCCGAATACACTTGCCCCATGCACCCGGAGGTCGTGCAGAACCGGCCGGGCTCCTGCCCCAAGTGCGGCATGGACTTGATGCCCCGCGAGTTCGGACCGGCCGACGAACAGGAACACCAAGGCACCGGCATGGACCACGGCGATATGGATTTCATGTCCATGGTCGAAGTGACCAAGGATCTGCCGCGCAGCCCCGACGGCCTGCCGATGGACTGGATCGAGGTGCCGTTCGGCCCCTTCTTCCCCGGACTGCCGGGCGGCCTGCTCCTGATTCTGACGCTCGATGGGGACGGCATCGCGAAGACCCGCGCGCAGTCGCTCGTAGGCGGATCCGGGGCGCTGCCGGCGGACGGCCGCGGGGCGGCGGACTTTGTCGATCATCTCGGCGCGACGGACCCGCTGGCGCCGATCGGCTATCGCCTGCTGGCCTGCCGTGCACTGGAGGCTGCGGCCGGGCAGGCCCCCGTGGAGGAAATTCTACGCGGACGCATCGCGGCCGTGGAGCGTGAACGCATCGCCAGTCACCTGGGCTGGTTGACGCTGTTTGCACAACAAATCGGCTTCGACTGGCTGCTGCGCCGTGCCGCCCGGCTGCAACTGGCCGGCATGCACGCCGACCTGGCGCAGATCGCCCGCCTGCGTCTCCCCCTGCAGGCGCTGGCGAACCGGCTGGAGCGCACGCCGCTGCTCAAACCCCGGCTCTCCGGCATCGGCCGCCTGATGCAGGGCGAGGCACTGCGGGGACCGGTTGCGCGCGCTACGGGTATGAGAATCGATGCACGCGCCACGGACGAAATCTATACCCGATTGGCGTTCGAGGTGACGTCACGGGAAGGTGGGGATGCCCTGGCCCGCCTGCACGTTCGCCTCGACGAGACCCGCCACAGCCTCGCTCTCATCGAGGCCGCAGGCGTCATCGTCCTGCCTGCACCGGTCGATATCGGTGAGGCATCCGGTGCGGGGGAAGCGGTGGTCGAAACACCCCGTGGCATGGCCCGCCTGCGACTGACCCTGGACAACGGCCGCGTGACCGATGCGCGACTGGACACGCCGTCCACCCACCACCTGGACTTGGTGGCGCCTCTGTTGGAACGGCAGGAACTGGGAGACGGACTCACTACGGTCGCCTCGCTGGACCTGTCGCCCTGGGAGGTCGTGCAATGAGGATTGCCGTCGTCCTCGGATTTCTCTTCATAGGTGCGTACTTGGTCGCGGTCCTCGAGGCATGGCTGGCAACCGGTCGCCTCCGCCTCGGCGCACCGGGCTGGGCGGCCATGGCCCTGCTGGGTCGCGAATCCATGGTACCGCGCCAACCGGACCGGCTCTTCTTCGAAACCGCGCCGGTCCTCCTGCTGATCGCCGCACTGCTGGCCGCCGCCGTCCTGCCGTTGGCGCCGGGGCTTTTCATCACCAACCTCGCCACCGGGGCCCTGTTCGTAAACGCCGCCCTGGCCTACGTGCTGGTGGCCCTGTTGATGGCCGGCTGGGGACCGGACGGCGCCTATGCCCTGATCGGCGGTTGGCGGTTTCTGGGCCAGCTCATCGCCTACTCGATGCTCATCGTCATGCCCATCACGGCGGTCGCCATGCGCGCCCAATCGCTGTTCACTACCGACATCGTCGCCTCGCAGGCCGGGCTGTGGAACATCCTCTACCAGCCGCTCGGTTTCGTCCTGTTCTTCATCGCCGCCATGGGGGTCGCCTTCCTGCCGCCGTTCGACCTGCCGAGCGCGGAGGGGGAACTGGCCGGCGGCGTGACGGCCGAATATACCGGCGTCCGCCTGGCCGTCTTCCGGCTGGGACGGCTGGTGCTGGTGATCACGCTGTCGGCGGCCACGGTGGTCTTCTATCTGGGCGGCTGGCTGGGGCCGGTGCTGCCGCCCTGGGCCTGGAGCGCCATCAAGATACTTTCGGTCAGCGCGACCATGTTGCTGATCGGGCGCTATCTGCCGCGCATCCGCGAGGCGCACCTGCTGGCCTGGTGCTGGAAACTGGGTATTCCGTTGGCCCTGCTCAACATCTTCATCGTCGGCGTTTTGGTGCTGATATGGCCGTGATCACACTACAAACCTTCTTCATCGCCCTTTTCGGCATCGCCGCGCTCTGGTTCGGCGTGGTCGTATTCCGCACTTCGTCCATGATGCGCTCGGCGCTGGCATTGCTGTTCTCGCAAACGGCCCTCGGTGCGATGTTCCTGGCCATGCAGGCGGAGTTTCTCGGTGTCTTGCAGATCATGATGATGGCCACGGAGATGAGCATCATGGCCATCTTCATGGTGATGTTCATGATGGACCCGGGCGGACTCGGGAAAATGGAGATGACCCACCAGAAGCGCCTGTCCATCGTGGCGGGCGTGATCGCCGCCTTCGTGGTTTCCGGGGTCGCACTGTTTGCACACTGGGGTCCCGTGGCGGCCGTCGCCCCCACGGCCGCAGCACAGATCCGGGGGCTGGGTACGGAACTGCTGGGACGCTCGATGATCATCTTCGAAACCGCCGGCGTCACCATCCTGACCGCCATGATCGCCGCTACCGCGGTTGCCATGCCGGTGCTGCAAAGGAAGAAGACACCATGAGCCCGGACCTGCTGGCGGCCCTGGTTATCGGTGCGGGACTGTTCGGTATCGGCCTCTACGGCGCGCTGTCGCAAACCAATCTGGTCATGATCATGATGGGCGTGGAGCTGATCCTGGCCGGCGCACTGGTCAACCTGGTCGCCTTCTGGCGTTTCCTGCACCCGGAAAGTTACGCCGGCCAGATGTTTGTGCTCATCGTCATGACCGTGATGGCGGTCGAAATGGCGGTCGGATTCGGGGTGGCCATCGCCCGCTTCCGCGCCCGGGGATCGGTCGAGATGGAAGAGGCCCGGGAGCTGAAAGGATGAACTTCCTCGCCCTGGCCGTGCTCGCACCCCTCGCGACTGTAGCCTTGATTCTGGCGCTGCGCCGAGCTCCCGCCCTGCTCGCGCTGCTGGGGGCCGGGGTCGGCCTCATTGCCAGCCTGGCACTGTTGGCCGGTGCATCCGCCGGCCGGCACTCCGCGCTGATCCTGCCCGGCTTGCCGGGCATGCCGCTGCGCCTGGTCGGCACCCCCCTGACTGCACTGCTGTCGACGCTGGTCGCCGTGGTCGGCGGTTTGGTGCTGGTCTATGCCGTCGGCTACATGAAGCGGGACGACGAGAAGGTGCGCTTCTTCGCCACCATGCTGTTTTTCATCGCGGCCATGCAGACGCTGGTGCTCGCCGGCGACTGGATAGTGCTGCTCGCCGCCTGGGAACTCATCGGGCTCAGCAGCTATCTGCTGATCGGCTTCTGGTATCGGCGTCCCGGCGTGGCTTCGGCCGCCACCCGCGCCTTCCTCTACACCCGCACGGCCGACCTGGGACTCTACGCCGCCGTGTTTCTCCTCATCGCCACCACCGGCAGCAGCGAGATCACTACCACCCTGCACAGCGGCGGGGGAGCGAGCGTTGCCGTCGGACTCCTGCTGCTGGCGGCCGCCATGGGCAAGTCCGCACAGACCCCGCTGCACGACTGGCTGCAGCGCGCCATGGCCGGGCCCACGCCGGTCTCCGCCCTGCTGCACTCGGCGACGCTGGTGGCCGCCGGTGCCATCCTGCTGATCCGCACCGCACCCCTGCTGCCGCCGGACGCGCTGCTCGCCATCGGCATCGTCGGTGGGATCACCACCGTGGTCACCGGCCTCATCGCCCTGGCCGAGAGGGATCTCAAGCGCTTGCTGGCGGCTTCGACCTCCAGTCAGTACGGCCTTATGCTGGTGGCGGTCGGCGCCGGCATGCCCAAGGCCGCGCTGCTGCTGCTGATCGCCCATGCGGCCATCAAGAGTTCCCTGTTCCTCGGTGCCGGGGTGTTCCAGCACAGCCGCCACTCCACTCGTCTGACGGATCTGCAAGGCGCCGGCCGGGACCGGCCGTGGATCTTCGCCGGGTTCACCCTGGCGGCACTGGCCCTCGCCGGTATCCCGCCGCTGAGCGGCTTCTTTGCCAAGGATGCCGTCATCGCCGCCTCCCTGGCCTCATCCAACGCGCGGCTCCTGGCGCCGCTCGCCCTGGCCGGCACCCTGTTGACCGGCGCCTACATGGCCCGGGCCCTGCGCATCCTGTGGCGGGGCAAGCGCCGGGATCAGCGCGTGGCGGGATTGCGCTGGATGGGGGCGGGGCTGGCCGGACTGGTCACCCTGGCCGTCATGTTGGGGGCGGCCTTCCCTCTCATCGAAACCCTGTTGGCGACCCCGGTCCCCGAAACCACTCTGGCCCGGGTTTTCGGGCTGAGTGCCGCGCTGGGCGGCCTGACGCTGGGCTGGTTCATCCCGGGGCGGCGTCTGCTGGGACCGCTGTTGCCCTGGGCCCGGCAGGGCTTTGCCATCGCCGGCGGCGTCGACGCCTGGATCGTGCGTCCCGCGCTCGCCCTGGCCCGCGGCTGCGAACGGCTGGAACGCACTCTGTACGCAGGGGTGATGGCGGTGGGACGGCTGGGACTCGCCATCGGCCGGGCCGTGCGCCGCGGCGATGACCAAGGCATCGACGGGCTGATTGCTTCCCTGGTGCGGGGCACGGTCAACCTCGGCAACCGCGCCCGCGCGCTGCAGAGCGGCCTGATCCACCGCGAACTGGCCATGACCGTCGCAGGCACCGCCCTTCTCCTGGCGGCGCTGCTCGCCGGCGTGTTGGTTTTCCCGTGACAATGCCGAATTTCTGACCCGGAGATCCCGAAGTGCTTCCCATCGTGTCGATCACCCTTTTCCTGCCGCTTGTCGGCGCGGTCTGCATCATGGTCCTGCGCAAGGCGCCCGCACCGATCGTGCACGGCATCGGTATCGCCACCGGTGCACTGACCCTCGCCGGCGCCCTCTGGATGTGGTCGCGAGGCGTGCTTCCGGCGGGTTTCTCCCAGGTGGAGCAGATCGCCTGGATGCCGGCCATCGGCGCCGCCTACCGGGTGGGCGTGGACGGCATCAGTCTGCCGCTGGTGTTGCTGACCGCACTGCTGTTCTTGCTGACCTTCATCTTTTCGGCCAAGGTCAGGGAACGCCCGCACGCCTACGTGGTCCTGATGCTGCTGTTGGAAACCGCGTCGATCGGCACCTTCACGGCGCTGGACGCCCTGTTGTTCTATGTCTTCTTCGAAATCTCGCTGGTGTCGATGTACTTCATGATCGCCGGCTGGGGACACGAAGGCCGGCAGCGTGCAGCGCTGATGTTTTTCCTCTATACCCTGCTGGGCAGCCTGCCGCTGCTGCTCGCCATCCTCGGCCTGTATCTCGGCAGCAACCCGCATACCTTCGACATGCAGGTCTGGATTGCCCACCCGCCATTGACCGGTATCGCAGCCATGCTGGCGCTGGTCGCGATGCTGTTTACGTTCGCGGTCAAGATACCGCTCTTCCCGCTGCATACCTGGCTGCCGGCCGCTCACGTAGAGGCCCCCGCCGCCGGCAGCGTCATCCTCGCCGGGGTGATGCTGAAGTTCGGCGCCTACGGTCTGATCCGCTTCGCCTTGCAGATGACCCCCGAGGCGTTTCGCCACGCCGCCGTCATCATTCTTATTTTCGGCGTAGTCAGCGCACTCTACGGCGCCTTTGTCGCCTTGGCACAGACCGATCTCAAGCGCCTGGTCGCCTACACCTCCGTCAACCACATGGGCTATGTCGTCGTCGGTGTCGCCATCGCCGCGCTGGCCACCGACCCCGCCGTGCGCGCCCTTGCCCTGGACGGCGCGGTGCTGCAGATGGTCAGCCACGGCCTGGTCACCGGCGCCCTGTTCTTCCTCGTCGGCATGCTTCAGGATCGCGCTCACACACGGGAGATGGCCCGCTTCGGCGGCCTGCTGAAGGGGATGCCGATACTCGGCTGGGCCTTTGTACTGGCCGCATTCGCCTCGCTGGGCCTGCCGGGACTGGCGCACTTCCCGGCCGAGTTCGAAATCTTCCTGGCGACCCTGCAGGCCGAACCCGCGGCCCTCGTCGTCATCCTGGGCATCGTGGTCACCGCGGGTCTCTATCTGCGGGCCATCGGTCAGGTCTTCCTCGGCGAGCCCCGGGCACAGTGGAAAGACCTGCCCGACCTGAACACCCGTGAGCTGCTCACCCTGGTACCGCTGCTGGTGCTGATCGTCGGGGTGGGCATCGCACCCGCCTGGGTGCTGGATGTGATCCACACGACCACCGCGACCCTGCACTTCTGATGGGGCGCACCGCACCATGACCTCGATGGCCCACGACCTCTCGTTCCTGATCCCCGAGATCCTCGTGCTGTTGACCGCCGCCGGCACCCTGGTGTT
>CAZAQG010000011.1:0-2741 GCA_964487445.1 uncultured Chromatiales bacterium
CGCCCCGCCCTACAGGATCCGTGTGCGGATCGGCGATCGAGCCCACCCGGCGGATCCGGGCACGCTACCGCCATGGGCTGCACCCGTTCCGGGTGTCCCCCTCATTCGCGCCGCTCGCGACCAGCATCAGGCGCCTTATTCGCTGCTTGGCGGTATCCCTGCGACCGGCAGTATATCGGGTACCAGCAGCGGCGCCGCCGGGCGTAGCGCGCCCAAGCGCTCGCGGCAACCCGCCGGATCGGCGAGATCGGTGAGCAGCCGCACGTCATGCGTGCCGATCCCCGCCGGCTCGCGCCACACCGGGCACCCCAGGAACCGCTCCATCTCGGCCCGCGAATCGTAGGTCCCCACGATCGTCCAGCCGCGCTCGGCCACACGTAGCGAGGCGATCTCGGCCAGTTCCGAGACACCCCCGAGCAATACCCGGCCCTCGCCCGGTGCCGCGCAGGTATCGAACGCCGTGTCGCAGGAGGCCGCCGCCCGGCGGTAGAAATCGAAAGAGACCTGAAGGTAACGCCCTGTCAGGCGGGCCTTCTCGGCGAATCCGGTCGGGGTGAGATAGTACAAGTATCGGTGGGCCGGCGCCTGCTGGATCTTGACGTACCCCTTGCGCACGCAGCGACGCAGGTAGGAATTGGCCAACCCCAGGGCGACCCCGAGGCTGCGCGCGAGATGGCGCTGGCTGACGTCCGAGCGGCGCCCGATCTCCTCGAGCAGATCCAGCGTCAGCGTGTCCTCGCGATCCCTGGTGTTCATGGGATGAACACTCTAGGACCGTAGCCGCGTGCGGTCAACCGGTTTGGCGCACAGGACCCTACGATATCTCACGGTGCCATCCCGAAGGTTATTCGGGAGCGCGTTAGGGGGCAGCACGTCGACCTCCACACCAAGGAGTTCCCGCAGCTCCAGTTGAATGGCTCCAATGTCCATAAGGGTCGTTTCAGAGGTCGTGTCCACCAACAGGTCCAGATCGCTGTCATCACGGTCGACACCTTCCAGGACCGAGCCGAAGACCCTGACGTTACCGGCACGATGCCTGGAAACGACCTTTCGAACGGTTTCCCGATGACGCTCCAGCGCAACGGATGGTTTCATGGGCGATGCTCCTGCTGCTCTTCGACATTCTGGTGAGGATAGGCGAAGCTACGGAATGCGGCAATCTATAGGGCTCCACCCTTGTGTAGGACGGGGCTCCCCCCGCCGAGCCAAGCTGGCCGAAGAGGATCCGCGACCTGCGATGTCATGGGGCGCACCGAGACCGAAACGGCGCTCAGAAAGACCTCGTTGGCCGGGTCCCGAAAAGCGTCGCGCGCCGTAGGGGATAACGCTTTGCTCACCGGCAATTCAAAGCGGCACGTTTTCGCTGTTTTTTTAGCAAAACAAGTGCCGCTTTGAATTGTCCGGTGCAGCTATTTGTTATACGATTTTTACCGCTATTTCCCATCATCGAGTGAATTAAGATATTCAGCCAAAACATCACCGTGACAAGCAAGGGGTTTGCAATGACAACCTAGAATCTTGCCTTTTAACTTAAGTGCATCTTCTTTGCTTTTTTGAAGAAAATTTCGTTCAAAGTCATATTTATATTTTCTTATTGCCTCGTCGCGGTCATTTTGTTCTTCACCTGGTGAGGCGCCGAATCCAACAGCATAGGGGTTACCCCAATCTGAGCCACGACCGATATAAACATCATATTTATCACCTTTATCTTTATTTGCTACTTTGGTGATACCAGCATCAATTACTCGTGACTTTATTCCTTGGATTTTTGCATTATCAATTAGATGATTAAATGTCTCACCATCATTGAATATGATTGCATGGCTAATTTGGTTCAAATGCTCTTCATCAATAAATGATGTAATAGAATCGCTAACTCTTTGGTCAGATGACAGGTGTTTATTAATGAAATTATTATCATCTGCCATATAGGCAATATAAAACTGGTTAAAATTAGCAAGAATAGTTGTTAATTTCCTTTCAAATTTTCCGTAGCACGAAAACGCTTGTGGATAAGCAATTAGTACAGTAGGTATTTCTTGTATGCTCATATTAAATGCACCACATCAATTTCTGTATCCCAGTGGTCGTTTAGATAATCTACTACAAGCCGCCTATGGCAATGATGCGGTTTATGTTCACTACATAGCAAACAACCGTTATCAAGCATTGATTTATCAACTGAGCGTTCAATGTTCCTTTTTGCTATTAAGTTTAGAAATTTGTCCTCGTAAGCCTCCCATGTAATTATCTTCCTTTTATAATCACTGAGAATATCTTTTGTTGGCGCTAAATCTTCAAGATGAACATAGTCTGCATCACATAATTCAGACAGAAAAAATTTCAAATCATCTCGCTTGGCGAAGCCAGCGAGTTGAGATACATTATTTAGCCTTACATCTATAATTCTGGATACGTGACTATCTTTGATAAGGGTGAAAAACTTGTTAGCGCCTTTCTGGGTAAAGCCAATGGTAAATGTTTTCATAATCTGTTCCAGCTACAAGATTGTGGCAACAATCTTGTAGCATGAGTAGTTGTTACCGCCTGATGGGTCATATCTCTCTCCAAGGCTGACGCAGAGAACCTGTTGATTGTCTGGCTCTGTAAGTTGTTGCTCAAAATTCGGATCTGTTACAGGAAGATCATAACTTATACCAGCATAACTGAAGACGGCACGCCTTCTGTTATCAACTTTACTGAGCTGTAAATCGCTTGCCTGTATGAGGTAAAGAGACTGA
>CAZAQG010000011.1:2841-39414 GCA_964487445.1 uncultured Chromatiales bacterium
TTCCTGAACCCCAAAGGCTATCTGGAGCATCTAAGTAATTTGAAACTTCGTTATTTTCAATTCGATATCTCTGCTGCCATATTTCATCAGTAATAAGATAGTTTTCTGGTTGGCTGATTAATGGCGCATGCCGGGAAAGGTTCATTTCAATTTTTTGAAGTGGTTTGACCTTGAATCTCCCATGAGGATTCTCATAAAGGCATTGCTGGTCTGATAATTCTGCACCTTCCATATCAGAAACGGGCCTAATCCATTGATGAGAATTGACCTCCTTGCCAGCGACACAGTGCCTTCCATGTTTTACGGAGTTAGCAAATATTACGATAGTTGTGTTCATGGCTCTCCCTTCTTTTTCGTATAACGCGGGGATCGTCGCCGAGGATCCAGAGGATGGTGCAGGTATCCAGCAGTAGATTCACCCATCGCACCCTTCGAATCCGGCCGGCACCTCCTCCGGGAGCGGCGCGTGGAATTCGGGCGGCACACGGACCCGCCCATTCGCCAGCCCGACCGGGCGCGGGGTCGACGGCTTCCGCGGCAGGGGGCGTATCTCGGTCGCGGGCTTATTGCGACGGCACCCTGCCCGCCGCCAGCCCCAGCCGCGAGGACACGGATGCCGGCAGGGCCACCGGTCTGAACCCGATACAAACGATCTACGCGAAACCCGGGCCCCGGGTCGGTGCGGAGGATGCGATGCACCTTTCGCGCACCCGAAGAGCACGGGCGCTCACGATCAAGAGAGCGGCTCGAGATGCCCGGGCGGGAGTTGCACGGGAGTGTGCTGCCCGCAGACGTGGAGCAACACGGTGACGCGGTCGCGACCGCCGGCGGCGTGGAAGATGCCCTCGTAGCCGGCGAGGGGACCCTCGATGATGCGGACCCCCGCACCGGAGCGAAACTCCGGTACGGGGATGTCCTGGACGCCTTCGGGATCCTGTCGGGACTGCAGCAACGCCACCAGATCATCGGGCACGCCGGCCAGACTGGAGCCGAAACGCACCAGTCCCGAGACGCCCAGCGTGGAGCGAATCGAACCCCAGTGGTCCCGCTCGGCATCGAAGCGCACGAACAGATAGCGCGGGAACATCGGCTCTACCGTACCCACGTAACGCCCGCGATGCCGACGCCGCTGCCGAATCAGCGGCAGACAGGTCTCGAAGCCCTGCCGTTCGAGGTTCTCCCGGGCCACCCGTTCCTGGCGCGGCTTACTGTAGACCAAGTACCACCCCCTGGTGATCCCGGTCATGGAGTCCCCGGCGGCACGGACCGCGCCCTCACTTCGGTTGCGGATGTTCCCCGCGCCGGCCGACGGTCAACCGGTCGTGGTTGCGCTCCAACACGCGCGGGCCGATGCCCTTCACCTGGAGCAGTTGCTCCAGCGAGGTGAACGGCCCGTGCGCCTTGCGATACTGCACGATGGCCTCGGCCAAGTGCGGGCCGACCCCGTCGATGCCGGCGGCCAGCGCCGGCGCATCGGCGCGATTGACATCGACCGATGCGGCGAACCCCGCCAGGGGCAGGACAGACAGGAACAGAGCGAACAGAATGCTGCATAGTGATTTCATGGCATTTCCCTCCAATGGAAAAGGGGGCGTCCACGCCCCGCCACACTCCGTGTGTAGTTGCATGCGGAATCGCCCACAGGCGCTCCGCCGGTTTGATGCTAACACCCACTGCGCCGGTGTCAATCACCGAGTTCGCCCTCGCTCGCAGCGATCGCCGCGAGCGGGTCCGGGGCACGCGTGATGGGACGCCCGATCACCAAGTGCGTGGCGCCGGCCGCGATCGCCTGCGCCGGTGCCGCGTCCGGGTAGTCGAGCGCCACGATGATGCGCGGCCCGCCCTTCATCCGGATCCGGACCCTGCAGGGTGACGATTCACGCCGTTTCCTCCATGGAATTCAAGGGAATTCCTCCCGATCAATCCTTCCGTACCGCTTGCAGGCTGCCTGCCGTGCTCGTGAGGAACGCGTTCACCGACATGCCGTGCAGCGGCTTGATGCTGCTCCAGCGCCGACAGCCCGGACACTGCCAGTGCAGGGTCCGTCCGCTGAACCCGCAGTGTGTGCAGAAATAGTCCGGCACGTCTTCGAACAGGCGTTCCATGCGCGCGCGCAGGGTCTTCAGGTCCTCTTCCCACTCCCCCTGCGCCCGCGACTGGTACCAGCGCACCAGGCGCTGGATGCCAAGCAGCGAGGGGTTGCGCTCGAGTTCCGCGGCGAGGAATCGCGCCGCCTCGCCCGCACCGCCCCGGCGCCCGCGCAGTTCGGCCAGGGTGATGATCGCGATGGTGTCGGGATGGCGCTCGATGACGCGCTCCAGGAACTGCGCGAGCGCATCCGAGCGATCGAGGCGCCGGAAACACTCCTCGAGCGGACCGATGACCTCCGCGAGGTAGTCGGCGTTCTGCCGGTCGACGCACATGAAACTCTCGGCGGCGACCCGGTAGCGGCCCAGGTCCATCTCGATCCGGCCCTGCACGATGCTCGCCCGCGCGCAGCCGCGATCCTGCCTCAGCGCCCGGTGCACGCTGCGTAGCGCCTGCTCGTGGCGGCCCGCCGCACGCGCCTGTTCGGCCAGTTCACAGTAGTACTGGGCGATCACCGGCTGAAGCGGACCGCCGCCGGCCGCCTCGAGCCGACGCGCGGCGTCGATCGCCGCCTCCCACTCCTTTTCCTGCTCGTAGATGCCCATCAGGCGGCGTAGCGCGGCGGCGGTATGCAGACCCATGTCGGTCAGTTCACGGAACAGATTCTCGGCGCGATCCAACAACCCCGCGCGCAGGTAGTCCTCCCCGAGTTCCAGCAGGGCCATGGCGCGCTGGTTACGAGTGAGCGACGGGCGCGCGATGAGATTCTGGTGGATGCGAATGGCCCGATCCACCTCGCCGCGGCGGCGGAACAGGTTGCCGAGCGCCATGTGCACCTCCACCGTCTCGCTGTCGACCTCGACCATGCGGGTGAAGACCTCGATGGCCCGGTCCGGCTGCTCGTCGATGAGGAGATTCAGGCCCTCCAGGTAGCGCCCATCGAACCGGGCGGCGCCACGCACGGAACCGCGACGCGCCGCAAACCAACCGGAGGCCGCCGCCACGGGAAGCAACAGCCACAGCAGATCCAGCATCTCAGGGGTCATGCCGGATCGGCAGCTTGCGCAAGTTCTCCAACTCCTCCTCGGCGCGGCGCGCGCGGCGCCGCAGGCGCGTCGCCTCGCGCTTGGCGCGCAGGACCACGGCAAGGCTCGCCGCGACGCCCAGGACCGCGCCGGCCACCAGGGCCAGCACGAGCGCCAGGGCCAGAGGGAGATCACGCGTGCCGAAGTAGAAGTTCACCGGAACCGGGCGGGCGTTGAGCACCGCAAAGCTCAGCGCTGCGGTCACCACCAGCACGAGGACCACGAAACCGAGGATCCGCGTCATACTTCCTCCCTGCCATGAGAACGGGGAGCCTCATTCTAGCAGTCCGCTCACATCGGGGACGACGCGGGCTGCGGAACCACCTCCATCAAGAAAAACCCGTCGGAGAGGCGAGCCCCGTCGACATCGGCAGACAATTTCGATGCGGTAGAGAATTCAGCGTCGTCGGCCGGGCGCGCCCGGCCCTACAGGGGATTGCGATCACCGGGGCGCACGGGGCGAACCGCCACGGGGCGCCATCCCCTTGTAGAGCGGGCCGAGGCCCGCCGACGACGTCGGACAATTACCGACCGTGCCCATATCGGCGTCGTCGGCCGGGCGCGCCCGGCCCTACCGGAGCATGCGGGTGCGCCGGGGGCTATGTCGAACGGCGGCCACGGGCCCAGATCGCGTGGCGGCCGAGGGCCGCGTAGGGCGGGGCTCGCCCCGCCGACACCATCGGACCGTTTCGATGCGGTGGAAATTCAACGTCGTCGGCCGAGCAAGCCCCGCCCTACCGGGAGGCGGCGCCCGTGTTGCGGGTCGTCAGGACTCGACGGCGAGATCGGCGCCGTTGATGCCGTCGTTGACCCGCTCGCGCAGTTCCTTGCCCGGCTTGAAGTGGGGCACGTACTTGCCGGGCAACTGCACCGAGTCGCCGCTCTTTGGGTTGCGGCCGATGCGCGGCGGGCGGTAGTGGAGCGAAAAACTTCCGAAGCCGCGGATCTCGATCCGTTGGCCGGTCGCGAGCGCCTGGCTCATCTGCTCAAGCAGGCTCTTGACGGCCAGTTCGACGTCGCGGTATTTGAGATGGCTCTGCTTACGCGCCAGCGCCTCGATCAGCTCGGATTTTGTCATTCTCCGGTATCCCCTATCCCATACCGACACTACCCGGTACCTGCCGGCGACCGTGCCGCCGGCGATCCTCCCTAAATTTCGATTCTATTCGTTCTTCTCCATCTGCTCCTTGAGGATGTCGCCCAGGCTCGTCATCCCGGAGACCGAAGATCGGTTGTATTCCTGCAACGACTCGGACTCTTCCTGGTGCTCGCGCGCCTTGATGGAGAGGCTGATAGTGCGGTTCCTGCGGTCGACGCCGATGAACTTCGCCTCGACCTCGTCACCGACCTTGAGTACGGTGCGCGCATCCTCGACCCGATCGCGGGTCAGCTCCGAGGCGCGCAGGTAGCCTTCGACACCGTCGTCGAGTTCGATGACGGCGCCCTTGGCGTCGACGTCGCGCACCGTGCCCTTGACGACGGAGCCCTTTTCATGGGAGGCGAGGAAATTGGACATCGGGTCCTTGTCGAGCTGCTTGATGCCGAGCGAGATGCGCTCGCGCTCGGGATCGACGCTGAGCACCACCGCCTCGATCTCCCCACCCTTCTTGTAGCCGTGGATCGCCTCTTCGCCGGGCACGGCCCAGGAGATATCGGACATGTGCACCAAGCCGTCGATGTCTCCTTCCAGACCGACGAAGATGCCGAAGTCGGTGATCGACTTGATGTTGCCCACGACGCGGTCGTTCTTGTTGTGGGTCGCGGCGAAGGCCTCCCAGGGATTGGACTGGCACTGCTTGATGCCGAGCGAGATGCGCCGGCGATCTTCGTCGATATCCAGGACCAGAACCCCCACCTCGTCGCCCACTTGCACGACCTTGGAGGGACTCACGTTCTTGTTCGTCCAGTCCATCTCGGAGACGTGGACCAAGCCTTCGACGCCTTCCTCGATCTCCACGAAGCAGCCGTAGTCGGTGACGTTGGTCACCTTGCCGAACAGCCGCGTGCCGACCGGGTAGCGACGCGAGAGGTCGATCCACGGATCCTCGCCGAGTTGCTTGAGGCCGAGCGAGACGCGATTGCGCTCGCGATCGAACTTGAGCACCTTGACCTCGAGTTCGTCGCCGATGTTGCACACCTCGGAGGGGTGCTTGACGCGCTTCCAGGCCATGTCGGTGATGTGCAGCAGTCCGTCGATGCCGCCCAGGTCGACGAACGCCCCGTAGTCGGTCAGGTTCTTCACCACGCCCTTGAGGACGACGCCCTCCTGGAGCTTGTCGAGGAGTGCTTCGCGCTCCGCGGAGTATTCGGATTCGAGCACCGCGCGACGCGAGACCACCACGTTGTTGCGCTTGCGGTCGATCTTGATGACCTTGAACTCGAGGTCCTTGCCCTCGAGATAGGTGGTGTCGCGGACCGGGCGGATATCCACCAGCGAGCCGGGGAGGAAGGCGCGCACGGTGTCGAGGTCCACGGTAAAGCCGCCCTTGACCTTGCCGCTGATCTGCCCGGTGACCGTCTCACTCTCCTCGAAGGCCTCCTCGAGGCGGGTCCAGGTGCGCGCGCGCTTGGCCTTCTCGCGCGAGAGCCGGGTCTCGCCGAAGCCGTCCTCCACAGCGTCCAGGGCGACCTCGATCTCGTCGCCCACGGCGACCTCGAGCACCCCGTCGTCCGTGTAGAACTGGTCGATGGGGATGACCCCCTCCGACTTCAGCCCGGCGCTGACCACCACCGCGTCGGGCCGGATGTCCACCACCTTGCCGGTGATGATCGAACCCGGCCGCATCTGCGTGTGTACCAGGCTCTGTTCGAACAACTCCGCGAAACTCTCGCTCATTCCGATATCTCTGAAGTCCGTACTGGGACGATTTCACCCACCGACCGGGCCTCGGCCCGGCCACCCTGACCGTAAGCCGGGGGAAGTTACAGCAACCCGCGGATGCGCGCCACCACTTCCGCGATCCCCACGCCCGTCGTATCGAGCACGTGCGCATCCAAAGCCGGCCGCAACGGCGCCACCGCCCGCGCCGCATCGCGTGCGTCGCGCCGGGCGATTTCATCCGAAAGAGCCGCTAGATTAGCACTGAGCCCTTTCTCTTTCAACTGGTTATAGCGCCGCAGGGCGCGCTCACGGGGGCTCGCGGTGAGGAAGATCTTGAGGGTGGCGCCGGGAAATACCACGCTCCCCATGTCGCGGCCGTCGGCCACCAGGCCGGGGGGGCGGCAAAATTCCCGTTGGCGTTCGAGGAGCGCCGAGCGCACCTCGGGCAACACCGCCACCCGGGAGGCCCGTTCGCCGCACGCCTCGGTGCGGATCGCGTCCCCCACGTCGGCCCCGTCGAACAGGATGCGACCCTCGTCCGCCTCCCCCGGTTCGAAAACGACCGGCAGGTCGCGGGCCAGCGCGGCCAACGCAACGGCGTCGTCGAGCGCAACCCCGCGGCGTTGCGCCGCCAGCGCCACCAACCGGTAGAGGGCGCCGCTGTCGAGGAAGTGCCAGCCGAGTTCCCGGGCCAGCCGCCGCCCGACGGTGCCCTTGCCGGAACCGCCGGGTCCGTCCAGGGTGATCACGGGAACCGATGTGCCCGCCTCGTTCGTCTCCAATGCCTGTCTCCGCCGGACGGTGCACCCCACGGGCGCCCGTCCGGGCTCAGTCGCCGATCGCCTCGATGCGCAGGCCGACGCCGGTCGCCGCCGGCACGAATCCGGGGAACGAAGTCTCCACGTTCCGGACGTCGGAGATGGTCACCGGCGTCCGGGTGCGCAGGCCGGCGATCGCGAACGCCATCGCGATGCGATGGTCGCCGCGACCGTCCACGACCCCGCCGCGCAGGGCGCCGCCGCGGATGACGACGCCGTCCGCGGTGGGCCGCGCCTCCCCCCCCAATGCCTGCAGTCCCTCGGCCATCACCTGGATTCGGTCGCTCTCCTTGACGCGCAACTCGGCGGCACCGGTGAGCACGGTCTCACCCTCGGCGCAGGCGGCGGCCACGAACAGCGCCGGGAACTCGTCGATCGCGAGCGGCACCAGCTCCGGCGGAATCCGGATCCCGTGCAACGGCGCACCGCGCACCCGCAGGTCGGCGAGCGGCTCGCCGCCGGCCCGGCGCGGGTTGAGGATCTCGATGTCCGCTCCCATGCGACGCAGAATCTCGATGACCCCGGCGCGGGTCGGATTGACGCCCACGTGCTCGAGCAGCAGATCCGAGCCCTCGGCGATGCTCGCCCCGACCAGGAAGAAGGCCGCCGAGGAAAGATCCGCGGGCACGTCGATCTCCCGTCCCTGCAGCCGGCCCCCACCCTCCAGGCACACGCGCGGGCCATCCACCTCCACCGGGTAGCCGAAACCCGCGAGCATACGCTCGGTGTGATCGCGGGTGGGCGCGGGTTCGGTGACGCAGGTCCGCCCCTGTGCGTACAACCCGGCGAGCAGCACGCCGGACTTGACCTGCGCGCTCGCCACCGGAAGAGGATAGTCGATGCCGTGCAACGCCGCCTCACCCGCCAGACGCAGCGGCGCGGTCCCGTCCGGGGCGGTCTCGACCCGCGCCCCCATCGCCGCCAGCGGATCCGTGACCCGGCGCATCGGACGCCGCGACAACGAGGCATCGCCGGTGAGCACGACCGGGAAGGGCTGACCGGCGAGCAATCCCGCGAGCAGCCGCATGGAGGTGCCGGAGTTGCCGACATCCAGGGGGCCGGCGGGCGCGCACAGTCCGTGCAGACCGACCCCGCGGATCGTGACCCGGTCCGCCTGCGGACCCTCGATCGCCACGCCCATGGCGCGGAACGCGCGCAGCGTGGCCAGGCAGTCGGCCCCTTCGAGGAAGCCGCGGATCGCGGTGTCCCCCTCCGCCACGGCCCCCAGGATCAACGCACGGTGCGAGATCGACTTGTCGCCGGGCACCCGCAGGCGCCCCGTCAGGCACCCGCCCGGGTGCACCCGGTAGCCGGGTGCACCGCTCACGGCTCCCCGTCCCGCGATCCATGCACCAAGCGGTCGCGCGCTGCCTTGGCGTTGCGGAAAATCGCCTCCAGCGCCGCTACGTCGCCGCCGCGTGCCGCCGCGATGAGCCGATCGAGTGCGGCGCGGAAATCCTCGAGCCGCGCGACGAGGGCCTCGGCGTTGGCCGCGCAGATATCGCGCCACATCACCGGGTCGCTGGAGGCGATGCGCGTGAAGTCGCGGAATCCGCCGCCGGCGAAGTCGAACAGCTCGGCGGCGTCGGGGCGTTGCGCCATCCAGTCCACGAGCGTGTAGGCGAGCAGGTGCGGCAGGTGGCTGACGGCGGCGAACACGGCGTCGTGGTGCGCGGCGTCCATCTTCACGACCTGTGCGCCGCAGGCCTCCCAGAACGCGCCCACGCGGCGCACCGCCGCCGCGTCGGTCTCCGCGCACGGCGTGAGGACCGTACAGCGGCCGCGGAAGAGATCGGCGCGCGAGGCCTCCACGCCGCTGTGCTCGGCGCCGGCGATCGGGTGGCCCGGGACGAACGCCGGGAACCGGGGTCCGAGCGCGGCGCGCGCGGCCTCGATCACCGCGCCCTTGACGCTGCCCACGTCGCTGACGAGCGCGCCCTCGGCGAGCACCGGGCCCACGCGGCGCAGCAGCGCCGCGCACGCGCCGACCGGCGCGGCCAGGACCACCAGGTCGGCGCCCGCCGCGGCGCGCGCCGGATCGGTCTCGTAGCGTCCGATCACGCCCAGCGCCTGCGCCCGTTGCAGGTGTGCCGGATCGCGCCCGCAGCCGACCACCTCCCGGCAGGTACCGGCGGCGCGCGCCGCACGCGCCAGCGAGCCGCCGATCAGGCCGACACCGATCACGCACAGGCGCTCGAACGGTTCGGCGGAATCCATGTCGGGGTGCCGGGACGTCACAGGCCGGCGCGCGGGTAGGAACCGAGCACCTTGAACAGCGTGCACTCGGCCTGCAGCTCGGCGAGCGAGCGGGCGAGCGGCTCGTCCTCGGCGTGTCCCAGGATGTCCACGAAGAAGACATACTCCCAGAGCCCGCGCCGCGACGGGCGCGACTCGATGCGGGTCATGCCGATGCCGTTGCGCGAGAGCGGCTCGAGCAGCCGCGCCAGCGCCCCGGGCCGGTTGTGCGTGGAGACCAGCAGCGAGGTCTTGTCGTCACCGCTGGGCGGCACCGGCTGGGGTCCGATCACCAGGAAGCGGGTGGTGTTGTCCGGCTCGTCCTCGATATTGGCCGCCAACACCTCGAGCCCGTAGAGTTCCGCGGCGCTGTCGCCGGCGATGGCCGCCGCCTGCGCCTCCCCGCGCACCCGCCGCGCGGCCTCGGCGTTGCTGCTCACCGCGACGCATTCGGCGTTCGGGAGGGTGCGATCGAGCCATCGCCGGCACTGGGCGAGCGACTGTTGATGCGAATACACCCGGCGCACGTCGCGCACCTCGCCGGAGGCGGCCAGCAGGTGATGGTGGATGCGAAGCTCGACCTCGCCGCAGATGTGCAACGGCGACTGGAGGAACCGGTCCAGGGTGTGATGGATCACCCCCTCCGTGGAATTCTCCACCGGCACCACGCCGTAGCGCGCGCCCTGCGCCTCGACCTCGCGGAAGACGTCCTCGATCGTGGTCAGCGGCACGGTGCGCACGCAGTGGCCGAAGTGCTTGAACGCCGCCGCCTGGGTGAAGGTCCCCTCGGGCCCGAGGAACGCCACCGTGAGCGTCTCCTCCAGGGCCAGGCAGGCCGAGATCAGCTCGCGGAAGATGCGAAGCAGGTCCTCATCGGGCAGCGGGCCGCGGTTGCGCGCCTGCACCCGGCGCAGGACCTGCGCCTCGCGCTCCGGACGGTAGAAGCCGTTGTCCACGCCCGAGGCGTGCTTGATGCCCGCAATCTCGCGCGCGCACCCGGCCCGCTCGCCGATCAGCGCCTGAATTTGCTCATCCAGGGAATCGATGCGCGCACGGATCTCCCGGAGTCTTTGTTCTTCGCTCACCCGACCCGCCCCCCGGACGCCACGCAGCGTCGGATCAGCCCCCGTTGAGCGCCCGCACCGCCAGCACCCCCTCGATGGAGCGGATCTCCGCCAAGGTGGATTCCGGGATGGGCGCATTCACGTCGACCAGATTATAGGCCACCTCGCCGCGCGACTTGTTCAACATGTCCAGGATGTTGAGATCGGAGTCGGCGAGCGCCGTGGAGATCTGCCCGACCATGTTGGGGACGTTGCTGTTGACCACCGCCAAGCGGAAACCCTCGGTACGCGGCATGGCCACCTCCGGAAAATTCACGGAGTTGCGCACGATACCGTGTTCCAGATAGTCGCGCACCTCATCGACCACCATCACCGCGCAGTTCTCCTCCGCCTCCCGGGTGGACGCCCCGATGTGCGGCAAGGCGATCACACGCTCGTGGTGCAGCAGGTCGCGGTGCGGGAAATCGCAGACGTAGGCGTGGACGCGCCCGGTGTCGAGCGCTTCGAGGATCGCCGCGTTGTCGACGATCCCGTCGCGGGCGAAGTTCAGCACCACCGCCCCGTCCTTCAGGATCTTCAGCCGTTCCGGGTCGATCATGTTGCGGGTCGACTCGGTCAACGGGGTATGGAACGTCACGAAGTCCGAGCACGCCAGCAGGTCGTCGACGCTCGTCCCCTGCCGCACTTGCGAGGAGAGCTGCCAGGCCCGTTGCACGGTGATGTCCTGATCGTAGCCGATCACCTTCATGCCGAGCGCGATCGCGGTGTTGGCCACCCGCACGCCGATCGAGCCGAGACCGATCACCCCGAGCGTGCGCCCCGGCAGTTCGAAGCCCACGAACTGCTTCTTTCCGGCCTCCACCTGTCGGCGCAGGGCGGCGTTGTCGCCCTGCAACCCGCGGGCGAACGCCCAGGACCTGCAGACGTTGCGCGCCGCCAGCAGCATCCCCGCGATGACCAGTTCCTTGACCGCGTTGGCGTTGGCGCCGGGCGCGTTGAACACCGCCACGCCGCGGTGCGTCAGGCGCTCCACCGGAATGTTGTTGACGCCGGCACCGGCGCGCCCGACCGCCTCGAGCGTATCGGGCAGGTCCAGTTCGTGCAGGTTGAACGAGCGCAGCAGGATCGCGTCCGGGCGGCGGATCTCGGAGGCCACCTCATAGCGGTCCCGGGGCAGCCGATCCAGACCGGCGCCGGAGAGGTTGTCGAGCGTGAGGATCTTGAACATCGTCGCAATGTCCCGTCACTGAAAGCGTGGTTGCCCGCGCGCAGGGCCGGCGGCGGGCGCTCAGCCGTGACGCCGCTCGAACTCGGTCATGAACGCAATCAGTGCCTCGACCCCGGCCTCGGGCATGGCGTTGTAGAGGCTCGCACGCATCCCGCCCACCGAACGATGGCCCTTGAGGCCGACCAGGCCCGCGTCCCGGGCTCCGGCGAGGAAATCGGCATCGAGCGCCGGATCGGCGAGGGTGAACGGCACGTTCATCCACGAACGACACGCCGGATCCACCGGGCCGCGGTAGAAATCGGATGCGTCCAGCGCCGTGTACAGCCGCGCGGATTTGCGCCGGTTGCGCTCGGCCATGACGCCCAGACCGCCCGCGCGCCGGATCCACTGGAACACGAGCCCGGCGATATACCACGCGTAGGTCGGCGGCGTGTTGTACATCGAGCCGTTCTCGGCCTGCACCCGGTAGTCGAGCAGGGTCGGCGTGGCCGGATGGGCCGCGCCTGTGAGGTCTTCGCGCACGATGACCACCGTGAGGCCGGCGGGACCGATGTTCTTCTGCGCGCCGGCGTAGATCAGCCCGTAGCGGCCGACGTCGATCGGCCGCGACAGGATCGTCGAGGACATGTCCGCGACCAGCGGGACCGTGCCCGTATCCGGCACCCAATGGAACTCCACCCCGCCGATCGTCTCGTTGGGCGTGTAGTGCACGTAGGCGGCGTCGGGGTCGAGATGCCAGGAGTCCTGCGCCGGGATCGTCGTGTAGCGCTGCGCCTCGGCGTCGGCCGCCACGTTCACCGTGCAGTAGCGCTTGGCCTCGGCGATGGCCTTCTTCGACCACGATCCGGTGTTCACATAATCGGCGCGATCGCGCCCGCGCAGCAGGTTGAGCGGGACCGCCGCGAACTGAGTGGTTGCACCGCCCTGGAGGAACAGCACCTTGTACGAGGCCGGGATCGCCAGGATCTCGCGCAGGTCCGCCTCGGCGGCCTCGGCGATGGACAGGAACTCCTTGCCGCGGTGGCTCATCTCCATGACCGACATGCCGGCGCCGCGCCACTCGAGAAGTTCCTCGCCGGCCTGCCGGAGCACCTCCTCCGGCAACATCGCCGGACCGGCGCTGAAGTTGTAGACACGGCTCATCTGCTGGTTCCTCGCACGGTCCGGGCCCGGGGTTGCGCCGCGGATGGTTCCGGGATTTGCGCTCGGCGCCCGGCGGCGTACGCGAGGTCTCTCACGACTCCGACTCCGACTCCGACTCCGACTCCGACTCCGGCTCCGATTCGCCATCGTCCAATATCGGCTCCACGCCGACCAGTCGCTCGCCCTTGCCGAGACGGATCAGGCGCACGCCCTGGGTGTTGCGCCCGAGCACCGGGATCTCCGCGACACGCGTGCGAACCAGGGTGCCGGCCTCGCTGATCAGCATGATCTCGTCCTCGTCGTGCACCAGGACGGCGCCGACCACGCGCCCGTTGCGCTCGCTGCACTGGATGCCGATCATCCCCCGCCCGCCGCGTCCGTGCGTGGGGTGGTCCTCGACGGCGGTGCGCTTGCCGTAGCCGTGCTCGGTGACCGTGAGCACGGCCCCGGGCGCGGCGACCATCAATCCAACGACCACCTCACCCGACCCCAGGCGTACGCCGCGCACGCCGGCGGCGGTGCGCCCCATCGGGCGCACCTGCTCCTCCGGGAAGCGGATCGCCTTGCCGGCGCTGGTGACCAGCATGACCTCCTGCAGGCCGTCGGTGATCGCCACGCCCACCAGTTGATCGTCGCCGCGCAACTCGACGGCGATGATCCCGGCGGCGCGCGGGCGCGAGAAGTCCTTGAGCGGCGTCTTCTTGACCGTGCCGGCGCGGGTCGCCATGAACACGAAGCGCCCGTCCTCGTATACGCGCACCGGCAGCAGTGCATTGATGCGCTCGCCCTCCTCCAGCGGCAGGAGGTTGACGATCGGGCGACCGCGCGCCGCGCGCCCGGCGCGGGGGATCTGATAGACCTTGAGCCAGTAGACGCGCCCGCGGCTCGAGAAACAGAGCAGCGTGTCGTGGGTGTTGGCGATGAACAGCTTGTCGACGAAGTCCTCTTCACGCATGTTGGTCGCGGCCTTGCCGCGCCCGCCGCGACGTTGCGCCCGGTAGACGTCGACCGGCTGCGTCTTGCAGTAGCCGGCGTGCGAAAGCGTCACCACGACGTCCTCCTCGCCGATGAGGTCCTCCATGGTGAGGTCCTCCTGGGTGGAGACGATCTCCGTGCGGCGCGCGTCGCCGTAGCGTTCGCGGATCTCCTGCAACTGCTCGCGGATCACCTGGGCCAGTCGGTCGGGGTCGGACAGAATACGGATGAGATCGCCGATCTGCTCCAGCAGCTTCGCGTATTCGTCGACGAGCTTGTCCTGCTCGAGGCCCGTGAGCTGGTGCAGACGCAGGTCGAGGATCGCCTGTGCCTGCTCGCGCGAGAGGCGGTATTCGCCCTCGCGCAGGCCCAGTTCCGCCGCCAGCCCCTCGGGCCGCGACGCCCCGGCGCCGGCGCGATCGAGCATGCCGGTCACCATCCCCGCTCCCCAGGTATGCGCCACGAGCGCCTCGCGCGCCTCGGCGCGCCCCGGCGAGGCCTTGATCAGCGCGATCACCTCGTCGATGTTCGCCAGTGCGACCGCCAGCCCCTCCAGGATGTGGGTGCGCTCGCGCGCCTTGCGCAGGTCGTAGATCGTGCGTCGGGTGACGACCTCGCGCCGATGGCGGATGAACGCCTCGAGCACCCGCTTCAGATCGAGTAGTTGCGGCTGCCCGTCGACCAGCGCCACCATGTTGATGCCGAACACGGTCTGAAGCTGGGTATGCTGATAGAGGTTGTTGAGGACCACCTCCGGGACGTCGCCGCGGCGCAGCTCGATCACCATCCGCATACCGTCCTTGTCCGACTCGTCGCGCAGCTCGCTGATACCCTCGATGCGACGATCCTTGACCAGGGCCGCGATCTTCTCCAGAAGACGCGCCTTGTTGACCTGGTAGGGCAGCTCGGTGACGATGATCGCCTGGCGCCCGCGATCGTTGACCTCGACGTGGCTGCGCGCGCGCACGTAGACGCGCCCGCGCCCGGTGCGGTAGGCCTCGCGGATCCCGGCAGCGCCGTTGATGATCCCCGCGGTCGGGAAATCCGGGCCCGGCAGATACTCCATGAGCCGCCCGATCGGCAGCTCGGGCTCGTCGAGCAGCGCCAGGCAGGCGTCGACCACCTCGGTGAGATTGTGCGGCGGGACGTTGGTGGCCATGCCGACCGCAATCCCGGTCGAGCCGTTGATCAGCAGGTTCGGGATGCGCGTCGGGAAGACCGCCGGTTCATGCTCGCTCTCGTCGTAGTTGGGGACGAAGTCGACCGTCTCCTTGTCGATGTCGGCGATCAGTTCGTGGGCGATGCGCGCCATCCGCACTTCGGTGTAGCGCATCGCCGCGGGCGCGTCGCCGTCGACGGAGCCGAAGTTGCCCTGCCCGTCCACCAGCGGATAACGCATGGAGAACGGCTGCGCCATGCGCACGATGGTGTCGTAGACCGCGGCGTCGCCGTGCGGGTGGTACTTGCCGATGACGTCGCCGACCACGCGCGCCGACTTCTTATAGGCCTTGTTCCAGTCGTTGCCCAGCTCGCTCATCGCGAACAGGACCCGGCGGTGGACCGGCTTGAGCCCGTCGCGCACATCCGGAAGCGCCCTGCCGACGATCACGCTCATCGCGTAATCGAGGTAGGACTGCTTCATCTCGTCTTCGAGATTGACCGGCAGGATTTCTTTGGCGAACTCGGCCATTCGGGGCGGGGCGATGCGCTCGGTTGTCTGGATCTATACCCGGGTCCAGGTGCTCGGGGTCGTGCAGGACGACACCGCGAGGGGACCCGCCGACTTACGGCATCGGCGGTCGCGTCCGTCGCGGATTTCTATGCTCTTGAAAGAACCATGATACCACAGAGCGCCGCCGACACGGAGCCGGGCACCCGAAACGAAGCCGGACAAGGTCGCCGAAGGATTCCGGAAGATCCCGGCGGATCAGACGCCGGCCGCCGAAGGGGCGAAGGCGGCGGCCATGCGTGCGCGGTCCGGGGCCCGCACCACCCCGCGCTCGGTGACCAGGACATCGACCAAGGCGGCGGGGGTGATGTCGAAGGCCGGATTCCACGCCCCCACGCCCTCCGGCGCGACCCGCCGCCCGCCGAACGCCAGCACCTCTTCGGGATCGCGCTGCTCGATGGGGATCGACGCCCCGTCGGGTGTGGCGAGATCCACGGTGGTGCCGGGGGCCACGACCATCACCCGCACGCCGTGGTGGCGCGCGACGATCGCCGCCGAGTAGGTGCCGATCTTGTTGGCGACGTCACCGTTGGCGGCGATCCGATCGGCGCCCACGATCAGCCAGGCGACCTTGCCCGCAGCCATCAGGTGCGCCCCGGCGCCGTCCACCAGCAAGCGCACCGGGATCCCGTCGGCGCGCAGTTCCCAGGCGGTCAGCCGCGCCCCTTGCAGCCACGGACGCGTCTCGTCCGCGTAGACCTCGCTGAGCTTGCCGGCACGGTAGGCGCTGCGGATCACGCCCAGGGCGGTGCCATAGCCCCCGGTCGCCAGGGAACCGGTGTTGCAGTGCGTGAGCACCCCGCACGGCCCCTCGATCAGGGCCGCCCCCAATTCGCCCATGCGACGGTTGGCGGCGATGTCCTCCTCGTGGATCGCGCGCGCCTCGGCGAGCAGCGCGGCGATCGGGTCGCCCGCGCCCGGCAGCGCGTCGACGCGCCGTGCCATGCGGGCGATGGCCCAGGCGAGATTGACGGCCGTGGGCCGCGCCGCGCCCAGCACCTCGAGATCCGCGCGCAACGCCTCGCGCCAGCCCTCCGGGGCGCGTGCGTAACCCGCACGCGCCGCGAGCACCACGCCGTAGGCGGCGCTCACCCCGATCGCCGGCGCACCGCGCACCACCATGTCGCGGATCGCATGCGCGGTCGACTGCACATCGTCGAGCGTCACGTATTCGATGCGCGCCGGCAGCAACCGCTGGTCCAGCAGCACCAGCCGCCCGTCGCGCCATTGCACGGCACGCACCGTATCGAAATCCCGTTCCACCCGCAGCACCTCTTCGATCCCGCAACCCGATGCGCGCAGGATACACGAATCCCGACCGACGGTGCCGGGAAGCTGCGCTATACTGGGCGCCGGTCGCGGGCGGTCCGTTTCGAGCGGCCGGCCGGGCGACGGGACGGAGTTCATGCAGGCGCAACCACGCGAGATCGACACGCTGATCGAGGCGCGCTGGGTCATCCCGGTGGAGCCGGACGGCGTGGTGCACGAGGACCATGCCGTCGCGATCGACGACGGGCGGATCCTCGATCTGTTGCCCTCGGGCGAGGCGCGTGCACGCTATCGCGCGCGCACGCTCCGGGAACTCCCCGATCACGTGCTGATCCCGGGGCTGGTCAACGCCCACACCCATGCGGCGATGACCCTGCTGCGCGGGCTGGCCGACGATCTGCCGCTCATGCGCTGGCTCAAGGAGCACATCTGGCCGGCGGAGGCGCGCTGGGTGGGCACCGAGTTCACCCGCGACGGCACGCAACTCGCCATGGCCGAGATGCTGCGCGGGGGCACGACCTGCTTCAACGACATGTACTTCTTCCCGGACGTCGTGGCGCGCGCGGCGTCCGCCTGCGGGATGCGCGCCTGCGTCGGTCTCATCGTCATCGACTTCCCGAGCGCCTGGGCCGCCGACTGGGAGGAGTACCTGAGCAAGGGGCTCGCCCTGCACGATCGCTACCGCGGCGACCCGCTGATCCGTACCGCGTTCGCACCCCACGCGCCCTACAGCGTCGGCGACGCGGCGCTGGCCCGCATCCGCACGCTCGCCGACGAACTCGACCTGCCGGTACACATGCACGTGCACGAGACCGCCGACGAGGTGCGCCAGGGCGAGCGGGAACACGGCATGCGCCCGCTGCAACGGCTGCACGCGCTGGGACTGGTCTCCCCGGCCCTGCTCGGGGTCCACATGACCCAACTCACCGAAGACGAGATCGGGCTGTTGGCCGAGACCGGCGCCCATGTCATCCACTGTCCGGAGTCCAATCTCAAGCTCGCGAGCGGGTTCTGCCCGGTGGAGCGCCTCGCGCGCGCCGGCGTGAACGTGGCGCTCGGCACCGACGGCGCGGCGAGCAACAACGCCCTCGACCTGCTCGGCGAGATGCGCAGCGCGGCGCTGCTCGCCAAGGCGGTCGCCGGCGAGGCGGCGGCGCTGCCGGCGGCGCGCGCCCTGCGCATGGCGACGCTCAACGGCGCGCGCGCGCTCGGCCTCGGCGAGGAGATCGGCAGCCTGGAGCCGGGCAAGGCCGCGGACCTGGTCGCGGTGGATCTCGGTGAACTGGAGACCGAGCCGGTCTATCACCCGGTCTCGCAACTGGTCTACGCCGCCGGCCGCCACCAGGTGACCGACGTATGGGTCGCCGGGCGCGCGTTGCTCGAGGAGCGCGTCCTCACGACCCTGGATCCGATCCCGGTGCGCGAACGCGCGCGCGCCTGGCGCGCGCGCATCGCCGCCACCGACCCTGAATGAGGACGCCACGCTGAACGCCCCAAACTCCAACGTCGATCCCGGCGAACTGGCCCGTTTCGAAACCTACGCCGCACGCTGGTGGGACCCGCGGGGGGAATTCCGCCCCCTGCACGAGATCAACCCCCTGCGCCTGGACTATATCCGCCGCCGCACGCCGCTCGACGGCGTGCGGGTGCTGGACGTGGGCTGCGGCGGCGGCCTGCTCGCCGAGGCGATGGCACGCGAGGGCGCGCGCGTGACCGGCATCGACATGGCCGAAGCGGCGCTGTCGGTGGCCCGCCTGCACCTGCTGGAATCCGGACTCGAGGTCGACTATCGCCAAACCACCGCGGAGGCCCTGGCGGCCGAGTCACCCGGCGCCTATGACGTGATCACCTGTCTGGAAATGCTGGAACACGTCCCCGAACCGGGGTCGGTGGTCCGTGCCTGCGCCGCGCTCGTGCGCCCGGGCGGTCACGTATTCTTCTCCACGATCAACCGCAACCCCAAGTCCTATCTCTTCGCGGTCGTCGGCGCGGAGTATCTGTTAGGGCTGCTCCCCAAGGGCACGCACGACTACCGCAAGTTCATCCGGCCCTCCGAACTCGAGCGTTGGGCGCGCCGCGCGGGGCTCTCGCTCACCGGGATGATCGGCCTGCACTACAATCCGCTGACCCGCGGCTACCGCCTCGACGCCGGCGTCGACGTAAACTACTTGGCCCACTGCCGGCGCCCGGACGACGCCGCGGAACCGGCCTGAGGAGGGGCGCGATGGAACCCGGCGCTCCGACGCCCTGGGCGGTACGCGTGGTGCTGTTCGACCTCGACGGCACGCTGCTCGACACCGCCCCGGACATGGCCCACGCCCTGAACCTGCTGCGCGCCGAGCAGGGCCGCGCACCGCTGCCCTACGAGGACATCCGCCCACGGGTCTCCAACGGCAGCGCCGGGTTGATCGGCTACGCCTTCGACCTCGCCCCGCAGACGCCGGAGTTCGAGGCCCTGCGCCGGCGCTTCCTGGACCTGTACCGGACCCACCTCGTACGCGAGACCCGGGTGTTCCCCGGAATGGAGCCGGTGCTGGCGCGGCTCGAAGCGACGGGCATCCGCTGGGGCGTGGTCACCAACAAGCCGGCATGGCTCACCGACCCGCTGGTGCGGGCACTGGGCCTGTGGGAACGCGCGGCGTGCGTAGTGAGCGGCGATACCACCGCCAACCGCAAACCACACCCGGAACCCCTGTATCACGCCTGTCGGCTGGCCGGGCGAAGCGCGGCCGACTGCCTGTACGTCGGGGATGCCCGGCGCGACATCGAGGCCGGGCGGAGTGCCGGCATGAAGACGCTCATCGCCCTGTTCGGCTACGTCGACGCCGACGAGGCGCCCGAGTCGTGGGGCGCCGACGGGATGGTGCGCCGGCCGGGAGAACTGTCGGACTGGATCGCCTGGAATCGTGCAGGTGCCGATGCCGAACCCGCCTGAACGCCGCGCCCCGGAGACACAGTGAACGGTGCCGATGCACTGCTCTGGGCGCTGTTCATCGGGCTGCCGGCGGCGGCCCTCGGACTATTCGTCGGCTTCACGATCCAGGGGCGCAGGAACGCCGCGCTGCGCGAGGAGAACGCGCGGCTCGCAACCCGCATGGAACTCGGGGAACGCGCCGCGCAGGAGAAGATCGCCGCGATCCAGGAGGCGCGCGAGCAACTCGCAGAGACTTTCAGTGTGCTCTCCGGGCGCGCCCTGCGCACCAACAACGAAGAGTTCCTGCGCTTGGCGCGGGAGAACCTCAAGCAATTCCAGGTCCGGGCCGCCGCCGACCTGGAGCAAAAGGAGAAGAGTATCGAAGGGCTGGTCAAGCCCATCCGTGAGGCGCTGGAGAAGACCGAACACCAAGTCCGGAAAATGGAACAGGAACGCCAGCAGGCCTACGGCTCGCTCACCCACTACCTCGAGAGCATGACCCGGACCCAGCAGCAGCTCCAGACCGAGACACGCAACCTGGTCAAGGCCCTGCGCCGCCCCGAAGTACGCGGCCAGTGGGGCGAGATGACCCTCAAGCGGCTCGCCGAGCTGGCCGGGATGGTGGAGTACTGCGACTTCTACCCGCAGGAGTCCACGCCCACCGAGGATGGCGTACTGCGCCCGGACATGATCGTGCGCATGCCCAACGGGCGCGAGATCGTCATCGACGTCAAGACCCCGCTCGACGCCTACCTCAGCGCCGTGGAGGCGTCCGACGACGCCGAGCGCGAGGCCGCCCTCGCGCATCACGCGCGCAAGGTGCGCGAGCGCATCCGGGAGCTGGCGGCGAAGTCGTACTGGAGCCAGTTCGAGAAGAGCCCGGACTTCGTCGTGCTGTTCATGCCGGGCGAGCAGTTCCTCAGCGCCGCCCTCGACCAGGACCCCACGCTGATCGAGGAGGCGTTGCGCCAGCACGTGGTGGTGGCCACACCCACCACCCTCGTGGCGCTGCTCCGCGCCGTCGCCTACGGCTGGCGCCAGGAGACGCTCACGGAAAACGCCGAGCAGATCCGCAAGGTCGGCGAGGAACTCTACCAGCGCCTGGGCACTTTCACCGAGCACCTGACCAAACTCGGGCGCAGTCTCGGTACCAGCGTCGATCACTACAACCGCGCCGTCGGCTCCTTCGAGCGCAGCGTGATGCCCGGCGCACGGCGCTTCACAGAGATGGGCGTGGAGGCGCGACGCGCGCTGGACCCGCCCGACCCACTGGAGAAGGCCGTACGCGGCGGCGAGAAGAACGCGCAGGATCCCCCCTCCCCGGCGGCGGACACGGGCGAAACCGGAAAGGCGGGCTGAGGACGGCGGGAGTTCGCGAGCACTTGAATTCCTCTCCGCGTCCGCATAGCCCGTATACAGGTCGAAGGCCGGAAGCCGGGGAAACCGCGCGCCGTCGCCGGATTCCGCTACGCCCCCCCGGCGTCGCCGCCCAAAGGTCGATCATCACCCTCTCGTAGCGGCGCTGCCGTCGCCGGGCGCCGAACCCCCTATGCCCCAATCGCCCGGGTCCCCGATATTGCGGGGCGGCGGATCTTTGCCGCCCGTCGGGTGGTGTGTAGGACAGCGGACGCACCCCAAAGGTGTCAAAATACCAACGATTTTCAGGTTCTACCTTTTTGGAATCGTCTAACCGACTGTTTCCTGAATGAATTCCTAATTCAATCCGGATGGCATGCTTCTCGCATATTTTTATGCTACAAATAAGTCCTAAAGAAAGGGAGTTTTCGCTTATGGCCGCCCATCTACAGACCGTAACGGACGATCGGCCTTTGGCGCCGCCTTTGGCACCGCCGGCAGGCACCGGGCGACGGTCGGCGACGGCACAACGCACCGCGCAGCGGCTCGCCAACGCGCTGAGTATCACGCGCGCCCTGCAGAGCACACTGGACGTGGAGCGCCTGATCGAACTGTTCTCCATACAGACTCACCCGCTGGTACCGCACGACGGCATGGTCTATCGCAACGCATCGCAGGCGATCCTGTTCAAGGTCGGGAACGAAGCCCGCCACGATTGCACCTATCGATTGATGATGGGCAGCCAGAGTCTGGGCGAATTGGGGTTCCTGCGCGCCGTGCGGTTCTCGAGCCGGGAGATCGCGCGACTCGAGGAATTGCTGACGCTGCTCCTGCAGCCGTTGCGCAACACCCTTCTGTACCGCTACGCCCTGTGGTCGGCCTCCAAGGATCCGCTCACCGGCGTCAACAACCGCGGAGCGCTGGACACCGCGCTACGCCGCGAGGTGGAACTCGCGCAACGGTACGGGACCCCCTTGTCGCTGCTGATAATAGATATCGACCACTTCAAGTCCGTGAACGATCGCTATGGACACACCATGGGCGACTGCGCCCTGCGCCGCGTGGCGGACTGCGCGGCGAGTTGCATCCGCGGCAGCGACATGCTGTTTCGCTACGGCGGGGAGGAGTTCGTGGTACTGACCAGCAACACCGAGTGGTTCGGGGGTCTGATGCTGGCCGAGCGCCTGCGCACGGCCATCGAGGACATGGAGTGCACCTGCAACGAGGTGCGCCTGCACATGACCGTCAGCCTCGGCGTCAGCACGCTGGAAACGAACGATGACCCCGCCACCCTGTTCGCCCGCGCCGACGAGGCCCTCTACCAGGCCAAGCTGGAGGGACGAAACCGGGTGCAATTCACGGATCGCGGTGCGGGTTAAGACCCGTTCAGTGACCGGATTCACAGCTTTGACGGCATAGGCGACGGTAGGCTTTATGCATAGGAACGGCGGCCGGACATCGGCGCGGCCGATCCCGGCCCAATCGGCAAGGACCAACGCGGGAGATACGGCCATGGCGCGACGGCAACCGATCGAGCAGTTGGTGCAGGCGGATTTTCGCCTCATCGCTATCGAGACCACGACCCCGGAGCGGGTCATGGAAATGTTCCGCAGCTTCAGCCGGCGAACCGGCAAGGCCGTGTATCACTGGACCGCCGAGGAGGGCATGTTCCGGATCGGGGGCTTCGAGCACATCATCATCCCGCACACCCGGCGGCCCACGGACGTGCTCGATTACATCGCCTCGAACAGCCTGTACGGCGTCTACCTGCTGCGCGGGGTCATGTCGGCCCTCGAGGACAAACGCTGCATCGCCGGCCTGCGCCGCATCGCCGAACTCCGGGACGGTACGCCGCGACTGATGGTGTTGTTGGACGAGAAAATCACCCTGCCGCCCGAGTTGCAGAATCTCAGCGCGCACGTAAAACACGGCCTGCGCAAGGCCTCCTGAACGCCCGCCGGCTGTCGCCGGACGGTAAAACCCTGTTGTACTCTCCCTTCCACCTCCGGCTCGTCCGGAGGTTTTTTTGCCTCGCCGCGTACGGTGAGGATTTGATTCAAGGGGTCAGAATACTTGAAATTTCCAGCGGCAGCTCAGCGTGGTTGGAATTTCAAGTGCTCTGACCCCTTGAATTTCCCTTGAATTTCCCTTGAATTTCAATTCCGAACGTCGTCGGCGGGGCGCGCCCCGCCCTACAGGTGGATGCCGTCGCCACGGCGGGGGAAGGTCCGCCCTACAGTCGGCTGCAACGCCCGGGATTTCCGGGCCGGTCGACCGGCGCCGCTGGAGACGGGCAGGTACGCCGTAGCGCGCATTCGCCGCAGCGCGGGCGGGGACGGCACTTATCCTTGCCGTGGATTACGAGCAGCGCGTGGTATTCGTTGAACAACGGCGCATCCGCACCCAACGCCCGTTCCAAGCCCGCGCGCAGGGTCTCGTAGGGTTCCCGACCCTCGATCAGTCCGAGCCGGGCGAAGATGCGCCGCGTGTAGGCGTCGATGACAAACACCGGGCGCCGGAACGCGTAGAGCAGGATGTCGTCGGCGGTCTCCGGTCCGACGCCGTGCACGGCGAGGAGCGCCTCGCGCAGTCGCGCGGTCGACCGGCGCGAGAGTTTGCGCAGGCCCCCCGCTTCCCGATACCAAAGACAGAAACTCTGCAGACGCCGCGCCTTGACGTTGAAATACCCGGACGGACGAATCCACTGCGCCAGCCGCGGCAGCGGCGCCTCTGCGATCGCGCGGGGATCGAGCGCGTGCTGCGCCTTGAGATTGGCGATCGCCTGCTCGACGTTGCTCCAGGCGGTGTTCTGGGTCAGGACGGCGCCGACCATGATCTCGAAGGGTGTATCGCCCGGCCACCAGTCCTGCGGCCCGTAAGCCCGATAGAGGGTGCGATAAGCGGCGCGCAGGCGTCGAATCGGCAATCGGAGGGAGAGATCGTCCATAGCGATCCGGGCCTTCGCGTCGCGACCTCGGGACCGGCCCCGGCGGTTGCCGGCCTACTTCGGGGCGCGTCGGCGCCTTCCGGGCGCCCCGGACCCGGAAGGGGTTTTGGAAGCGGCTTTGGACACCGATTCGGAAGCGGGCCGGGAGGCCTTGCGGGAATCGGCCCGGCGCTCCGCCCGGGAAGCGGCCCCGGACGCCCCCAGGCCGGCCGCTTGGCGCAACGCCTGCAGCTCCGCCGGTGTACTCTCGCGCCAGCGTCCGGCGGGCAATCCCCGTGGAAGCGCCAGCGGGCCGAAGCGCACCCGAATCAGGCGGCTCACCGGGAACCCCTGCGATTCCCAGAGTCGCCGCACGAGACGCCGGCGACCCTCGCGGACCACCACGTGGTACCAATGGTTGGTCCCGCGTGCGCCGCCCTCGGCGATCCCCTCGAAGCGCGCCGGACCGTCGTCGAGGTCCACGCCGCGCAGCAGTCGCTCGAGCACCAGCGCGTCGGGGTCGCCGAGGATGCGCACGGCGTACTCCCGATCCAGCCCCGTGGAGGGATGCATGAGGCGGTGGGCCAACTCCCCGTCGGTGGTGAAGAGCATCAGCCCGAGGGTGTTGAAGTCCAATCGCCCGACCACGATCCAGCGCCCGCTACGCACCTGCGGCAGGGTCCGGAACACCGTGGGGCGTCCCTCGGGGTCGCGACGGGTGGTCACCTCCCCCACCGGCTTGTGGTAGATCAGGACCCGGGCCGGCTCGGCCGCCGAGGCGGCGACGTCCACCGGACGCCCGTCGAGCAGGATCACGTCCGCGGCTCGGGCGCGGTCGCCGATCCGGGCGCTGCGCCCGTTGACCTGTACTCGGCCCGCCTCGATCCAGCGCTCGATCTCGCGGCGCGACCCGAATCCGGCCCGCGCCAGGATCTTCTGCAGCTTTTCAGCCGGCACCGGCGCGACCCGTCGCCCCTGCGCCGGACCGCCGCGGTTGATCCGTCGCCCGCTCACCCCCGGTCCGCCTCGGCGAGCGCGGGGGCCGGGACGTCCGAGGACTCCTCTCCGGCCTCGTCCCCCGCGTCGTTCAGGGGGTCGTGCCCGGGGGCGGCCCCGGACTCATTTTTGGACTCACCCTCGGGGGACCCACCCTCGGGTGGTTCATCTCCATGGGACTCGCCGCGCGCTGCTGCGACGCCGTCCGCTGCATCGCCCCCCGGATCCGGTGCACCTTCCAGCGGCAGCTCGACGTTGATCTGCAAGAGGTCGCGCAGTTCGGAAAGCGTGGGTAGTTCGTCCAGCCCCTTGAGGTTGAAGTCGTCGAGAAAGCGCCGCGTGGTCCCGTACATCGCCGGGCGGCCTGGGACCTCGCGATGCCCCACGATGCGGATCCATTCCCGCTCCTGCAGGGTCTTGGTGATCGAGGAACTCACCCCCACCCCGCGGATGTCCTCGATCTCGCCGCGGGTGATCGGCTGGCGGTAGGCGATCAACGCCAAGGTCTCGAGCAGGGCGCGCGAATAGCGCGGCGGGCGTTCCTCCCAGAGCCGCGAGACCCGCTCGGCGAACTCGCGCCGGACCTGGAAGCGGAATCCCCCGGCGACTTCGACCAGTTCGATCGCCCGTTGCGCGCAATCCCCGCGCAAGGCCTCCAGCGCCGCGTGCACCTCGTCGCGGGTGGGACGCTCCGCGTCGGCGAACAGCGCCAACAGTCGGTCCGCGCCGAGCGGCTGATCGGCCGCGAGCAACGCGGCCTCGAGAATGCGGCTAAGCAACCGTGGTTCCACCGCTCGATGCCCCGTCTTCGGCGAGCGCGCGCCTTTCGGCGCCCGCCGCCTTCACGTGTATGGGACCGAAGGGTTCGGCCTGCACCAGTTCCAGCAGCGACTCGCGGATCAACTCCAGCACCGCGAGCAGCGTCACCACCACACCCATGCGTCCCTCGCGCTCGTCGAACAGTCGCGTGAACTCCACGAACCCGCCCGTCTGCACACCGGCCAGAACCTGCGACATGCGCTCGCGCACCGACAGCGCCTCGCGCTCCACGCGGTGATGGGTGAACCTCTCCGCGCGCGAGAGCACTTCCTGGAAGGCCGCCAGGAGTTCCTGGAGCGAGACCTTCGGCAACGGCCGCGGACGCGCCACTTCCGGGACCTGCGCGCGCGCCGGGTGGATGTCGCGCCCGACGCGCGGCAGGGCATCGAGTTCCTGCGCCGCCTGCTTGAAGCGTTCGTATTCCTGGAGCCTGCGCACCAGTTCCGCGCGCGGGTCCTCTTCTTCCTCGGTCTCCACGGGGCGCGGCAGCAGCAGTCGCGACTTGATCTCCGTCAGTATGGCCGCCATCACCAGATACTCGGCCGCGAGATCCAGGCGCAGTTCCTTCATCAGTTCCACGTACTGCACGTACTGGCGCGTGATCTCCGCGACCGGGATGTCGAGGACGTCCAGGTTCTGGCGCCGGATCAGGTACAGCAGCAGATCCAGGGGGCCTTCGAAGGCCTCCAGGAACACCTCCAGCGCGTGGGGCGGGATGTAGAGATCCTGCGGGAAGGCGGTAACCGGCTCGCCACGCACCACCGCCAGGGGCGGTTCCCCCTGCACCGGCCCGGGGGGCGGAGGCGGCGCAAGATCCCCGGGATTGCGCTCCGATGCGACTTCGCTCACCGGTACACCAGTCCCATGGCTTCGCGCACCTCCTCGAGCGTCTGCCGGGCGACGTCGCGGGCCGACTCGGTCCCCTCGGCGATAATACCACGGACCAGGCCGGGGTCGTCCTGAAAGGGCTTGGCCCGCTCGCGAAAGCCCTTGACCTCGGCGACCACGGCGTCGATCACCGGCTGCTTGCAGTCGAGGCAGCCGATCGCCGCGGAGCGGCAGCCGTGGCGCACCCACTCGCGGATCTTGTCGTCGGAATAGACTTCGTGGAAACGCCAGACCGGGCATTTGTCCGGATCGCCCGGATCCGTGCGACGCACGCGCGCCGGGTCCGTGGGCATGGTGCGGATGCGCTGCGCGACCGTCTCGGGATCATCGCGCAGGCCGATGGTGTTGTGATACGACTTGGACATCTTCCGCCCGTCCAGGCCCGGCACGCGCGCGGCCGGCGTGAGCAGCGCCCGGGGTTCCGGAAGCAGGATCCGGGAGCGGCCCTCGAGATAGCCGTAGAGGCGTTCCCGGTCGCCGAGCGTCAGGTTCTGCCGGGCCTCCAGCAGCGCCCGCGCCTCCTCCAGGGCCTGCCGGTCGCCCCGCTCCTGGAAGCGACGGCGCAGTTCGCGGTAGAGGCGGGCGTTCTTCTTGCCGAGGGTGCGTATCGCCGCCTCGGCCTTCTCCTCGAAACCCGGCTCCCGCCCGTAGAGGTGGTTGAAACGCCGCGCGAGTTCGCGCGACATCTCCACGTGCGGGACCTGATCCTCGCCCACCGGCACCAGGTTCGCCTTGTAGGCGAGGATGTCCGCCGTCTGCAGCACCGGGTAGCCGAGGAACCCGTAGGTCGCGAGATCCTTCTCTTTCAGGCGTTCCTGCTGATCCTTGTAGGTGGGCATGCGCTCCAGCCAGCCGAGCGGCGTGATCATCGACAGCAGCAGATGCAGTTCGGAGTGCTCCGCGATCCGCGACTGGATGAACAACCGCGCGGCCTTGGGATCGACGCCCGCCGCCAGCCAGTCGACGACCATCTCCCAGACGCTCTCGCGGATCACGTCGGGCTCTTCGTACTGGGTGGTCAGCGCGTGCAGGTCGGCGACGAAGAAAAAGCACTCGTACCGGTTCTGCAAATGCACCCAGTTCTTGAGCACGCCGTGGTAGTGCCCCAGGTGCAGGCGCCCGGTCGGCCGCATGCCGGACAACACGCGCGGATCGGTTGTGGGTACCGAATTCACGGACGCCCGCCTACAGTCCGGTGGTCAGGTAGATGATGTGCTCGAACCAGCCGATCGGCGGCACGATCAGGTAGGCCAGACCGCCGGTCATGAGCAACACCAACAGGATCGCAAAGCCATAGGGCTCGATGCGACTCACCTTCCAGGCGAGCGGCCCGGGCAGCAGGCCGACCAGCACGCGACCGCCGTCGAGCGGCGGGAGCGGCAGCAGATTGAGCACCATCAGGACCAGATTGAAGGTAATGCCGACCTTGCCCATGAGCACTATGGGCAGGGCGAGGCCGCCGATGCCGGGGGCGAGCACGAGCCCCAGCTTCGCCACCAGCGCCCACAGCAACGCCATCACCAGATTGGCGCCCGGCCCGGCCGCCGCCACCAACGCCATGTCGCGCCTGGGGTTGCGCAGGTTCTGCCAAGTCACGGGCACCGGCTTCGCCCAGCCGAACAGGAACGGCGCGTGCATGATCAGCAGCAGCGCCGGGATCAGCAACGTGCCGAGCGGGTCGATGTGCTTGATCGGATTGAGGGTAAGCCGGCCGAGCATCATGGCGGTTGGGTCGCCGAGACGGCGCGCCACCCAGCCGTGGGCCACCTCGTGCACCGTGACGGCGAACAGCAATGGCAGCGCAAGGACAGCGACGGTCTGAACGAGGGTCATTCCAGGCATTCGAGCGAGTATAGCGGGTTTGCGCTACGCAGCATAAGTCTTGACAGCGCCTCAGCCCTTCAGGAAATCGACGGCGCCCCTGCCTTGCCGGCGCAGCACCGGGACCTCCTCCACCCATTCCAGGACGGTGGTCGGCTCCAGCCCCCCGGGTCCTCCGTCGAGCACCGCGTCGATCTGATGCTCGAGGCGGTTGCGGATCTCCTCGGGGTCCGTGAGCGGGCGATCCTCCCCGGGGAGGATGAGCGAGGTACTCATCAGCGGCTCGCCGAGTTCCGCCAGGAGCGTTTGCGCGATCGCCCCCTCGGGCACCCGGATCCCGATCGTCTTGCGCTTGGGATTCTGCAGGCGTCGCGGGACCTCCCGCGTGGCAGACAGCACGAAGGTATACGGGCCCGGGGTGTGGCTGCGGATCAGGCGGTAGGCCGAATCCCCGAGACGCGCATAGACGGAGATTTCGGAGAGATCGCGGCATACCAGGGTGAACTCGTGCTTCGCATCGAGCCGTCGGATGCGCACGATGCGGTTCAAGGCATCCTTGTCGCCGATACGGCAACCGAGGGCATAACAGGAGTCCGTGGGATAGGCGATGACCCCACCGGCGCGCACGATGTCGACGCTGCGGCGGATCAGCCGCAACTGCGGATTCTGCGGGTGAATCTGGAAGAATTGGCTCATCGGCCCCGACCGTCCGGAGGAACACCACCCGCGCCGGCTCCGGACCCCCGGGTCCCCCGGTCCCCGCCCCTCCCGCCCCCCCGCCGACTTCCGGTAGAATAGGCGGCTCCGGCAACCGGGCGAGTGTATCATGCGATTGCCACCGGCCGACATTCACGTGCTCGCCGACGCGCTGCGTGACGCCGTTGCGGACGTGGTGGAGGCCTATGAGGCCGACGCACCGAGCACCGCCGGCGAGGTCGCGCCGGACCTCCTGGCGGAGGCGGTCGGGCAGTTGATCGAGGTGTTCAAGCGCATCGATGCCGACCAGTCGGCGGAAACGGAGTCGGACGGCGGCGTGCGCAGCGCGACTCCCGACGACGTCACGCAGCTGGGCGACTACGGCCTCGGCCTGCTCGACGAACTGGCGGCATGGGCGGCGCGCCTGGGCCTGGAGGGGCGCCGACAAGAACTGGAGGTGCTCGCCCTGCCCCTGGCGCTCTGGCTGGCGCGGCGCGGCGGCGAACTGCGCGGTCTGGAGTCGGTGGTGAATGCAGCGACCGCGGTTGCGAACCGCACGCACGAGCCGCGCGAACTGGAAGAGCTGTATGCGGCGACCAGGGAAGTGATGGAGGCCGCCGCCCTGACCATCCGCCAGGACCTGGAAAGAGACGATCCCGGACGTCCCTGGCGGGTGCTCAACCTGAACCGCGCGATCGTCGCCGTCCGCACGCACAATCCGCGGGTCATGGAGGAGGCGTTCGAGACCCTGGTGCAGAACCTGCCGGAGGATGCCCCGGCGTTCTTCCGCGAAGGGATGGGTCGGATGGAGGCACAGAATCCCCCCCCGCGGGTGCGTGAAGTGATGGAGCGGTACTATCGGAAATGGTGCCTGCAGCACACGCTGCACTGATTCCTGGAAAGGTGACGATCGATCATGAAGATGTTCCTCGACTTCCTGCCCATCCTGCTCTTCTTCGGGGCCTACAAATGGGCGGGTATGTACGTGGCCACCGCCGTGGCCATCGTCGCCACCTTCGCCCAGGTGAGCTTCATATGGTTCCGTCACCGGCGCGTCGAGAAGATGCAGCTCGTGACCCTGGGCGTCATCGTGTTCTTCGGCGGCGCGACGCTGCTCCTGCATGATCCCACTTATATCAAATGGAAGCCCACCGTGATCGACTGGCTGTTCGCCGCCGCCTTCCTCGGCAGCCGCGCGCTGACCGGAAAGAGTCTCGTCGAACACACCATGGGCCATGCGCTCACCCTCCCGACGCCGGTCTGGTCGCGGCTGAACTTCGCATGGGTCCTGTTCATGGCCGTCATGGGCACGCTGAACCTGTTCGTGGCCTATCGCTTTTCCACCGACGTCTGGGTCGACTTCAAGCTTTTCGGATCCCTCGGGCTGACGCTGGTGTTCGTATTCCTGCAGGCCCTGTACCTCGCGCGCCACGTGCAACAACCCGCCGAGGAACCCGGGGAGAGCGGCTGATGCTCTACGCGATCCTCGGCGAGGACGCCGCAGACAGCCTCGGGGCGCGGCGAGGCGCACGCGCCGCGCACCTCGCGCGGCTCGAGGCCCTGCGCGAGGCCGGACGGCTGGTGCTGGCCGGCCCGCATCCGGCCATCGACGGCGAGGACCCGGGGCCCGCCGGATTCTCCGGCAGCCTGATCGTGGCCGAGTTCGAATCGCTCCAGGAGTGCCGTACCTGGGCCGACGAGGACCCCTACGTCGCGGCCGGCGTCTACGCCCGGGTGGACGTCAAACCCTTTCTGAAGGTGCTGCCGTGACCGATCCCTCGAACCGCGTGGAACGGCTGCGCGGGCGCATCGGCGCCGCGCTCGCCCCCGTGGAGTTGGAGATCGTCGACGACAGCGCCCGGCACGCAGGCCACGAGGGCGCCGAATCCGGCGGCGGGCACTTCAACCTGCGCATCGTTTCGAAGGCGTTCGAAGGCAAGAGTCCGGTAGAGCGCCACCGCCTGGTCTACGAGGCGCTCGGCGACGCCATGCACCGCGACGTGCACGCACTGAGCATCCGCGCCTACACGCCGGAAGAGGCGGCGCACGAGTAGGCACGGCGCCCACGATCCGCGGGCGATCCCCGATCAGAGGTCGTAACCGAACGCCTCCTTGAACCGGTTTGCGAACTCCGCCCGGTCGAAGCGGTGATTCTGGGTGCCGTAGGACTCGACCTTGACGGCCCCCATCAGCGCGGCGATACGCCCCGTGGTATCCCAGTCCAGGTCGTCCATCAACCCGTAGAGCAGGCCCGCCCGGTAGGCGTCTCCGCAGCCCGTCGGATCGGCGACCGCGCGTACCGGGGCGGCGGGAATCCCGATGGCACGCCCGCCGGTATGGATCGTGGAACCCTCCGCACCGCGCGTTACGATCAGCGCCTGCACCCGTGCGGCCAGCTCGGCGGGCGAGAGCCCGGTACGCTCCTGCATGAGCTGGAATTCGTAGTCGTTGACGGTGACCCACGTCGCCTGATCGAGAAAGATCTTCAAGTCCTCGCCGCCGAACATCGGCATGCCCTGCCCCGGGTCGAACACGAAGGGGATACCGGCGGCCGCGAACTGCGCGGCGTGCTCGATCATCCCCTGGCGCCCGTCGGGCGAGACGATGCCGAGCGTGATCCCGTCCCCCGCGGGGACGCGGTTGACGTGCGCGTGGTTCATCGCCCCCGGGTGGAAGGCGGTGATCTGGTTGTCGTCCAGGTCGGTGGTGATATAGGCCTGTGCGGAATAGGTCCCGGCGATCTCGGTCACATAACGCCGCTCGACGGCGTTCTCGTCCATCCAGGCCGCATAGGGCGCAAAATCGGTCCCGACGGTGCCCATCGGCCGCCCGGCGCCGCCCAGCAGCCGCAGGTTGTAGGCGATGTTGCCGGCGCACCCGCCGAATTCACGGCGCATCTCGGGCACCAGGAACGAGACGTTGAGGATGTGCACCTGCTCGGGCAGGATGTGATTCTTGAACCGATCGTTGAACACCATGATGGTGTCGAAGGCGAACGATCCACAGATCAGTGCCGACATCGCGTGGCCCCCTCCGGGCTCCGAAAACCGGCCCACACCATACCCGAGGCCGCAAAGGGCGTGCAAGGGCGCCACCCGGAAACGAACCCCATCGCAAACAAATGGCCACGGAACCCACGGACCAGAGCACGAGTTATTCGTGGGTTCCGTCGCTCGACTCAACCCGGCTCGGGCCGGCTTCAGCGCCCGGAATCCGGGCAGCCCGTATGCAGGCCAAAAGCCGGAATCCGGGAATCCCGGCGCAAGCCCCGGACTACCGTCCCCGGATTGCGCTTCGCTCCATCCGATGGGATGGTCTCCTCCCCTTCTACTTCGGCGTCGTGATGCGCCAAGATGGAGGTGGTTCAACCCTCGGTGAGAACAGGAAGGAGGCGGCTCAACCCAGCAGCTTGAGGAACGCCGCCTCGTCCAGGATCTTCACGTCGAGCGCGCGCGCCTTGTCGAGCTTGGAGCCCGGATCGGCACCCACCACCACATAGTCGGTCTTGCGCGAAACGCTGTCCGTGACCCGCGCGCCGAGCGCGCGCAGGCGCTCCTTGGCCTCCTCGCGCGTGAGTGACTCCAGCGCCCCGGTGAGCACGAAGGTCTTGCCCGCAAGCGCGGCGGCGGCGGTGCGTTCCGGGACCGGCCAGTGGATACCCGCCTGACGCAGCTTGCCAATCACCTCGCGGTTGTGGGCCTCGCGGAAAAACGCCCGGATCCGTTCGGCGACGATGGGGCCGACATCCGGCACCTGCTGCAGGCGTTCGGGATCGGCCTCCATGATCGCGTCGAGGTCGCCGAAGTGCCCGGCCAGCGCACGCGCCGTGGCCTCGCCCACTTCCGGGATGCCCAGTGCGTACAGGAAACGCGCGAGCGTGGTGTTCTTGCTCCGCTCCAGCGCCGTCAGCAGGTTGCCGGCGGATTTTTCGCCCATGCGCTCGAGGCCGGCGAGCAGTTCGGGCTTCAACCGATAGAGGTCCGAGGGGTCGTGCACGAGCCCGCTCTCGATGAGCCGGTCGACCAGCTTCTCGCCCAGGCCGTCGATATCCAGGGCGCGGCGCGACGCGAAGTGCTTGATCGCCTCGCGCCGCTGCGCCGCGCAGTAGAGCCCGCCGATGCAGCGGTGCGCCGCCTCGCCCTCCACGCGCACGACCTTCGAACCGCACACCGGGCAGCGCCCGGGCATGTGCCATGGCCGGGCCGCGCGCGGGCGTCGCTCCAGGATCACGCCGACGACTTCGGGGATCACGTCACCGGCGCGGCGTACGATCACGCTGTCGCCCACGCGCACGTCCTTGCGCCGCACCTCGTCCTCGTTATGCAGCGTGGCTCGGCTCACGGTCGCGCCGCCGACCCGGACCGGGGCGAGGACCGCCACCGGCGTGATCACGCCGGTGCGGCCCACCGAGGCGACGATGTCCTCGAGCGTCGTGATCTCCTCCTGCGCCGGGAACTTGTGTGCCAGCGCCCAGCGCGGCGCGCGCGAGGTGAAGCCGAGCCGGTCGCAGTCGGCATAGCGATCCACCTTGTAGACGACGCCGTCGACCTCGAAGTCCAGGCGCTCGCGCCGCGCGGCGATGTCCCGGTAATAGCGAAGACAACCCTCCAGGGCGCGCACGGAATGAAACTCCGGACCCACCGCGAACCCCCAGACCCGGAGGTACTCCATAGTCTCCGAGTGCCCGTGCGCAAACGCCTCGGAGACCTCGCCGAGCCCCCAGGGAAAGAAGCCGAGCGGGCGGCGCGCGGTGACGCGCGGATCGAGTTGGCGCACGCTGCCGGCGGCGGCATTGCGCGGATTCGCGAACACCGGCTCACCGGCCGCCAACCGCTCCTCGTTGAGCCGGGCGAAGGCGCGCTTGGGGATCACCGCCTCCCCGCGCACCTCCACGAGCGCGGGCCGGCCCGCGCCGCGCAGGCGTAGCGGGACGTTGCGAATGGTGCGTACGTTGGCGGTGACGTCCTCCCCGGTGCGTCCGTCGCCGCGCGTCCCGGCGCGCACCAGACGCCCCGCCTCATAGCGCAGGCTCAGAGACAGCCCGTCGAACTTCGGTGCGGCGTGGTAGGTCACCTCTTCGACCGACAAGCGCTCGCGCACGCGCCGGTCGAACTCCGCGACCTCCTCCTCGGAGAACGCATTGTCGAGCGAGAGCATCGCCACGACATGGCGCACCGTGCCGAACCCGGTGCGCGCGGCGGCACCGACGCGCTGCGTCGGCGAATCCGGCGTCACCAGTTCCGGGTACCGATGCTCGAGTTCCCGGAGTTCGCGCATCAGTCGGTCGTATTCGGCGTCCGAGATCACCGGCCGATCGAGCACGTAATAGCGGTAGTTGTGTTCCTCGAGTTGTTCGCGCAACGTGCGGGCGCGGCGCGCGGCCTCCTCCGGCGCCGTCATGCGCCGACCCCGGACGGGTGCCGACGCCGTTCGTGCTCCATCACCTCGGCGCGCAAGGTCTCTATGCGCCGGGGCGTGAGGGGGTTGCGCCGCTCGTCGCGCAATTCCCCGCCGAGGCGATCGGCGAGGCGCCGGGCCGTCGCCAGCATGACCTGAAACGCCTCCGGGCCGGGGCGAGGACCGGGCAGCTCCTGCAGGAGCACGAGGCCGGGCGTGGTGAATTCGTTCATCTGCTGCGGTTCGAAATATCCGGGTTCCAGCATATTCGCGACACTGAACAACGCCGCGTCCCCGACCGCCGGACCGAGGCGATGGTAGATGCGCATCGCGCCGTACTCGAGACCTTCTTCCTCAAAGGCACGGACCAGATCCGCGCCGGCGAAGCGCGCGCCCGCCGGGGCCGCGACATAGAGCACGACCCGTTTGGACTCCGCGGTCGGGGCGGGGGCACGTGCCGCCGGACCCACCGGCCCGGGCGCGGAAGCGCCTGCGTGGTCTTCGGCAATCAACGCCCCCAGCCCGGCCAGTTCCTCGGCCGCCACCTCCGGCTCCGGTTCGGGGTGCACGGGGCTCGCCGGGCGTCGCGTCGTCCGCGCCGTTCGCGCGCGCCGCGGACGACCCCACAGATACACGCAAAGCAGCACCAGCGCGCCAAGGATCAACAGGACGAGGCGAAGTGTGTCCATCTTGCTCCCGGACTCGGGTCGACCGACCCCGTCGCCGCACGTAACGGCCCGCGCCCCGCGGGTGCGCCCGTCACGCCGACAGGATACCGGTTACACCGCCGATCAGGATACCCGGACGGGCACCCCTTGAAAACGGCCGACACGCCGGAACGGGGTCACAAGGCCCGAAGCCCCCCGGGCCGGTTCAACGAATCAACAACGAAGCGAAGGGCGCATAACGCAGACGACGCGCCGGACCGGGCGGGCCCTAATCGCAGACATCCTTACCGCACTTCTGCAGCGTCCGGATATGGTAGACGGACTCGACCGGGAGCACGGCGACGATCCCGTCGCCGTCCATACCGGTATGCGCGGCATTCATGATCGCCATCGTGACCTCCTCGGCGCGCGCCTGCCCGATGAAGACCTCGACACGCACATGGCTTACCAGCCAGTCCTTCGAGAAGAAATTCGCATAATGCCCGTAGCCCTTCACCTGCGTCACGCTGATGCCCGGCACACCCAGTTCCCGAAGCCGCCCCTCCACCTTCTCCAAGGCGGCCTTCTGGATGATCGCCGTGATCTTTCGGAAGTCCATCACCGCCTCCATGATTCTCCGCGGACCACGATGTACAGTCCCCATGCATCAACTGAGGAACACGGCCTGCTCCGCGCGATTATCCGCTGATATAACGCTCCAGTTGCTCGATGACGAATTGCTGCTCGTCGATGATAGCCTTGACCAAGTCCCCGATCGAGATCAGCCCGACGATATCGCCGCACTCGAGCACCGGAAGATGCCGCACCCGCCGCTCGGTGATCACCGCCATACACTGATCCAATGTCTCATCCGGGTCCACACAGATCACGCATCGGGTCATAATATCCTGCACCGTCGAGGCCTGGGCCGTGTGCCCCTTCAGGATCACCTTGCGCGCGTAGTCCCGCTCCGAGACCAACCCGACCGGTTTCCCGTCTTCCACTACCAGGAGTGCACCGATATTTTTCTCGGCCACAAGGGCGAGCGCCTCGTACACCGAGGCATCCGGAGCGATCGTCCAGACCGTCGATCCCTTCTCGCTAAGCAACTGACGTACTGTCTTCATGACCCGTCCCCCCCACCGCGTATTCGCAGGCAAACACCGCCTCTTTATTCAGTATAATGGAAATCGGCGGAACATACGTCTCAGTCGCATCTGCGGTACGGTTCCTCGAGAGGACCCGCGCGTCGGCGGCGGTCAAGGACAGGAGTTTATGACGCGTCCCAGGCGGGCTTCGGACCGAAACGCGCCGCGAGGAATTCGATGAAGACCCGCACCTTCGCGGGCAAGTGCCGGCGTTGCGCATAGAGCGCGTGGATGGAGAGTTCGGGCAGGGCATGGCGGGGCAGAATCCGCTTCAGCCGCCCCGTCTTGAGATCCTCGCCCACCAGAAAGGTCGGGCTCTGAACGATGCCGAGCCCCGCCACCGCCGCCTCGCGCAGCGTCTCGCCGTTATTCGCACGCAGGTTCCCGGATACCCGCACCGATTCGCCGTTGCGCGCACCGCGGAAACGCCACTCGTCATAGGGCCCCGAATAGGCGTAGAGGAGGCAGTTGTGCCGCCGCAGGTCCGCCGGCGTACACGGCTGCCCATGC
>CAZAQG010000012.1:0-38184 GCA_964487445.1 uncultured Chromatiales bacterium
GGAACCCGGATCGACCTGCATTGTGACTCGCTGCGGATATGCAGTAGAATGCGACGCGTAGCGCGGGGGGCGGGCCGTTGCGCGGAGTACGCGGTACCGTTCCGCCCCTCGATGGATCCGCATGATCCATCGGATCCAAATCGGCAATTCCGGAGTCCGGGTTTTCGCTCCCCCCCGACAGGGTGGTGAGGCGGATCGGTGATCCACCCCGACCGGAGTGTCCGTTTCAATGGCGGTCGTGTCGGTCCCCCCGCAGCGAACTGTTGTGAACCCCGTCAGGCCCGGAAGGGAGCAGCGGTAACAGCAGCGTCGGGTGCCGGGGTGTGGCTGGCACGGTCCGCCGCCCTTAAGAAGCGCCACCGGATCGGCCGGGTTCCGCACGAATCCGAACGGTTGCGGGATCTGCGGTATGATGGCCCCGTCGGGTCGGGCGCGCCGCGGGTTCGCGCGCCGCGGCGTCTTGCAACCCGCTTCGCGGACTTCAACCGCGGGGCCGCGGAATCCGGATCTTCGCCCATGAGCTATCAGGTACTCGCGCGTAAGTGGCGGCCCCGCACCTTTGCCGAGTTGGCGGGCCAGGAGCACGTGGCGCGCGCGTTGATCAACGCGCTGGACCACGACCGCCTGCACCACGCGTTTCTCTTCACCGGCACGCGCGGGGTGGGGAAAACCACGATCGCGCGCATCCTCGCACGCGCCCTCAATTGCGAGCGTGGAGTGAGTTCGACCCCCTGCGGGGAGTGCGACGCGTGCCGGGAGATCGATGAGGGGCGTTTTGTCGACCTGATCGAAGTGGACGCCGCCTCGCGCACCCGGGTGGAGGATACCCGCGAACTGCTGGAGAACGTGCAGTACGCGCCTACCCGCGGTCGCTACAAGGTCTATTTGGTGGACGAGGTCCACATGCTCTCCACCCACAGCTTCAACGCTTTGCTCAAGACCCTGGAGGAGCCTCCGCCGCACGTGAAGTTTCTCCTCGCCACCACCGATCCGCAACGCCTGCCCGCCACCGTCCTTTCGCGTTGCCTCCAGTTCCATCTCAAGCGCCTGCCGCCGGCCCTCATCGTCGGGCATCTGTCGATGATCCTGGGACGCGAGGGGGTGGACACCGAGCCCGGTGCGGTGGAACCGATCGCCCGCGCCGCCGAGGGCAGCATGCGCGATGCGCTGAGTCTGCTCGATCAGGCGATCGCCTACGGCGGCGGTACGCTGCGCACCGATGACGTGCGCGCCATGCTCGGGACCCTCCCCCGCGAGCGGTTGGTCGGGCTGCTGGAGGCGCTGGCCGCCGGCGACGGTGCGGGGCTGTTGGGGCAGGTAGAGGAACTCGCCGAGCAGTGCGCCGATTTCCCGGGCGTCCTGGCGGAGTTGTTGGTGCTTCTACATCGTGTGGCCCTGGTCCGGCAGGTGCCGGGGGCGATCGAGGAGGACGACCGCGATGCCGTAGCGGCCCTGGCGGAACGGCTTGCGCCGGAGGACGTGCAACTCTTCTATCAGATCGCACTCCTGGGGCGACGCGACCTGCCGCTCGCCCCGGACCCGCGTGCCGGCTTCGAGATGGTGCTGCTGCGGATGCTCGCTTTTCGCCCCGAGGATGCACCCGCGACCGCGGCGCCCAATCCCGCCCCGGCCGCCAGACGACGCCCGCGGGCCGCGGTACCTCAATCACCGTCCGCCCCGGCGCGCGAGGATCCGGCGCCGGCGGGTGGGGCTCCCACCCGGGACATCGCTCCGGCCGCCGGCCCGGTGGTTCCCCCCGACGCCGGCCCGGCGCAGGAGGAATGGCTGGAGATGGTGCGTGATTCCCTGGGCCTCGGCGGGCCCGCCCGGGAGCTGGCGGCGAACTGCAACCTGCTGGGGCGCGAGGGCGAGACCGTGCAACTGCTGCTCGACGGTTCGCGGGCCCACCTGCGCTCGCCCAGTACCGAAGAGCGCCTGCTCCAGTCCCTGCAGCGCCATTTCAGCACCCCGGTGCGGCTGGCGATCCGGCTCGGCAAGCCGGTGGCCGAGACACCGGCGCAACGCTGGGCGCGCGAAGACGGGGACCGGGTGAAGGCGGCGACCCGGGCGATTGCGGAAGATCGCACCGTGCAGTCCCTGTGTGAGACTTTCGACGGCGAGATCGCAAAAAATTCGATCCGGCCGACGGATTGAGTGTAATGGTATGCGGTGCGGCGGCCCGCCGGCGCGAATTGGCCGGACGTGCGGCACCGTGGTGTAATGTGATTTCAATAACGGCCCGGTGCGGGTCGAGGTGGCGAAATGAAAGCTGGCATCGGCAATCTCATGAAACAGGCCCAGCGCCTGCAGGCGGACATGCAGAAGGCCCAGGAGGAGATGGCCGCGATGGAGATCACCGGGCAGTCCGGCGGCGGCTTGGTGAGCGTCGTGATGACCGGACGCCATGACGTGCGGCGCGTAACCATCGACCAGAGCCTGCTCGGCGACGACAAGGACATGCTGGAGGATCTCGTCGCGGCGGCGGTCAACGACGCGGTGCAGAAGGTCGAGAAGACCGTGCAGGAGCGCTTCTCCGGCCTCGCGGCGGGGGCGGGGCTCCCCCCCGGGATGAAGCTGCCCTTCTGATCCGCCCATGGCCCATCTCCCGATCGTCCACCGTCTGATCGAGGCGCTGCGCTGCCTGCCCGGCGTCGGCCCCAAGTCCGCCCAGCGCATGGCCTACCATCTGCTGGAGCGGGACCGGGAGGGCGCGTCTCGCCTGGGCCGGGCCCTGGCCGAGGCCGGCGAGGCGGTGCGTCAGTGCCGTTTGTGCCGCTCCCTGAGCGAGGGGGAGGTGTGCGCGGTGTGCGAGAGCACGCGCCGCGATCGCTCGTCGCTGTGCGTGGTGGAGACCCCGGCCGATACCCAGGCCATCGAACAGGCCACCGGCTATCGGGGCCTGTACTTCGTGCTGATGGGCCGCCTCTCGCCGTTGGACGGGATCGGTCCGGAAGAACTGGGCCTGGACCGTCTGGCGGGCCGGCTCGCGGAGGGCGAGGTGCGCGAGCTGATCCTGGCCACGAACTTCACCGCCGAGGGCGAGGCCACTGCCCAGTACATCAGCGCCGTGGCCCACGAGCACGGGATCCGGGTCACGCGCATCGCACAGGGCGTGCCGGTCGGCGGTGAACTCGAGTACGTCGACCACGACACCCTCTCGCACGCTTTTCGAGGTCGGCGCGATCTGTAGGGCCGTTGCGGTCTTCCTGTGCGCCACGCAGTTGGGCCGCCGGATCAAAGCAAAGGAGATTTCAAGTGCTCCGACCCCTTGAACTGAACTGAACCGGAGGCGGCATGGCGGAGTGTCTGTTCTGCAGGATGGTGAGCGGCGAGATCGCACCGGATGTGGTCTACGAGGACGAGGACCTGCTCGCGTTTCGCGACGTCAACCCGCAGGCGCCCATCCACGTCCTGGTGATCCCCAAGCGCCATATCGCCACCCTGAACGACGTGGAGATCGCGGACGCGAAACTCATCGGGCGCATGCACCTCGCGGCGCGGCACATCGCCCGGGAGAAGGGCATCGCCGAGCGGGGATATCGCACGGTGATCAACTGCAACGCCGAGGCCGGGCAGTCGGTCTTCCACGTGCACCTGCACCTGCTCGGCGGGCGCCCCATGGGTTGGCCGCCCGGCTGAGTTTCTCTCCGGAGAGGGGTCGGGGGGGGGGGTAGCACTTACTTAAGGAATAACTGATTGATGCGAGTACAAAAAAAGCTGGACCAGGTACTAAGCTGTAAGTTGCCAAACCAACGCCATCACCCGAGGAGCCAGCCTTTCCCTCGTGACACCGCAGAGACACCCTCGTGACACCGCTCTGCGGTGTCACGTTTTTCGCCGCTTCGCGGTGCGAGATCACGCATACCAAGCGCCCCCGGCCGGTGGGGAGCCGACGGCTGCCTCATGCCCTGCATGAGGGCGCAGGTTTTGTCGCGGTGTCGCTTCCAAGCCGAATCTCGACGCCGGAGGAAGCGCGGCCGATTGTACCGGTAGATCGCTAGCGGTTCCTTGCCATGGTGCGGGCTCCTCCATCCTCTCCCGGCGCAGAGCGCCTGCACATCGGGTGACACCGCAGAGCGGTGTCACCCGATGTGCAGATGTGCGGATCACCCGATGTGGATGCCGCGTGCTCACCGCACGCTTCTGCTCAACCGGTTCCGCGCAAAAGGTCCGTTCTCCGGCGGAGTCGTTGAGGGTTTCGACATCAAAGCAAAACCGACCCCCGGAAAATCCTTCGGATTTCGCACTTGCCACGGCGCTGAAATCGCTTTGTATCCTGTGCTCGGCGTCGTACCCGAACCGGAGTCCACCCACAGGTTCTGCTGAGGAGCCGAAATTTTAGAGGATGTCGATTCTTCGAACTTTACTTGGAAATTTCAGGTACTCTGACCCCTTGAGCTCCGTGCCCCCTTGAACTCCCAGCGGCAAATCCGTCAGTCGTGATGCTTGCTCCCCTCGCCGAAGTGGTAGAAGGTCCGGTTGAGGTAGTCGATCACATCCGCACGCTCGGCCGGGCTCCAGTGCACGCCCACGGCCTGCCGGCAGCCGGTGACTTGGGTGCGCAACGCGGCCAGGCTGCGGATCTTGTGGTTGGGCCGCGTGTACACGCTCGGATTGTGGCAGGACAGGCAGGATTGATTGTGTAATCGCTTGCCCAGGGCGATGTCCGGTCCGTTCGCGGCATGCACCGCCAGCGAGGCACACAACAGCGCCGCCGCACCCGCCGCGATTCCCACTCTCGCGCTCGTCTTCATGCCCGTCTCCTGTTATGTCTCAGCTTCGCTTGGTCGCCATTCTATCCGATAGATGAGCGATACGCAGCGGTGCCGGCGGATGGGAATCGTGGAACGCCGAGTACAGCGGATCGGGGGTCAGGGTGCTGGCGTTCTCCTCGTAGAGCGTGACCAGCGCGCGGATCAGCGCGTCGGGTTCGGTCTGCGCGGCGGCGAATGCGTCCGCCTCGTATTCGTGGCGGCGCGAGAGGTGCGCCGCGATCGGTTGCAGCAGGAAGGTGAAGGTCGGCAGGACCAGCAGGAACAACAGCAGCGCCATGTAGTCGGAAGGGGTAGTGACCCCCAGTCCGGAGTAGAACCACGGTCGGCGCATCAGCCAGGCGAGCACAGCGAGGCCGGCAAGACTCAACAGCGCGGTATGGATGAGGCGCTTGCGCACGTGATGGAGACGAAAGTGACCGAGTTCGTGCGCCAACACCGCTTCCACCTCCCGGTGCCCGAGGCTCCCGAGCAGCGTGTCGAAGAATACGATACGCTTGTGCCGGCCGAGGCCGGTGAAGTAGGCATTGCCGTGCGCGGAGCGGCGCGAGCCGTCCATCACGAATACGCCGCTGCTGGAGAAGCCGCAGCGCGCGAGCAGGCGCTCGATGCGCATGCGCAGTTCGGTATCGTCGAGCGGGCTGAAGCGGTTGAACAGCGGGGCGATCAGAGTCGGGTAGGCCCAGGTCATCAACAGGCCGAAGCCGATCCAGACCGCCCAGACGTAGACCCACCACAGCCCGCCGGCGTGGGCCATGAGCCACAGGGCGACCCACACGAGCGGCGCGCCCAGTACCACGGTCAGCGCGAACTGGCGCACGAGGTCGCCTGCAAACACCGTCGGCGTGGAGCGGTTGAAGCCGAAGTGCTCCTCCAGCACGAAGGTGTGATACACGGAAAACGGAAGCTCCAGCAGACCGAGCAACAGGAATACGGAGAGTATGACCGCGACGCCGGTGGCGGTCGGGCCGAGTCCCATGCCCCGCCAGACCCGGTCCAACCATTCCAAGCCGCCGCCCACGGTCCATCCGAGCAGCAGCGCGCCGCCGTACAGCGTCTCCAGACCGTCCAGATGCGTACGCGCCACCGTGTAGTCCGCGGCCCTGCGGTGAGAGTGCAGTGTGATGCGCTCGCGGAACGCCTCGGGCACTCGGTCGCGGTGTTGCAGGACGTGGCGGATGTGACGGCGGTTCAACCACAACCGGGTCGACGTGGCCGCGGCCAGGAACAGGAGAAAGAGCAGGCGGAAATCGTCCATCGACGTCATAGAAGGGGCTCGGCTTCCCGGCGCCGGTTGAGGGCGGCTTTTGCTAGAATGCCTGACAACCGACGCGGCGGAACACCCATAGAAAGGAATGATTCATGGCACAGGACCCAGGAAATCTGATCTGGATCGACCTCGAGATGACCGGTCTGGATACCGATCGCGACCATATCCTCGAGATCGCCACCATCGTCACCGACGGACGACTCGAGGTGCGGGCCGAGGGACCGGTGCTGGCCATCCATCAGCCCGACGCGGTCCTCGAGCAGATGGACAACTGGAATCGCACCCAGCACGGCAAATCGGGCCTGATCGACCGGGTGCGTGCGAGCGAGGTGGACGTCGCGGAGGCCGAGCGCCGAACCCTGGAGTTTCTGCGACTCTGGGTGCCGTCCAATACCTCGCCGATGTGCGGCAACAGCATCTGCCAGGACCGGCGCTTTCTGCACCGCCGGATGTCGCGTCTGGAGCAGTACTTCCACTATCGCCACCTCGACGTCAGTACCGTGAAGGAGTTGGTGAAGCGCTGGTCGCCACGCGTGGCCGAGGGCTTCGAGAAGAACCCGAGTCATCTGGCCCTCGACGACGTGCGTGACTCGATTCGCGAGCTGCGATACTACCGGGAGCAGTTCTTCCGGGTCTCGGCCGTGTGAGTCGACACACCCGCACGCCGGGTCATTCCACCGGCGTATCGTCCAGGTTGCCCCACTCCGACCAGGAACCGGGATAACCGCGGATGCGCTCGAATCCCAGCGCCTTCAGGACGATGTAGGTGTACGCCGAGCGGTGATGCGTCTGGCAGTAGGTGATGACCTCATGCGCGGGCGCCACATCGAGCGATTCCAGCATCGCGCGCAGTTCCTCCTCCGGGCGCAGGCGCAGGTTGCGGTTCGGATCCATCGCACGGGTCCATTCCAGGTTGACGGCGCCCGGGATGTGGCCGCCGCGCGCGGCCAGGCGCTTGAAACCGCGGTACTCCTCCGGGGAGCGCGCATCCAGCAGGCGTACCGAGGCGTCCCCGAGGTGCGCGAGGATATAGTCTCGGTCGGCGTAGCCGCTCGCAGCGATCTTCGCCGGGTAGGACGCCGGTGCGGGCGGCGTCACACCCGATTCCACCGGGTGGGTCTCGTTGGCCCAGGCATGCAGTCCGCCGTTGAGCAGTGAGAACTTCCGGTGGCCCAGTATGTCCAGGGTCCACAACAGGCGGCACGCCTTTCCGCCGCCTTCGTCGTCGTAGGCGATTACGTGGGTCTCGGGAGTGATGCCGGCGGAGCCCAGCGCCTCGCCGAGCGCGGTCTCGTCCGGCAGCAGCCCGCCGATCGGGCGGCGCGCGGCGACGATCCGGCCGTAGTCGAAGTGCACCGCGCCCGGTATGTGGATCCGGGCGTGAACCTCGGGTTTGCTGAGATCGACCACCAGCAGTCCTTGCGAGCCGAGCCGCGACTCCAATTCTTCGGGTTCCAGCACGACCGGGTGGTTGAGCGAGGACATCGCGCCTCCTGAAATTGTGCGTTACGAAAAGGGGACGATCGGCTCGGAGCGACCCGGCGCTGGGTCTGCCCGGCCGGGACGCCCAGTATAGACGCTCGGCACCCGCCGAACACCCGATGGTCGTTGGGGGATACACGGCGGTTCGGGCGAGGCGCCGGCGGTCCGCTGCGGCGGAAACGCCGAGCGCCCGTTGCCCCGGGGCTTGATCTTGGAGCGTGCTCCAGGTCTATGGTGGTCGTAACGCCCCCCGCCGCACTTCACGCGGGACGGCTCCACGAGGTGCCGGGAGACGTACGATGGAAGTTCTTATTCGCGATATCCGTGTGCGCCGGTGGTACCGGGCCGCGCTCGTGCGCGGCGCGCTCGCCGCGGGTCTGGCCGCCGCCCCGCTGCCGGCCCTGGCCCATGGGCCCATTTTCTCCTTCTCTCCACACACGGAATTCAAGGGGGCCCTGGAGTATCACCTGGGCTATCAGCGTACCGAAGTGGGGGGGGTGGCGAGCAACGAGTATACCAGCGAGTTCAAGTACGGGGTGAACAGCAACTGGACCGTCGGTATGGAGCTGCCCTACGAGACCGGCGAGCACAGCGGCGTCGGGGACTTCGGGCTCAAGACCAAATACCGGTTCTGGCGTCGGGCCGGTCCCGGGGCGATGCGCTCGCTCACCGCATTGGGGACAGTGTACTTCGATACCGGCGCCGCCGGGGTGGGTACCGGCTCGACCGACTACCTGGCCGCGCTTGCCTACGGCTACGAGAGTATCAAATGGTACCGCTGGGCGAGCGTCGGCTACCGGATCGATACGACCGGCGATGCGGGGCTGCGCCGGGGCAATCGATTGTTCCTGAATCTGGTGGGCGGCTGGCGGCCGGGCACGCCGATCTACACGATGCCCGATACCGTGTTCGTCGTCGGATTGAACGCGGAGATCACGGATCGCAGCCGATTGAACGGCGTCGATCTTCCGAATACCGGTGGAACGGAACTGTTCGTCTCTCCGGGAATGATCTGGACCTACGGCCACTTCAATCTGCGCCCCGGCGTCCAGATCCCCGTCTACAGCGCCCTGAACGGGCACCGGCCCGCCACCGACTTCCGATTCCGGGTCGAGTTGGAGATGCACTACTGACCGGTTCCGATTGTGAGTTGATGAGGAGGTGACCCCCATGTTCCGTTTCAAGTCGTGGATGCCGTTGTTTCCGGTAGTCCTGTTGGCCACAATGTTGGCGCTTCCTATGTCGGTGCGCGCAGACGGATCGAACGCCTATCCGAAGGATTCCTACGTTCTGCAGGTCAACGGTCTCGCCTGTCCCTACTGCGCCTACGGGCTCGAGAAGCAGTTCGCCCATCGGCGTGGTGTGACCAAGACCGATATCGATATCGTGAAGGGGGTCGCGGTGGTGCACGTGCGGCCCGGAACGCGCTTTACCGATGCGCAGCTCAAGCGGCTGGTCTACGACGCGGGCTTCGCCTTGCGCAGGGTCGTGCATCGGCCCGGCGGAGGGCGCAGGTGAACCGTGCGAGGCGTGTCGGGTGGATCGGCGTCGGGGCGCTCGTCGTCCTCGTCGCCCTGGGGGCGGCGATCAAGCCGGTGTGGTTTCCCTCCCCCGTTGAGCAGCCCTACCGCCTGGTGAAGACCTGGGGCGGGGAGGGCACGGCACCCGGGCGGTTCCACAACCCGATCGGCATCGCCTACGGAAACGGGCGGATCTATGTCGCCGATTCGCTGAACCATCGGATCCAGGTCTTCGATCCGGACGGGCGTTTCATAAGGCAGATCGCGGTTCCCGATCAGGGGCGGCCCATGAATATCGCGGTGCGCGACGGGCGGGTCTACGCGGCCGACTACTGGAACGACGACGTGCTCGTCTTCGGTGCCGACGGCGCCCTGGAGCGTACCTTGGGCACCCCGGGCAAGGCCGGATCGGCGCCGGGTCAATTCAGCTCCCCCACCGGGGTCGCGGTGGGACCGAGGGGCGATCTGTATGTGGCGGGTTTTTACAACCAGCGCGTGCAGAAGCTCGGTCCCGACGGGCGGTTCATTCGTCAGTGGGGTCATACGGGCAAGGAGGGCTACGTCGAGGCCGGTTGGTTCAATTATCCGATCGACGTGGCGGTGGCGCCGGACGGCACGCTCTACGTGGCCGACGGCTACAACGACCGCATCCAGGTGTTCGGTCCCGACGGTCGCTTCCTGCGCAAGTGGGGCGGTCCCTTCGCGGCGAACGTGCGCGGCCCGTTCAACGGCTGGTTTCGCACTCCGACCTGTGTGGCGATCGGCCCGCGCGGCGACGTCTTCGTCGCCGACGAGGAAAACGACCGGATCCAGAAGTTCACCCCGCAGGGTCGGTTCCTGACGGCATTCGGCACCCCGCACCGCGGTCCGGGTTATACCGAGACCGCCGTGACGGTCGCCCCCGACGGGACGGTGTATACCGTGAATCTGATCGAGAACCGTGTGGAGGTGTGGCGACCGGGGCCCGGTCCCGCGCGATAAGCGGCGGAGTCGGGGCCGCCGGTGCGTACGGCCCCCGTGTTCCGCTCGGGTCAGTGGTTGCTGATATAGGTGTAGCCCTGCATCTGCTTCTTGGCCAGTTCCAGGATCCCGGCCGGGATGATCTTCATGTATCCGCGGATGTCGCCGCGTTTGATCTTGAACGAGTATATCGAATTGTAGCATACGCTGAAGGCGACGCCCTGCCGATGGAGTGCCTCCATCAGGTCGTTGTAACCGCCGTATTTCTGATTCCACCGGTCGGCGGCGAGCACCGCCTTTCCATAGAGCACGAACTCGATCCGGTAGCGGTAGCCGCGGTCCTTGAGGTAGCGGATGATGAGCGAGGCGTTGGTCAGTGACTCGCGCATCTGGCCGGTCGGATCGTTGACCCCGAAGACCACCTTTACGGGCTGGTGGTTCTTGAAGAAACCGCCGTATCCGAGGTCCTCGAGGACCGGGATCGACGGTACGCCGGGGAACTGTGGAAGCGGCGTTGTCGTGGGTCCGCCCACGGCCGGCGCCGGAGCGCCGATGGTCAGGGCCAGCATCAGCAATAGGATTTTCATGGCCTTCTCCCCGTGCAGTGCCGATCCGGGCGTGGCGCCGGGATTCGGTCTGCGTCGACCCGCGGGATCTCCGCCGTCCTGAAGACGCGGACAAGTCCGGGAATATTCCAGACCGACGTGGATTCGATCGGGCGGGAAACGGCGCCGGACCCGCCGCCCGAACGCCGCGTGGGCGACAATTCCAGTGTACCGCCGGTACCGGCCCGTGTCCCGCCCCCCCTTGAGCTGGAAAGATGCCTGCCCGGAATCATAATGTCTGGCGCCTGTAATCCGGGAGATGCGATACTTGCGCCGGAATCGGCCCGGTGGAAAATGGTCAGTGGACATGGACTTTGCGCTCGGCAAGCTGGCCCTTACGACCGGCCGCTATCTGTGGGAGTTCGCGGAGGTGGCGGTGTTGGGCTTTTTCGTGGCCGGGCTGCTGCAGGCGGTGATCCGGCCGGACGCATTGCGGCGCCTGGTGGGTGGCGGCGTACTGCGCTCCAATTTCGCGGGTGCGACTGCGGGCTTTCTTACGCCGCTGTGCTGCTGCACGGCGATCCCGACGGCGATCGAGTTGTATCGCACCACGGGCCGTCGGGGACCGGCCTGCGCGTTCCTGATCGCAACGCCATGGTTCAACTGGTACGGGCTGATCGCCTTGGTCGTGTTTCTGGGCTGGCCGCTGGCCGGTGCGATCGCCGCCAGCGGTGTATTGATCGGAGTGACGACCGGCCTGTTGGTGGATTTGACCACCAGGGGCGCGGCGTACATATCGGTACCGGAGCCCGCTTCCGCACCGTCCTGCAGTTGTTCCGCCGCCGCGTGCGAGGTCCCGGCGCCGGGCGGTGCGCAGCGCTGGTGGGACTTCTCGAATCCGCGCGACAAGCTGCGCCAGGCGCTGCGCACCGCGCTCGGCTTGCTGCGTGAGCTGGCGCCGTGGATCGTGGCCGGGGCCGTGCTCGGCGCGGTGGTCAAGGACTTCGTTCCGCAGGACTGGGTGTTGCGCTATGGTGCGGGAGCAAGCTTGGCGGGTGTGGCCGCGGTGGTGGCGATCGCCGGGTTGCTCTATACCGACAGCCTGGGATCGCTGCCATGGATCCATGCCCTGCGGGGCAAGGGCCTCGGCGCGGGCAACGCGATGTTGTTGCTGGTGGCGGGGGTCGGAACGAACGTCGCGACCCTCGGACCGGTGGGGCGGCGGATGGGGCGGCGCACCGCCGTGGTGTATGCCGCGGGCGTCGTGGCCGTCGCGGTGCTGCTCTCGCTGGTCCTGAATCGTCTGCTCTGAGGACGGTCGATGCGGGCCCTGGAGATCGAACTGTTCACCTCGCCCGGTTGCCCGCGCTGCGCACGCCTGCGGACCCTGGTGGAGGCGTACGCCGCGCGGGCGCGGTCCGAATTGCATGTGCGCATGGTGGACGTGGTCGCGGAACTCGATCGCGCCGTTGAATTGGGGGTGCGGGCGACACCCGCGCTGGTGGTGGACGGTCGGCTGGTCCTGACCGGCACCCCGGCACCGGCGCGGTTGCGCTCGCTGCTCGACGAACGGCTGGGGCACTCGCGGGGGAGACGGGAGTGAGCGAGCGTGCCGCACGTCCGTTGCCGATCGGGGCGGTGACCCGGCTCCTCGGGCTGAGCGCGGATACACTGCGCTACTATGAAAAGATCGGCCTGCTCCCGCGAGTGGGGCGCACGGCCTCGGGTCTGCGCCGCTACGCGGCGTGCGACCTGTCCCGGCTGCGTTTCATCCGCCGCGCGCAGACCATGAACTTCACTCTGGCGGAGATCGGTGCGCTGCTGCGTTTCCGCGAGGACCCGACCGGTGCCCGTCCCCGGGTACGGGAGCTGACGGCGCGCAAGTTCTCCGAGGTGGAGAGACGACTCGGCGAATTGGAGCATCTGCGCGATGAGTTGCGGCTCTTGCTGAATCTCTGCGCCGCGAGCCGCGACGGTTGCCCGGTCATCGAAGGGATCGAGGGGGGAGGCGACCGGGCGCCCCGCGCGCGGCGCGGCGGCGCGGGGCATCGGCACACCGCACACCGCGGGTCGAAGACGTAGGGGCTGCCGCACACGGCGTATTACGGCGAAACGACGGGGCCTGCCGTATCCCGTCGGGGGTTTGTCTTCGGACGGCAATCGGATCGGATCGACACCATGGAACGAGGATTCATCATCATCACGCCGTTCGGCGGGACGGCATTCGTCGCCGGCCGGACGCAGCTCGCGATCGCCGCGGCCCGCAGGCCGCGACCGCCCGTCGTGCCGGACCCGCGATGCTGATCACCCTGCGCGGGGTCGGCGTGCGCTTCACCGCCGAACCCGTACTCGACGGGGTCGACTTCACCCTCGGGGAGGGCGAACGTGTGTGTCTGGCGGGCCGCAACGGCGCCGGCAAGTCGACCCTCCTGCGCGTGCTGTCCGGTGCCCGGCCCGTGGATGAGGGCGAGGTCGTGCGCCGCTCCGGGCTGCGCGTCACGAGCCTGGATCAGGACATTCCGGCGGATCTCTCTGGTCCGGTCGGCGAGTTGGTCATGCGCGGCCTCGGCCCGCTCGCCGACCGGCTGCTGGACTACGAGCGCGGCGTCCGGGCCGGTGCCGATGGAGAGACCCTGGCGCAATTGCAGCATGCACTGGAGGCGGTCGGTGCCTGGGCGGGAAAGCGGCGTGTCGACACGGTGCTCTCGCGCATGGATCTCGACCCCGCGGCGGAGTTCGCGCAGCTCTCCGGCGGGATCAAACGCCGAGTGCTGCTCGCCCGCGCCCTGGTCGGCGAGCCGGACGTGCTGCTCCTCGACGAACCCACCAATCATTTGGACATCGAAGGTGTCACCTGGCTGGAGAATCTGCTGGTCCGTGCCCGATGGGCGCTGGTGTTCATCAGTCACGACCGCACCTTCCTGGACCGGCTTGCCACTCGCATCGTGGAGATGGACCGCGGTCGGCTCACGAGTTGGCCGGGCGGCTACGCCGACTATCGCCGGCGCAAGAACGACGCGCTGGCGGTCGAGCGGCGCGCGCATCGCGCCTTCGACAAGTCCCTCGCGCAAGAGGAGGCGTGGATCCGGCGCGGCGTCAAGGCGCGCACGACGCGCAATATGGGTCGCGTCCGGGCGCTGGAGGCGATGCGCGAGGAAGCGGCCGGTCGTCGGCGCTACGAGGGTCGAGCCAAGCTCCGGGCCCGGTTCGAGGAGCCGGGCAGCCGCCGTGTGATCGAGGCCCACGAGGTCAGCGCCGCTATCGCGGGGCAGACGGTGCTGCGCGCGTTCAATCTCAAGATCCGGCGCGGACAGGTGCTGGGCGTGATGGGCCCGAACGGGTGCGGAAAGACCACGCTGCTGCGTATCCTGTTGGGCGAACACACCCCGGACGCCGGTCGGCTGAGCTACGGGGAGGATCTCCAGATCGCCTACTTCGATCAGAACCGTCAGGAATTGGATTGGGAACACGACGCGGCCTGGAATATCGCGCAGGGTGCCGATTGCATCGACTTCGAGGGCGGAAAACGTCACGTGCTCGGCCATCTGCGCGGATTCCTGTTCACGCCCGAGCGTGCCCGCACGCCGGTCAAGCTGCTTTCCGGCGGCGAACGCAACCGGTTGCTGCTGGCGCGACTGTTCGCGAAACCATCCAACGTGCTGGTGCTCGACGAGCCGACCAACGACCTGGATCTGGAGATGCTGGAACTGCTGGAGGATCTGATCAAGGGGTACCCCGGCACCGTCATCCTGGTGTCCCACGATCGTGCGTTCGTCAATGCCGTGGTCGATGGACTGCTGGTGCACGAGGATGGACAGGGATTTCGCTATCACCTCGGCGACTACGAGGATTGGTTGCGCCGGCGCGAGCGCGCGCCGTCTGCGCCCCGCACACCGGTGCGTGCCGCCGTCCCCGGCCCGGCGAACACCGCCGGTCGCCCGCGGGCGTCGAAACTGGGCTATCGCGAACAGATCGAGCTGGAACGGCTTCCCCGGGAACTCGAGGAGATGGAGGCGCATATCGCGGCGCTGTATGCCGAGATGGGTCGGCCCGACTTCCACCGGGACGGCGCGGAACGGATCAAGGCCGCGCAGGCGCGGCTCGAGGAGCTGCAGCGCGGGGTCGAGGAACGCTACGCTCGCTGGGAGGTGCTCGAGACGCGGCGGGCGGGAGGGGCGGTCCCGTGAACGTGCGCGGGCTGTTCCGAATCCCCGAGGAGTAGGGCGGTGATTGCAAGGGATTCAAGCGGTCGGGCGGATTCCTTCGAGTTCACGGAAGGCGGTCCGGCGGGCGGTCTCGATGAAGTCGCGGATAAAGGGGGTTTCCACGTGCTCACTGCGGATGCCCGCATGCAGGGTGGCCCACATCTCCTCGCGCCCGAGCGGCCGTGCCACGACCGATCCGCGCGCCACGAAGGCGGCGGCCGCCCAGCGCGGCAATGCCGCGACGCCGCGCCCGCTCGCGACCAGCTGCAGCAACACCGCCGTCAGCTCCGCGGTGCGCCGCGCCCGCGGCTCGACCCGCGCCGGTCGCAGGAAGTGACGATAGAGATCGAGGCGTTCGAGGGGCACCGGATAGGTGATGACGGTTTCCGCGGCGAGGTCCATGGGTTCGATCCAGGGGCGCGCCGTCAGGCGGTGCCCCGGCGCGGTCAGCAGTACCGCCTCGTGTCGGAACAGCGGGAAGAAGCGCAGGTCGTCACGTTCCTCCGGGTCGGCGGTGATGATCAGGTCCAGGTCGCCGCGCGCCAGCGCCGGCAGCGGCTCGAAGCTGTACGCCAGCGACAGATCGATCTCGACCTCCGGCCAGCGCGGTCGGTAGACATCCATGGCGGGCATCAGCCAATCGAAGCAGCTATGGCATTCGATCGCCAGATGCAGGCGCCCGGCGCGTCCGGCGCCCATGCGTTCCAGTTCCCGGCACGTGATCTCCAGCGCCGGCAGCAAGCGGTCCGCGAGGGTCAATAGCCGGTCCCCCGCCGCCGTGAAACGCAACGGCCGCCGCGCCCGGTGCAACAGGGGCAGCCCAAGGCGTCCTTCCAGCGAACGGATCTGGTGCGAGAGCGCCGACTGGGTGAGGTGCAGGCGGACCGCCGCACCGGCCAGGGTGCCGGCCTCGCGTAGCGCGGTCAGGGTTCGAAGGTGGCGGATCTCGATCATCGATATGAATATAATTCATATAGCAACTGAAAACAAAGAGCTTGATTCACTTCATGCTCTTCGGCCAGACTTCTCCGCAACCCGGACTACGATCATCACTAATAGGGAGACGGCGCGATGAGCTTGGTACATACCCTCGGTTTCCCCCGAATCGGCTTGCAGCGCGAACTCAAACGCGCCCTGGAACGTCACTGGCGCGACGAATTGGACGAGGGGGGGCTGCGCGCCGTGGGGGCTACGCTGCGTCGCGACGTCTGGCACCGCCAGGCCGAGGCCGGGCTCGATCTGGTGACCGTGGGGGATTTCTCCTGGTACGATCACATCCTGGATTTTTCGGCGCTCCTGGGCGTCGTCCCGGAACGCTTCGGACCGGTGGACGGCCCGGTTTCCCTGGAGACCTATTTCCGCATGGCGCGCGGACGCGGGGGCCGCGGCAGCGCCGACGTGCCGGCCTGCGAGATGACCAAGTGGTTCGACACCAACTACCACTACCTGGTCCCCGAGTTCGCCGCCGGGCAGTCGTTCCAGCTCTGCGGATCGGAGCTGTTCGAGCAGGCCGCCGAGGCCCGCGCCCTGGGCTATCGCGTGAAGGCCGTGATTCCGGGCCCCTTGACCTACCTGTGGCTGGGCAAGAATGCGGGTGCTCCGTTCGATCGCCTGGGTCTGTTGGACCGGCTTTTGCCCGTCTACGGCGAGATCCTCACCCGCCTCGCGGCGCAGGGGGTCGAGTGGGTGCAGCTCGACGAGCCGATCCTGGTGCTGGACCTGCCGCGGTCCTGGTGCGACGCCTTCGAATCGGCGTACTCTCGCTTGCAGGTGCCGGGGCTGCATCGCATGGTCGCCACCTACTTCGGCGGATTGGACGCGCAACTGGGGCTTGCCTGCCGGCTCCCGGTAGACGGTCTGCACGTCGATCTGGTCCGGGCCCCGGAACAGCTCGACGCCGTGCTCGACCGACTTCCGGCCTACAAGGTCCTCTCCGCCGGTGTCGTCGACGGGCGCAACGTGTGGCGCACCGATCCGGATCCGGTGTTGGAGCGCCTGCGTCCGGCGCGCGAGCGCCTTGGGGAGCGGCTGTGGCTCGCCCCCTCGTGCTCGCTGCTGCACGTTCCGGTCGACCTGGACGCGGAGACCGCGCTCGATCCCGAGCTGCGCGAATGGTTCGCGTTCGCGGTACAGAAACTCGATGAACTGGTGGTGCTGCGCCGCGCCCTGTTGGAAGGCGAACACGCGGCGGCGCAGGAGATCGAGGCCGCACGCCGTGCCGTGCAGGAACGACGGCGATCGGCGCGCATCCACCGCCCGGCGGTCGAGCAGCGGCTCGCGGCCGTGACGCAGGCGTGGGCGCACCGGGCGAGCCCGTATGCCCGGCGGCGCGAGGCGCAACGCCGCCGGCTCGCGTTGCCCGAGTTTCCGACCACCACCATCGGCTCGTTTCCGCAGACCGCGGAGATCCGCCGGGCGCGACGGGACTTCCGCCGTGGAGTGCTCGATGCCGACGCCTACCGGGAGCGTATGCGCGAGGAGATCGCACGGATCATCGCGCGTCAGGAGGCTTTGGGCCTGGACGTGCTGGTGCACGGCGAGCCGGAGCGCACGGACATGGTGGAATACTTCGGCGAAATGCTCGACGGGTTTGCGCTCACGCAGAACGGCTGGGTGCAGAGCTACGGGTCCCGTTGCGTTCGCCCGCCGATCCTCTACGGGGACGTGCAGCGCCGCGGCCCGATGACCGTGGAATGGATCGCCTACGCCCAGTCCCTCACCGCGCGACCGGTCAAGGGCATGCTCACGGGACCGGTGACCATCCTGCAGTGGTCGTTCGTGCGCGATGACCAGCCGCGCGAACGCACGTGTAGGCAGCTTGCACTCGCCCTGCGCGATGAAGTTGCGGACCTGGAGGCGGCCGGGATCCCGATCATCCAGATCGACGAGCCGGCGTTTCGCGAGGGGCTGCCGCTGCGGGGCGCCGAGCGTCCCGCGTATCTGGATTGGGCCGCGCGCTGTTTCCGTATCGCCTCCAGCGGCGTGCGTGACGAGACCCAGATCCACACGCACATGTGCTACGCGGAGTTCAACGACATCCTGGAGGCGATCGCCGCGCTCGACGCCGACGTGATCACCATCGAGACCTCACGCTCGCGCATGGAGTTGCTCGAGGCGTTCCGGGATTTCGAGTATCCGAACGAGATCGGTCCCGGCGTCTTCGACATCCACTCGCCCAGGGTGCCCCCGGTGGAGGAGATGATCGCCCTGCTGGAGAAGGCGGCGCGGCTCATCCCGCCGCAGAGGCTGTGGGTGAACCCCGACTGCGGGCTCAAGACCCGCGCGTGGCCGGAGGTCGACGCGGCGCTCGCGAACATGGTGCGCGCGGCAAACCTGCTGCGCGAGGCGCGGCATCGCGGCGCAAGCACACGGGATTGATCGCCGCGAAGAACACCCGGGCGGGCGGCATCGCGTGCCGGCCTGTGGAGGATGGGTGCAGTCGGGCCCGCCGTGAAGCAGGAACCTGTGGGAAACCGTGAGGGAGCACCACCCGCGACCGCATCGGCGGTCACCGGAATCCCCCCGCTTGGCCGGGGGAGGATGTCGAGTCCCGCGTAAACCGCGCAGGGGCGGCGACGGTACGGGGTATGCGCGCCGCGCCGATTCGCGCGCAGTCGCATGAGCGCGTAGACGGGCGACTCCCCGGCTTGGAGGAGGCCGGATGCGCGGCCGGCCTCCAGCGGTTTCGCGGCGCGGTCTCTTGCCGCGAGTGCAGGTAAAGCTCAGTGCCGCAGATCGCGCTCACGCAGATACTGAATCAGGCGCAAGCGGGCGAGGGCCTCGGCCAGCTCGGCCTTGGCATGGCCCAGATCGACCCCTTCCTTGCGCCGCTCGGCAAGCGTGTCTTCGGCACGCTGTTTCGCCTCCAGCACGGCCTGTTCGTCGAGATCGTGCGCGCGCACGGCCGTATCGGCAAGCACCGAAACCATGTGCGGCTGCACCTCGAGAATGCCGCCCGAGACGAAGAAGCTTCGTTCCTCGCCCGCCCCCAGGCGCACGCGCACCGCGCCCGGTCGCAACTGCGTCAATAGCGGCGTGTGCTTGGGCAGTATGCCGACCTCGCCCATCACCGCCGGCGCAAAGACCATCTCGGCCTCGCCGTCAAAGATTGCTTCGTCGGCACTAACGATGTTGACGCGGATAGTGGACACTATGCGGCTTCCTTCGCCTTGGCGACCGCCTCTTCGATACCGCCGACCATATAGAACGCCTGCTCGGGCAAGCTGTCGTATTCACCCTCGACAATGCCCTTGAAGCCGCGAATGGTCTCGGCGACCGGCACATACTTACCGGGCGAGCCGGTGAAGACCTCGGCGACGAAGAAGGGCTGGGAGAGGAAACGCTGAATCTTTCGCGCCCGGGTGACGATGAGCTTGTCTTCTTCGGAGAGCTCATCCATTCCGAGAATGGCGATGATGTCGCGCAATTCCTTGAAACGCTGCAACGTCGCCTGCACTGCGCGGGCGATATCGTAGTGCTCCTGGCCGATCACGTTGGGGTCGAGCTGACGGCTGGTGGAATCGAGCGGATCCACCGCGGGATAGATGCCCTGTTCGGCGATCTGGCGCGAAAGCACGACGGTCCCGTCCAGGTGCGCGAAGGTGGTCGCCGGTGACGGATCGGTGAGATCGTCGGCGGGCACGTACACGGCCTGCACCGAGGTGATGGAACCGGACTTCGTCGAGGTGATGCGCTCCTGAAGCTGGCCCATTTCCTCGGCGAGCGTCGGCTGATAACCCACCGCCGACGGCATGCGCCCGAGCAGCGCCGAGACTTCCACGCCCGCCAGGGTATAGCGATAGATATTGTCGATGAACATGAGCACATCGTGGCCTTCATCACGAAAATACTCGGCCAGGGTGAGTCCGGTCAATCCGACGCGCAAACGGTTGCCGGGCGGCTCGTTCATCTGCCCGTAGACCATTGCCACTTTGTCGATAACCTTCGATTCCTTCATCTCGTAGTAGAAATCGTTGCCCTCGCGGGTGCGCTCGCCGACACCGACAAAGACGGAAAGTCCGGAGTGCTCGGTCGCGATATTGTGGATCAGTTCCAGCATGTTCACGGTCTTGCCGACGCCCGCACCGCCAAAGAGCCCTACCTTGCCGCCCTTGGCGAACGGGCACAGGAGATCGATGACCTTGATGCCGGTTTCCAGCAGTTCCTGACTGCCGGTCTGCTCTTCGAAGCTCGGCGGCTTGCGGTGGATCGGCCAGTGCTCCTTGGTTTCGATCGGCCCCGCCTCGTCCACCGGTTCGCCCAGTACATTCATGATTCGCCCCAAGGTCGATTGGCCGACCGGAACAGTGATGTACTCACCGGTGTTGATGACTTTCATGCCGCGAGTGATGCCTTCGCTGGTGCCCATTGCAATCGTGCGCACCACTCCATCGCCCAGCTGCTGCTGAACTTCCAGCACCAGATCGCCTTCCTCGAGCTTGAGTGCCTGATAAACCCTGGGCACCTCTTCGCGCGGGAACTCCACGTCAATGACGGCACCAATGACCTGAACGATTTCTCCGTTGCTCATTCGTTTCTCTCTCTATTCCTTGAACCGTGTTTGAGGCGGGCGGCGGCGTCTTGCCAAAAAATCAAACCGCGGCCGCGCCGCCCACAATCTCCGCGATCTCCTGCGTGATCGCCGCCTGACGCGCCTTGTTGTAGATGAGCTGTAGCTCTTCGATCAGTTCGCCCGCGTTGTCCGATGCGCTCTTCATGGCCACCATCCGCGCGGCCATCTCGCAGGCCACATTCTCCGAAACGGCCTGGAGCACCTGCGACTCGATGTAGCGGCGCAGCACCTCGTCGAGCACCTCGCGTGCTTCGGGTTCGTAGATGTAATCCCACTGGTGGTGCATGCGCGTGTCTTCGGCCGGCGGGATGGGCAGCAGCGACGCCACGCTTGGATGCTGGCTCATGGTGTTGACGAAGCGATTCTCCACGATCAACAGGCGATCGATCTCGCCCTTGTCGTAGGCGGAAAGCATCGCGCCCACCACACCGATGAGTTGCTCCATCACCGGGCGATCTCCCAGGTGATCGGCTTGGGCGAGCACCTCGCCGCCTATATGCCGGAAGAAGGCGCCCGCCTTCGCACCGATGAGCGCAAACTTGAGCCCCACCCCCTTTTCCTGCCACTCGCTCGCGGCCTGAAGCGCGCACCGGAAAAGGTTGATGTTCAGTCCGCCGCAAAGTCCCCGGTCGGTCGCAACCACGATGATACCGATATTGCGCGTCTCACGCTCCACAAGGAACGGATGCCGATACTCGGGATGGGCCAGCGCGATATGGCTTGCGACCACCCGGATTCGCTCGGCATAGGGGCGTGCGGCGGCCATATGTTCCTGGGCGCGGCGCATCTTGCTCGCCGCGACCATTTCCATCGCCTTGGTGATCTTCTGGGTATTCCGAATACTCCCGATCTTGGTGCGAATTTCCTTGCCAGCGGCCACCGCCTGTCCCCTACCAGGCCCGATGGGCCTTGAAGTGTTCCACCGCCTCGTGCATGACGGCGGCCATCTTGTCGTCGTAGTCGCCGCTCGTATTGATGCGGTCAAGGAGATCTTTCCGCTCGGAGCGCAGGTAATCGTGCAGTGCCGCCTCGAAGACACCGATCTTTTCTATTTCGAGATCATCGAGGAAGCCCTCGTTCACGGCGTAGAGCGAGAAGGCGACTTCGGCGACCGAAAGCGGCGAGTACTGCTTCTGTTTCATCAATTCGGTCACTCGCTTGCCGCGTTCAAGCTGCCGCCGGGTCGCCTCGTCGAGATCCGAGGCGAACTGCGCGAAGGCCGCGAGTTCGCGATATTGCGCGAGCGCGAGACGAATGCTGCCGCCGAGTTTCTTGATGATCTTGGTCTGTGCCGCACCGCCGACCCGCGATACGGAAAGCCCCGCATTGATCGCCGGGCGAATGCCGGCGTTGAACAGATCCGATTCCAGGAAGATCTGCCCGTCGGTGATGGAGATCACGTTCGTCGGCACGAAGGCGGACACGTCGCCCGCCTGGGTCTCGATGATCGGAAGCGCCGTGAGCGAGCCGGTTTTACCCTTCACCTTGCCTTTGGTGTGACGTTCGACATACTCGACGTTCACACGCGCGGCACGTTCGAGCAGGCGCGAGTGCAGATAGAATATGTCGCCCGGATATGCTTCGCGTCCGGGCGGGCGGCGCAGCAGGAGCGAGATCTGCCGGTACGCCCATGCCTGCTTGGTGAGATCGTCGTAGATGATCAGCGCATCGCGGCCGTTGTCGCGGAAGTACTCGCCCATGGCGCAGCCGGCGTAGGGGGCGATGTACTGCATTGCGGCGGATTCGGCCGCCGAGGCGACAACCACGATCGTGTGTTCGAGCGAGTCGTTTTCTCTCAGCTTCGCAACCACGCCCGCAACCGAGGAGGCCTTCTGTCCCACCGCAACGTAAATGCACAGGATGCCGGTGCCGCGCTGGTTGATGATGGTGTCCAGGGCGACCGCGGTTTTGCCGGTCTGGCGGTCACCGATGATGAGTTCGCGCTGGCCGCGGCCGACCGGCACCATGGCGTCCACCGACTTGAGCCCGGTCTGCACCGGTTGGGAGACGGACTGGCGGGCGATGACCCCCGGGGCGACCTGCTCGATCGGGTAAGTCTGTTCGGTCTTGATCGGACCCTTGCCGTCGAGCGGGCGTCCGAGCGCATCCACCACGCGCCCGGCGAGCGCCTCGCCGACGGGCACCTCGAGAATGCGCCCGGTGGTCTTGACCGTGCTGCCCTCGGCAATGCCGACGTAATCGCCAAGCACCACGGCGCCGACCGAGTCGCGTTCGAGGTTGAGCGCGAGGCCGTACACCTCGCCCTCGAACTCGATCATCTCCCCGTACCGCACATCACCCAGGCCGTGGATGCGCACGATACCGTCGGAGACGGTGACCACCGTGCCGATGTTGCGTTCCTCCGTAGCGGGCTTGAAGCCCTCGATACGTTCCTTGATGAGCGCGGTGATCTCGGAAGGGTTGAGCTGATCCATATGAACGGGTCCTGTGAGGTTTCTTATGCGGCCATGACGCGTGCGAGGCGCTGTAGCCGGGTGGCAATCGAGCCGTCAATGACGTGGTCGTCGGCACGTATGACGACACCGCCGATAATTTCCGGCACCACTTCGAAGTGCGCCTCGATCTTGCAATCGAGCCGTCGGGAGAGCGCGTCGAGCAAGCGCTCGGACTGCGCCTTATCGAGCGGCACCGCGGTTTCGATGACGACCTTGACCGTGGTCTCGGCCTTCGCCGCGAGCTGCGCGAACTCCGCGGCAAGAGCGGGCAGTGCCTGCAGCCGACCGGTATCGGCCATCAGGCGCAGCAAATTCGCTCCACCGGAGGGCAGATGCCCATCGACCAGCTCGCCGAGCAGTTCGGCACGCTCGGCGCGCCCCACAGCGGGACTCGTAATCAGATCACGTACCGGCGCGAGCGCAATCAATTCCGCAAGGCGTACGAGGAAGTCCCGCCATTGCGAGAGCTCATCCCGCTCGTGTGCATACTCGAATGCGGCACGGGCATAGGGCCGGGCGAGGGTGGTGAGATCGGCCATTTAGAAGAGCTCTTCCGCAAACTCGTCGACGAGCGATGCATGCGCCTTGGGATCGAGTTCGCGCCCGAGTATCTTGCCGGCGGCGGCGACCGAGATGCGGGCGAAGTCACCTCGCAAGGTCTCGCGCGCCTGGCGCACCATCTGATCGATCTCCTCGCGCGCCCGCTCGAGTTCGCGTCCGCGCTCGGCCTCGGCCTCCCCGCGCGCGGACGCGACAATCTCCCGCGCGCGGCGGTTGGAATTGTCGACGATCTCGTTCGCTCGCTGGCGTGCCTCTTCAATGGCCCGCTCGACCTGTGTCTCGGCTCGCTCGAGTTCCTTGCGCCCCTGCTCGGCTGCGGCGATGCCGTCCGCAATATGCTTCTTGCGGTCATCCATCACACCGATCAAAGGCTTCCAGAGGAAGGCCTTAATAAACCAGATCAGAGTCAGAAAGACAAGGATCTGAACCAATAACGTTCCGGTAAGGGCTACCATGGCGTTCTCGCGTTAAAGCACAAAACCGTTTCTAGTGGCCCGCAGCAGTGGCGGCCAGTCGGGTAAAAGTGCTGACGAAGGGGTTCGCGAACAGAAACCACATGGATATGCCGAACAGGATGAACGGGAAGGACTCCATCAGGCCGGCGAAAATAAACATGTTCACCATCAACGGACCGCGCATTTCGGGCTGACGCGCAATACCTTCTAGCGTCTTGGCGGTAATCAGGCCCCAGCCGATGGCCGAGCCCAGACCCGCCGCAGCGAACATGGCGCCGACGGCGACGGCCGTGCCGGTAACAATTTCTGCAATAAGGCTTGGATTCACTTGGTTACTCCTTGGATAATCCGTTGGTAGTTGGCGATTGCTCCACGATCGCATGAAAATCAGGTCAATGCTCCGCCGTCTGTTGTGCCATGCCCAGATAGACGATCGCCAGCACCCCGAAGATAAAGGCTTGAAGCGTGGCGATCAGCAGGTCGAATATGCTCCACGCGATCCCCGCTACAAACTGTGCCGGCATCCAGACCGCGGCGCTCCAACTGGGCGGATTCAGCGCAGAGAACGTGAGCAGGGCCAACAGGGCGAAAATCAACTCCCCGGCGAACATGTTACCGAACAGTCGCAGGGCCAGACTCACCAGCTTCGACAAATCGTCGATCAGGGTCGTCACGATATTGGCCGGACCGCCGTACTTGCCGTAGGGATGAAGCAGAAAGCGCTTGAGGTAACCTCGCACGCCGTTCGCCTTCAACTGGTAGGCGACCATCAGCACGAAAATCACGATCGACATGGCAAACGGAGTATCGAGGGCCGCCGTCGGCACATCGCGAAAATACACGGTCTCCATTCCGAAGAAATGAAAGCCGACCTGGGCCGCGATCGTCGGAATCAGATCCACCGGGATCAGATCCATCAGATTCATCAGAAAAACCCAGGAGAAGATCGTGAGCGCCATCGCCCCCACGTAATGATTCACCTCCGGGAATACTTCGCGCATCTGATCGGTGATGTACTCCACCATCGACTCGATTGCGAGTTGAACGCGGCCGGGGTTGTCCATGCTCAGCTTGCGCCCCATGCGCCAGGCAATGAAGCACAGGCCCACGGCGAAGATCAGGGAGATCAGAATCAGGTCGAGCGTGAAGGCATGAAAGTCCACCAAACCGTTCGGTTGATGGGTCTGCGGATTGCAGCCCAGGCACCAGTCGGTCAGATGGTGGGTAATGTACTCGCCCGCGCTTTCGGTGCCCTTGACCGTCATCGGATTCCTCGGTCCTTTTTCAAGCGTGTCGCCGGAACAAACCGGCGGCGATGTAATAGGCGAATTCGGCGCCTATAAAACCCGCGATCAAAGCCAGTGGAGCAAGCTTCATCACCGCCAAGCCGACCGCAAAAGCCGCAATCACGAACACCATTCGTTCCAGCGCTCCCAGGAACAAACCTGCGACTCCGGCTCCCGGCCGCGAGGCTCGATCCATCCGCCATGCGAGCAGAACCGACACCACCAAGCCGATCCCGCCGCCGTAAAGCGCCGCGACCGCCATACCGAGCCGCGTATATGCAAAAAAACCACCTGCGACTGCAAGAGTCACGATGGCCTGAATCATCAAGAGGCTGACAAGAACCTTTCGCATTTATTGCCATTGAGACGTGAACTCGCGCCTCAATTTGTTTGAACGCCAGGCAGTTTAGCCTTTTTTGCGTCGGGCTTCAATCTTCTTTCCACCCGCGCACCCTGTAGCCCGTGTAAGGTGGCGGACCAAGCGCAACCCATGTGGCCGCACCGGGGGCAAGACCGCCCGCCGGAGCGGGCTGGTTGTGCAAAAACACCGCTAATGCATTTTATGCACTGCGAAATGCAATTAATGGACTGCGATTCGACCCCGCCCGGAAGCGGTTCAGGCTTCGGCGTGCAGTGCCGGCCCCCTTCACGGTTTCAACCAATCCCGCCCGCCGGAGCCGGTCCGGGCGTTTATGCCCGCGTGTAAACCGCGAAGGGGCGGGGTATGCGCGGCGGCGCACGAGGCGTCGATTCGCGCGCCGCAACCGCATGATCGTGCAAACGGGCGCCTATCCGGCTTCCGGGGAGGCGGGATGCGCGTCGGCCGCCGCTTCCGCGGCGTGGTCTTTTGCCAGATAGGTGTAGAAGGTCGGGACCACGTAGAGCGAGAACAAGGCGCCGATGGACAGGCCGGTGGCGATCACCAGGCCCATGTCGAAGCGGCTGACCGCGCCCGCTCCGGTCGCGACCAGCAACGGAATGACGCCGAAGACCATGGCGCCGGTGGTCATCAGGATCGGGCGCAGGCGCACGCTCGAGGCCTGCTCCACCGCCTCGCGGCGGGTGAGACCCTTGTGGCGTTGCAGGTCGTTTGCGAACTGCACGATGAGGATCCCCTGTTTGGTGATGAGGCCGATCAGGGTGAGCAGTCCGACCTGTGTGTAGATGTTGAGCGTGGCCGCACCCAGGCTCAGGAAGATGAGGGCGCCGCAGATGGACATGGGCACGGTGGTCATCACGATCAGCGGGTCGCGGAAGCTCTCGAACTGCGCGGCGAGCAGCAGGTAGACGAGAATGATCGCGAGCACGAAGATCACCAGCGCCGCGCCGCCCTGCTGCATGTACTGTCGCGAGATGCTGGAGTAGTCCATCTCGAAACCCGGCGGAAACAGTTTTTTCGCCGTGTCCTTCAGGTAGGTCAGTGCCTGTCCGATGGTCACGCCCGGCATCATGACGCCCAGGAGGGTCGCGGAATTGAGCTGCTGGAACTGCGGGAGATAGTCGGGTTGCACCTCGGTGTGCAGCGAGACGACGGTGGACAGCGGTACCAGCGTCCCGGACGCGGTGCGTATGTAGTACTGCTTGAGCAGGTCGGGGCGCGCTCGGAAGCGGTTCGGCACCTGCGGGATCACCTTGTAGCTCTGTCCGGCCATGCTGAAGCGGTTGATGTAGTTGCCGCCGAGCAGGGGCTGAAGGTCACCGGTTATATCGCGCATGGTGAGCCCGAGGTCGGCGGCCATCGGGCGGTCGATGGACACCACCACTTCGGGGTTGTCGAATTTCAGGTCCTTGTCGAGGAATATGAACATCCCGCTGCGCCTGGCGCGGTCCAGCAACCGGTCGGCGACGGTGTTGATCTGCCGGTAGTCGGCGTTCGCCTTGACGACGAACTGGATCGGCAGCCCGCCCGCGGAGCCTGGGACCGAAGGCCGCGGGAAAGTCACGGCCTTGAGCCCGGTGATGCCGTCGAGCTTGTGCTGGAGCAGCGGCTGGATCTGCATCTGGGACCTCGTGCGCTCGCCCCAGGGTTTGAGGAGCATGCCGCCGAAGGCGCTGTTGCTGCCGGCGCCGCCGCCCGGCGCGATCCCGTTCACCAGGAAGGTCATATGCTCCTCGGGGAAGGAATCGAAGATCCGCAGCATCTGTTTCGAGTAGTGCTCCAGGTAGTGCAGGGTGGCGGTCGGCGGTCCCTTGCCCTGCACGAACAGAATCCCCTGGTCCTCGGTGGGAGCGAGTTCCTGACGGGTACTGGTGAACAGGAAGAAGATGCTCGCGAGAATCACGGCGGAGAACACCAGGACGACCGGGCGGTAGTCGAGCACGCCGTGCAGTGAACGGGTGTAACGGGCGCGCAGCCGCCCGAAGGTCCGGTCCAGGAAATGGCTGAATCCGCGCGGCGGGGTGCGGCGCAGAACCCGCGAACCCATGACGGGCGACAACGTCAGCGCGACCACCATGGAGATCAGGACGCTCGCGGCCAGGGTGAAGGCGAACTCGCTGAACAGGTTGCCGACCAGCCCGCCCATGAATCCGATCGGTGCGAACACCGCGATCAGGGTGGTGGACATGACCACGATCGGCAGCGTCAGCTCGCGGGCGCTCTGAACGGCGGCATCGAACGGGCGCCTGCCTTCCTCGATGTGGCGATGGATGTTTTCGACGACGATGATGGCGTCGTCCACCACCAGTCCGATGGCGAGCACGATGGCGAGCAGCGTCATCAGGTTCAGGGTGAAGTGCAGTGCGAGCATGATCAGCCCGGCGCCGACGATCGACAGCGGGATGGCGACCGCCGGGATCAGCAGCGAGCGGAACGAGCCGAGGAACAGGTAGATCACCAACACCACCACGCCCAGGGTGATGGCGATGGTGTATGCGACCTCGTGGATCGAGGCGCGGATGTACACGCTTCCGTCGTAGGGGATGCCGGCGCGCAGGCCGGGCGGGAAATCCTTCCGGATCTCGTTGAAGACCTTGTGAACGCCGTCGGCCACCGTCAGGGCGTTCGCGGACGGGGTGGGGGTCACGCCGATGAAGGTGGCCGGTTGTCCCTTGAAGTACACGGACTGATTGTAGTTTTCGGCGCCGAGTTCCACGTCGGCGACGTCGCTCAGGTGGATCTGGGTGCCGTTGCGTTGCGCGACCACGAGTTTGCGAAACGCCTGCACCGAGTGCAGACTGGTGGTCGCGCGGATGGTCATCGCGACGTCGGGTCCCTTGGTGCGGCCGATCGCGGAGACCAGGTCGTTGGAGGCCAGGGCGGCGGCGACCTGGGCGGGTGTGATCCCGAGCGCGGCCATCTTCTGCGGATTGAGCCAGGCGCGCATCGCGAAGGTGTTGCCGTTGCCGGAGCCCGCCGGCAGGATCTGCGCCTGTCCCACGCCCGCGACGCCCTGGATCTTCGGCTGGACCACGCGGTTCAGGTAGTCGGCGATCTGCTGCGAACTCATGGTCCGGCTGTAGAACGCCAGGTACATCAGCGCCGTGGAGCTGCCCTCGGTCTCCTTTACGACCGGCGACTCGCTCCGCGGAGGGAGTTGGTTGCGGACTTGGTTGACCTTGGCGATCACCTGCGTGAGGGCCGCGTTGGGATCCGAGTTGAGCTTCATGTAGACCCGGATGGCGGAGACCCCCTGGGAACTGGTGGAGGTCATATAGTCGATGTCCGGCGCGCTCGCGACCGCCTTTTCCAGGAGGGTGGTGATGAAGCCCTGCACGGTGCCGGGGCTGGCGCCGGGGTAGGCGGTGGTCACCGCGATCACGGTGTTGGTCAGTTTCGGGTATTCGCGCACGGTCATGCCGAGGAACGAGCGCACCCCGAGCAGCAGGATGACCAGGTTGAGGGAGACGGCGAGGACCGGTCTCCGGATGAACAGGTCAGTGAGTCGCATCGCTGCGCCCCGTACCGCTCCCGCCGCCGATCACCACCACGGAACCGTTGTGCAGCTTGATCTGTCCGGCGCTCACCACCCGTTCGCCGGGCTTCAGTCCCTTGGTCACCTCGACCCGTTCCCCTCGTTGCACACCGACGCTCACGAGACGCCGGTGCACGATCAGGACCGGCTTGCCCGCCTTCCCGGTCTTCTCGACCACGTATACGTAGTCCCCGTAAGTGTTGTAGGCGATGGCGGTCACCGGCACCACCAGCACCTCGTGCCGTACCGACCGGACCAGTGTGACGGTCCCGAACATCCCGGGACGCAGCCGGTGGTCGGGGTTGCCCACCCGGGCGCGCACGCGGAAGTTGCGCGTCGCCGGATCGATCCGTGAGCCGATGGCCCGCACCGTTCCGGTGAAGGACGCCTTCGGATAGGCATTCACGCGCAACGTGATCCGGTCGCCCGTGCGCACCTCGGGCAGGTACTGTTGCGGGAGCGTGAAGTCGACATAGAGGGGAGTCCACGACTGCAGCCCGACGAGGGCCCGGCCGGGGTCGACGTACTGGCCGAGGTCCACCTCGCGGATGCCCAGCACGCCGGCGAAGGGCGCGCGCACCGCAAGCTTGCGCAGCAGCGTGCGGTCGTTTTCCACTTGGGCGAGCGCGGCATCGTAGTCCGCTTGCGCGGTGTCGAAGTCGGCCCGGCTCGCGGCCTTGTGGCGGAACAACCGCTTTGCGCGTTTCAGGTTGATGCGCGCCAGGCGCGCGAGCGCCCGGTCGTGACGCAACTGCGCCTTCTGGCTGCTGTCGTCGATCTGCACGAGGAGCCGGCCCTTGCGTACCCGCTCGCCGGAGCGAAACAGGATGCGGGTGATCTTACCCGCCAGCGGGGTCGAGACTTCCACCCCCCGCACCGCGCTCAGGCTCGCCACCGATCGCAGCTGCGGCGCCCACTCGGCGAGCCGGGCGGTGGCCACCGAGACCGCGGGGGGTACCGCCCGGTGGGCCAGCATCTGACGCATCATGTGGCCGACGAAGGCCTTCCAGGCGAAGATGCCGCCGAAGACCAGCGCGAGCACGAGCAGCATGAGGGCCATGCGCTTCTTCATGGGGTTCCTCTCTTGTTGGCCGCGGCCTTCGATGCGTGCGGTGTCGGTCCGCTGCGATCACCGTGCCCGACGCCCGCCGATGCCTTGGCGCCGCCCGGCTGCGGCCACCACCCGCCGCCGATCGCCGCGAACAGTGCCGTAGTATCACGCAGGCGCCCGGCCCGGGCCTGCAGGGTGTGGATGCGGGCGTTACGGAAGGCGATCTGCGCGTCGAGTACCCGCAGATAATCGACGGCCCCGGCCGCGTACTGCGAGCGCGCGAGACCCAGCGCCTCGCGTGCGGCGTCGAGCGCCTGCTGCTGCGCCCGTAGCGTGCGGGCGCCGTTCTCCACGGCACGCAGCGCGTCGGCGACCTGGGCGAAGGCGCCGAGCACCGTCTTGCGGTAGTCCACGGCCATGGCGCGATAGGCCTCCCGCGAGGCGCGGCGTTGGGCGCGCAGGAGGCCGCCCTGGAACAGCGGTTGGGTCAGGTCGGCCGCGAGGCCCCAGACGTTGCCCGCGGAGTCGAAGAGCTTCCGGGGCAGGGCGCCTTGCTGTCCGAAGCTCGCCGTCAGCGACACCACCGGGTACATGCGCGCGGTGTCGATTCCGACCTGGGCGTTGGCCGCGCGCATCTGCGCCTCGGCGGCGCGGATGTCCGGGCGTTGCTGCACGAGGGTCGAGGGCAGGCTCACAGGCAGTTCCACCGGGAGCCGGAGTTCGTCGAGTGTCCACGCGTAACCCTTCCATTGGGAGGGGTACTCGCCGGCCAGGATCGCGAGCTGGTGGCGGGTCCGGGCCAGGCGTTGCTCTAGGGGAGGCAGCCCGGCGCGGGTGACGGCGAGCCGGCTGCGCTGGTCTATGACGTCCAGATACGGCACCGCCCCCAGCCGGTAGCGCTGTCCGGTCAGGGCCAGCAGTGTCCGCTCGTCGGCGAGAATGGTGTGGGTCGCGCGGATCTGTTCGCGGAGTTCCGCGGCGGTGATGGCGAGCGAGACCACGTTGGACTCGAGGGTCAGGTAGGCGGCCTGCATCTGAAATCGCCGGTAGTCGATCCGCGCCTTCTGTTGGCGGTAGACGAGGCGGTTGGCACCGAAGAAGTCGGGATAGTAGGTGACGTCGAGCCCGCCGGTGTAGAGGTTGAAGATCCGCGAGGGGAGGCCGCCGCCGAACACCGCCCCGGAAAAGCGCTGGCGCTTCGCGCCGAGTTGCCCGCTGACCTGCGGATAGAACACGCCCTCATCGGCCTCCAGGGTGGCTTGTGCCTGGCGCAGTGTCGCCCGCGCCGCCTTCAGTGTGGGATTGCGTCGCAGGGTGGTTCGCAGCAGCCGGTCGAGCTCGGTGGAACGGAACAGTGTCCACCACTGCGCGTTCAGCTTCTCGCCGTAGACGAAGTGCTGGGCCGCGCCCGCGGCACTCGCGACGGTGTGTCTTGGCTGCGCGCCGCCGGTATAGCGCTGTGTCGGCGGCGCACCGGGGGGCACGTAGCGTGGGCCGATCGTGCAGCCGGCGACGACCAGCACTGCGGCGCCCGCGATCAGCGCCGTACGCCCGGGAGTCATCGGCGTCGGTGTCCCGGGCGCCGCGCCCGCGATCCACGGGGTGCAGGTCGGGTAGTCGAAGACCGTTCGGGTGTGGGCACCGTGCCGAACTCCGTCACCGGGGAAAGGGGGTCGCCGGTCCGGCGCGGTGCCTGTGATCCCGCGGCAGCCGGCCGGCCGCTTCAATGCGCCGATCGAGGCGCGGGAATTCGCCCGAGCCGGGCATGAAGATAGCAGACCACTCGATGCACCGGCAATCCGCGCGACCGGCGCGCGGACCGCATACGGACCGCCGGTCAGCGGCGCTGGTGGATCGGCGTGGTGACGTGGCCGTCGGTGCAGGTGCCGTATTCGATCTGCACGGTGACGTGACGGAGCCCGAACCGCGCGGTCAGGGCCTCGTGAATCGCCCGCAGGGAGGACTCGGAGTCGGCGCCGTTGGTCAGGCGCGCGTGTAGGGTGACCATGGGCCGTCGTCCGGTCAGCGACCAGGCATGTACATGGTGCACGTCGCGGACCTGCGGGACTGCTTCGAGTACCGCGCTCCCGAGGGCGGTCGGCGTGAGGTTCCCGGGGGCTCCTTCGAGGAGGATATGGCCGGACTCGCGGGTCAGACGCCAGGCGCTGCGCAGGATCAGGAGCACGACCAGAACGGAGAGCAGGGGATCGATCGGCATCCATCCGGTCGTGAGGATCACCACGCCGGCGACGATCGCCGCTCCCGATCCGAGGAGATCGCCGAGCACGTGCAGTGCGGCGGCGCGCAGGTTCAGGTCCTCGTGGGCGCCGTGATGCAACAGCCGGAACATCGCCGCGTTGACCAGCAGCCCGATCGTGGCGATCACCACCATCACGCCGCCGGCGACCTCGGGCGGGGCGATCATGCGTTGGGCCGCCTCGACGACGATCCACAGGCTCAGTGCAAGGAGCGTGATCCCGTTGAGAAAGGCCGCCAGTACCTGGAAGCGCTCATAGCCGTAGGAGCGTTGTTCGTCGGCGGGCCGCCGGGCGGCGCGCACCGCGAGCCAGGCCAGGAACAGTGACGCACTGTCGGCGAGCATATGACCGGCGTCGGCGATCAGCGCCAATGAATGCGCGAGGACACCGCCCGCGGCCTCGACCACCATGAACGTCGCGGTGAGGACCAGCGCGATGAGCAGGCGGCGGCTGTTGGCGCCCCCGGAGACGGCGCTGTCGCCGTGTTCGTGCGAGTGGCTCATCGGTGGCAATGCCTTGGATCCGACTCAATCACGGTCGCGCCCCGGTTCGGCGACGTGGGTGGTCATGTCCCGGAGCACGGTGCGCACGTGCTCGTCATCGGCCGTATAGAAGACCTGCTTGCCGCGGCGCTCGGCGCGCATGAGCCGCGCGGCCTTGAGCAGGCGCAGGTGGTGACTGACCAGCGAGGCGGACAGACCGAAGCGTTCCGCGAGGTCCTGCACGCAAACGGCCTCGTCCATGCAGGCGTGGATCAGGCGCAGGCGGTTGACGTCCCCGAGGAGATGGAACATCCCCGCCAACTCCTCGGCTTGCTCGGGAGAGAGCGCCGCCGCGGGGCGGGGACGAATGCGTGCCGTAGTGGTTTTTCCGATCATCGGGGTGGGTCGCGCAGGATCCGTATGATTGACAACAATTGAGCATTTGAATAGATGTTCATTCTATCGCGCCGTCCCGGTCCAAGTCAATTTGCATAATATACAAATAGATAGGAATATCGCCGGGTTTGCGCGGGGAGCCGGAGGAGCCCGTGGGCGGGCTGGATCGGGTCCAAGGCATCTGCTACGATGCCTTGGACCCGCGGTTGCCCAAGGACTCGAGTCATGCCGGCCGCACTGTCTCTACGGTGGTCTCCGTGGGCGCCCTGCGGGTCGCACGGGCGGTCGCGGCTGCACCGTCGACCGGCCCCCCGTGTGGTTCGATCGCATAACCTCGCGGCGCTGAAGGCCCCGGTGGCGGAGACGCCGGAGGTCGATCCCGGGACCCGGGCGGCACGCTCCGTACCGGAGGCCGCCCGCGACGCGGTGGCCCTGCGTCGGCGCGGGCGCCGGGCCGATTCCCCCCCGGGGGTGCACGGTGGGCGCAGGGCCGTCGACCCTCCGGCGGGTCCGATCGTTTAGGACATGCGTCAAACCATCGCAAAATTGCTCGTCTTTTTCATTTTGTCCGCGAACCTCGCTTGGATCGCGGACATGGATGAAGTGCGCGCTGCGACCGAGCCCGGCAAGGTGCTTTCGGCCGGTGATCAGCCGGATGAGGATGGCTCCGGGCATGCCGTCCAGGACGTCACACCTTGCGACCACAGCGGTCATGAGAGCGCCCACTATTTCGGGTTGCTGCCGGGCCCGCTTTCATTCCGGCCGAAGATCGACCACGCGGTTCGACCGTCCCGGTTGACCGCTCTTCAATCCCGCGACCAAGCCCCCCCTCTGCGTCCCCCAAAGATCTAAGTCTCGATTCGATTTTTTGTTGAAGTTCCGCGCGTGCGCGTACTCGCGCGGTCTCGACTCGTCGTTTGGAGGCTTTGAATCCATGAATATGCATTTCATGCGGGGGCCGGTATGCGCCCGGCTGCTGAGTATTCTCGTACCATTATCCGCCGTCGGCACCATCGGCACGGCCACGGCGCAGGACGGCCGTGCCTTGATACCACCGAGTCCGGCGCTGCTGGATCTGGTTCGTGAGACCCTGGATGAGAATCCCGGTGCACGGGCGGCGCGGGCCGCGGTGAACGCGGCCAAGGCCCGGGTCCGTGGCGCGGACCGACCGCTCTACAATCCGCAATTGGAGGTGAGCGCCGAGCAACGCGAAACCCGCAACGGCACCCTGGGGTTGAGCCTGGCCATCGACTGGGCGGACAAGCGCGGTGCGCGTACCGGCGTGGCGAGCGGCAGGCTCGACGCGGCGCGGGCGGAGTACGCGGCAGTACGCCGGCGACTGGGCGGAGAATTGCTCGCGGCGCTGGGCCGTTATCACACGTCGCAATCTCTGAACCGATTGGCACGGCAACGCGCGGAATTGCTGCAGCGCTTTCTCGATGTAGCGGGGAAACGCCGCCGGGCCGGTGATTTAAATCGGATCGATCTCGATCTGGCACGCCTCGCGCACACCCAGGCCGTATTGCAGTTATCCCGTTCGGCCTCGAATCTGGCCGCGGCCGAGCAGGCCCTGGCCGCCGTCGTCGGCAAACCGCGCCGCAACTGGCCCGCGCTGCCTACGGATTTGCCGAAGCTGCAAGCCATCGATGCGCAATCAATACTCGCGAATCTGCCCGAGCTGCGCGCCGTGCGGGCCCGGGTTCGCGCCGCGCGGGCCTCGGTCGCTTTGCGGATCCGTGAACGCCGACCCGATCCCACCGTGGGTCTCTATGCCGGACAAGAACGCGCATTTCGCAATGGAAACCACAACACCTACGGCGCCATCGGCCTGACTTTCAGCATCCCGTTATATGTGCGCAACAACTTCCGTGCCGAAGTGGAGGCCGCCGATGCGGGACTGACACAGGCCGAACAGTCCCTGCGGGATCGCTACCGCCGGGCGCGGGCACGCCTCCTGTCGGCCGTCGATCGTTATCGGCTCAGCCGAAGCGCCTGGGGGGCATGGCTGCGCACCGGTCGGTCCAGCCTCGCCAGTCAGGTGTCGCTGCTCGAGCGAACCTGGCGGGCCGGCGAAATGGGTGCGACGGACTACCTCGTGCGGCTCAACCAGACACTCGATACGCGCGCCGATGCATTGAAGGTGCGGGGTCGTCTATGGACGGCCTGGGCCGACTGGCTGGCGGCCGGCGGCCGGATAAACGCCTGGCTCGGCCAAGTCCGACGGCGGTAAACCTCTGCCGGTCCTTGGACATCATCCATTTCACGGGATTCAGATCATGAAAAATTCTGCTGTCAGGACACTGTTTTTAGGCCTCGCGCTGACGGGATCGGCCCTGCCGGGTTGGGTCCACGCGACCGAGGATCCTGTCCCGCAAGCGACCGGGGATACGATTCGCGAAGAAGAAACCGCATTAAAGATGACACCGGCCGAGCGCCGTGCACAGGGCATCGAGACCGCAAAGGTGACACGGCGGGCCTTGCGCGATGTGGTCACCGCCCCGGGTGAAGTGCATATGAATGCGTACCGCTCGGCGCAGGTCGCTCCCCGCGTCGATGCCCAGATCGTTGCCCGCCATGCCCGGCTGGGTGAGAGCGTCAAACAGGGGCAGCCGCTGGTGACTCTGTCCAGCGTCGAGGTCGCCGGGGCGCAAGGCGATTTGATCGAATCCGATCGCGAGTGGCGCCGGGTGAAGAAACTCGGTCGTAGCGTGGTATCGGCGAAACGTTACGTGGCGGCGCAGGTGGCACGTCAGCGGTCCTACGCGGCGTTACGCGCCTATGGCATGACCAAGGCGCAGATCGGCGCGCTGCTGCGCAGTGCCGACGCGTCGCGTGCGACCGGAGAGTTCGACTTGTTCGCACCGCAAGACGGCATCGTCGTCGGCGATGCGTTTGTGTCCGGCGAGTTCGTCGCACGCGGTCGTGTGTTGTTCGAACTCACGGACGTCAAGACCCCCTGGGTGGAGGCGCAACTCGATCCGCGGGATGCAACCCGTATCGCCGTGGGCACGCCGGTACGCGTCAGCCGCGACGGCCGCAAGTGGATCGCCGGCCGAGTGGTGCAGCTTTACTACCGCCTGAACCCCGCCACCCGCACGCGCCCGATACGCATCGAGGTGAGCAACAGCGACGTCATCATGCCGGCCGGCGAGTATGTCGATGTCGCGGTACGGACCGGTGATGCGGCGCCGCTGCTCGCCGTACCCCGGGATGCCTTGGTGTTGATGCAAGGGTCGCAGACGGTCTTCAAGGTCGATGGCGACGAATTGCATCCGCGGCCCGTCGAAACGGGGGTGACCCGTGCCGGATGGACCGAAATCAGAGCGGGTCTTGCGCAAGGCGATGAGATCGTCGTCAAGGGGGTCTTTCTGCTGAAATCTCTGGTGCTCAAGTCGCAGATGGGCGAAGGCCACGGACACTGAGGAAGATTCGATATGCTGAATAATCTGGTTGAAGCGTCGCTGCGCTATAAATTTCTGGTGATCATCATCTTCCTCGTGGTCGGAGTTCTGGGCTGGCGGGCGGTTACCACGATCCCCATCGACGCCTTTCCGGATGTGACGCCGACACAGGTCAACATCTATACCGAGTCACCCGGTCTTGCCGCCGAGGACGTGGAACAGTTGCTGACCTTTCCGGTGGAGTCCGGCATGGCCGGCCTGCCGGGGGTGACGGAAATCCGCTCCGTGAGCCTGTTCGGCCTGTCCTATGTGTCGGTCTATTTCGAAGACAGCATGGATATCTATTTCGCCCGTCGGCTGGTGATGGAGCGGCTGCAGGAAGTCGGCAATCGTATCCCGCGGGAGTATGGCCGCCCGGAGATGGGGCCCAATACCTCGGGCCTGGGCCAGGTGTTCTGGTACACGGTGGAACGTGCCGACGAAAAACTGAAATCGGGTTTGACCGACATGGACCTGCGCACCCTCCAGGACTGGACGGTGCGGTTGATTCTGCGTACCGCGCCGGGGGTGGACGATGTGATGTCGTGGGGGGGGCGGGAGCGCCAGTTCCAGGTGGTCATCGACCCCCTGCGTCTGATCAAATATGGACTCCGTTACAAGGACGTCATGGAGGTCATCGAGGCCAACAACCGTCAGGTGGGCGGCCAGTACGTCAACCTGGGCCCCGAGCAATACCTGGTTCGCGGGCTGGGGCTGGTGTCGGGCGTGCGTGATATCGGTAATATCATGGTCAAAACGGTCGCCGGCACGCCCGTGTACCTGCGCGACGTCGCGACCATCGAGCAGGCACCGGCGCTGCGTTTCGGTGCCGTGACCCGCGACGGCAAGGAAGCGGTGATGGGTATGGTGTTGGCGCGCATCGGCACCAATGCCGCCGACGTGGTCGACGCGGTCAAGAAAAAGGCGGCCATCGCCCAGTCGGCCTTGCCCGCGGGCGTGGTGATCAAACCCGTTTACGAACGCACCGATCTGGTGGAAAAGGCGGTGTCGACCGCCGAGCGGGCGTTGATCGAGGGCTCCATCCTGGTGGCGATCGTGCTGTTCCTGTTCCTTGGTGAGCTGCGTTCGGCCATCGTGGTGATCGCCGCCCTGCCGCTGGCGATGCTGATCGCCTTTATCTTCATGAAAGAGACGGGACTCACGGCCAATCTGATGTCGCTGGCGGGCCTGGCCATCGGTACCGGCATGATGGTGGATGGTGCGGTGGTGATGACCGAAAATGCCTTTCGCATCATGGCCGAGTGGCGTGAGAAGGGCGAGAAGGTCAATCGTACCGCCGCCGTATTGACCGCGGCGCGTGAAGTGGCCAACCCCGTCACCTTCGCCATCATTATTATCATCGTGGTGTTCCTGCCTCTGTTCAGCCTGCAGGGCCTGGAGGGCAAGCTGTTCAAGCCCATGGCTTTCAATATCAGTTTCGCGATGGCCGGCTCGTTGGTGTTGACGCTCACCATCATTCCGGTGCTGGCGTCGCTGATTCTCAAGCCGAAAAAAGAGCGGGACACCCTGCTGGTGCGTTGGATCAAACGCGGCTATCT
>CAZAQG010000013.1:0-3837 GCA_964487445.1 uncultured Chromatiales bacterium
GGGGATCTGTACGGGGGCGGCCGGGTAACTGGCCGTCCTACCGTGATGGTATTCGCCGTTCGATCCGCTCCCTGGCACCCGCGCCCTCCGTGTTTCTTATCCTGAGGTCCTTGGGGCGAACCGGCAACTGCGCGCGGTTTCCAATACGGGTCGTCCCTCGCGCCGGGAGAGGTGGCGCTGGTTGGGGGCTTCAGCCCTCGCCGATCCGCTTCAGCAGGGTGCGGGCCTTTGCAAGGGTCTCCCTGGCCTCCACGCCCCCCTCCACCCGCTCGAGCACGCGTTCGAGGGTCCGCACTGCGTTTTGCAGCCTTCCAACGAACGCCTCCGGACAGCGTTCGGTCACGGAGCCCCCGATCCCGACTGCCTGGAGGGCGGGAGGGAGTGCTTCTTCGAAACGCTTGGCCTCGAAAAGGCGTGCTGCAAGGTTGTTGAGGCTTAAGGCGAGGTCGGGGAGGAAGACGTCGGGACGGTCTTCGACGAGGCGTCGGTAGATTTCCACCGCCTCCTTGGCCGCCTCCAGGATTTCAAGGGGTCAGAGTACTTGAAATCCCAACGGCGCCGACTCCTTGCGTTGTCGCTGGAGATTTCAAGTACTCTGACCCCTTGAAATCCCCCACCCGGAGTGTCGAAGTGGAATCCGATCGAGCATCGCTGGTTCAGCCGCCCGTGCCGCCGCTCGCGCTCTACGTCCACCTGCCCTGGTGCGTGCGCAAGTGCCCGTATTGCGATTTCAATTCGTACGCCCTGCGCGGCCCCGTGCCGGAGCGCGCCTACGTCGATGCACTGCTCGCGGATCTCGATCGGGATCTGGAACGGGAAGGCGCAGGGTCCGCCGACCGGCGTCTGGTCAGTGTGTTTCTGGGTGGCGGTACGCCGAGTCTGTTCCCGGCGCGGGCGGTGGCGCGGCTGCTGGACGGGGTGCGCTCTCGGTTTCCGGCGCCGTTCGATCCGGAGGTGAGTCTCGAGGCGAACCCCGGCACCGTCGAGCGGGGGCGGTTCGCGGAGTTGCGCGCGGCCGGTGTCAATCGCCTGTCCATCGGGGTGCAGAGTTTTCAGGCACATCTGCTGGCGCGCATCGGGCGCATCCACGGGCGCGCCGAGGCCCTGGCGGCCGCCGAGGAGGCGCATCGGGCCGGGTTTTCCCGCTTGAATCTGGACCTGATGTACGGATTGCCGGGGCAGACGCGTGCCGAGGCCCGCGACGACTTGCTCACCGCCTGTGCACTGGGGCCGGACCATGTTTCGCTCTACCAGCTCACGCTGGAGCCGGGTACGCCGTTTCACCGGCGGCCACCGCCGTTGCCCGAGGAAGACACGGTCTGGGCGATGCAGTGTGGCGCCGAGGAGTCCCTTGCGGCGCGCGGCTATGATCGCTACGAGGTCTCGGCCTATGCGCGCGCGGGCGGACAGTGTCGGCACAACCGCAACTACTGGGAGTTCGGGGACTACCTGGGGATCGGCGCCGGCGCCCACGGCAAGGTCACCCGGCTCCCGGAGTGGCGGGTCGGCCGATGCTGGAAGCAGCGGCGCCCGGCGTGTTACCTCGAGACCGCGTCCGGGGCGCACCGGGTCGCCGGGCGGTCATGGCCGGGTCCCGCGGATCTCGTCTTCGAGTTCATGATGAATGCCCTGCGCCTGACCGGGGGATTCGCGTCGGCGCTCTTCGAGGCGCGCACCGGGTTGCCCTTCGCGCGCGCGGCGCCCGTGCTGCGGGAGGCCGCGGATCTCGGGTTGGTGCGGCTCGATGCTTCCTGCGTACGGACCACGGCGCGCGGTCGACGGTTTCTCAACGAGGTGTTGGTGCGTTTTCTCCCGGAGGGTGACGCCCGTGATCGGGCCGGTGCGGGGTGAGCGGCCGTACCGGGGAGGGAAGCGTTTCCACCCCGGCGGACTTGCAGTATCGGGAATCGGCACCATGTCGAGGATCGCCCGGAGTCGCCGTTTTCCCGCCTCCCGGACTGCCTCCTCCGAACCGTCCACCCGCCCGGCGCGGGGGTTTTCGACGGCCCCCGCCCTGGCTTGGTTTATGCACAACCTGGGTGCGGCAACCGTTGCTCCGGGGGTTTCGCCGGTAAAATTCCAAGATTCCCGCGGATTTATCGATAACGAATTGTTTTTTAAAGATAGACGGGAACGGTCATTTTGTAATCGTTTTGTAAAAGTCCTAAAGGGACTGAGACGTTGGCAGCTTTGATCCCATTTCTTCCACAACGTTATCCACAGGTTTTGTGGATAAGGGAAATTCTATTCAGAAACATACCGTTATCTTGAGGCGGCTGGCGGCCCCGCGCGCGGGCTTCGGTAACATGTTGTTTAATAAAAAGAAATATGAAAGCCCGCAGTGCGCCATCGCCCTCTCGTACCGGCATCGGCCTATGCTATCCTGCAACCAAAGAAGACCCGAAGAAAATCCGGTGCGCCGGAGGAGGGGTGTATGGCCAAGCCCGCCATCCACGGCTTCGACTTCGAACATTGGGCCGCATTGGCACGCACCGATCCGCTCGGCTTCGAAGCCGAGCGGGCCGCGGTCGTGGAGGCGGCGATCCGCCGTGCGCCACGGGATCGTCAGCGTCGCCTGCGCGGACTCCAATGGCGTATCGATCAGGTGCGGCGCACGACCCGCAGCCCGTTGGTGGCGTGCCAGCGGATCCAGGGCATGATGTGGGAGGCGGTGCTGTGCGACGGCGGTCTGCTCGACAACCTGCACCGCCTGTCGGAAATCGGGGGCGGCGTTCCAGCGCGGCCGCAGGCTCCAGAGCGGGAAGCTATCGTGCTCGCGTTCCGGAACCCGGCGGTGCGTCGCTGACCGGGCCTTGTGGGGCCGGCGCCTTTCCAGTACCATCCCACTCCCTTTCGGCCCGTGGCCCGCGTCGTCACGGCCAGCGGGCCGGGACGTTCCGGACCGAGAGGTTTGCCGAGGATCTTCCATGAAGCCGGACATTCATCCCCCATACCGTGAGATTACGGTGACCTGCAGCTGTGGCAACCGTTTCACGACCCGTTCCACCGCGACGCAGGATCTGCACATCGAGATCTGCTCCCAGTGCCACCCGTTCTACACGGGCAAGCAAAAGATCGTGGATACCGCGGGGCGGGTCGAGAAGTTCCGCCGCAAGTATGGGATCAAGAGCGCCTGATCGTCCGACGTCGGCGCTTGCGGCCCGGGCGTTCGGTCGAGGAGTCGTCGCACCCGGATCGAGAACCGGGTGCGCGTGGCGCAGTGACCCGGCCGATCCGGCCGGGCGCGTTGGAGCGGCGACCCCGTAGCGCGTCCCCCCGGTGCGTAGCGGATATCTTTGCGAGCCCTGAGCCCGGATGCACGACTGGATACGCAATCGGAGGGCGCCCCGGGCGGGCGCCTTTCTCATTGGGTGTCTCGCGCTGGTTGCGACCGCTGCGTGGGCCGCCCCGCGCGCCCCGCAGCGGGCGCGTTGCGGCATCGATCATGTCGATGCACGGGTGCGCGTCACCTATGTCTACGACGGTGATACCGTGCGCCTCGCCGATGGGAACCGGTTGCGGCTGATCGGTATCGATACCCCGGAGTTGCACACCGATCACGGCGGTCCGCAACCCCTGGCGGCGGCCGCGCGGGAGCGCCTGCGCGTCCTGCTGGAACGCCATCGGTACCGATTGCGACTGCGTTTCGATCGGCAGCGGCGCGATGCGTACGGGCGGCTCCTCGCCCACGCCTATTTCGACGGCGGCCGGTCCGTGGAGATCCGGCTGCTGGACGACGGACTGGGCACGGCCCTGGCGATACCGCCCGACCTGTGGCACGTGGAATGCTACCGCGCCGCGGAGGCACGCGCGCGCCGCGCCCGGCGCGGCGTGTGG
>CAZAQG010000013.1:3937-37333 GCA_964487445.1 uncultured Chromatiales bacterium
CGTGTGGTTGGATCTGGAGGGGCGGGTGGCCGTGCGCATCCCGCGCGCCGACCTCATCTATTTCGTCGGTCATGACCTGGAGGGGCTGGCCGGGCACAGGGTGCTCGCGCGCGGTTGGGTGCATCGGTACCGCGGCGGTCTGTTCCTGCGCGTGCGCTACCCGACGGCGCTCGAGGTGTTACCGTGACGGGGGATGTTGCTGTCCCGGCGCGCCGGTGATCGTACCCGCCGGTAGGGCCGGGCGCGCCCGGCCGACGTCGTTGGAATCCGCAGCGTCGTCGAAGTTCCGGGCGTCGTCGGCGGGCCTCGGCCCGCCCTACGGGAATCCCGGTCGTGCTGGTTGAGGTGGACCCGGGTTTGCCTCCCCCCGGAAACTGCGTATTATCCGGAACCCGGCCGGATGGTGCATGGCGGGGCCGGCGCGGACCTCGCTCCTCACGGGCGATGCCATGGCCCGGTCGCGTCCGTTGAACGTCTTCCACCCGGACGGTGAGCCGCGGCCCGACCGACGCTTCGAGGTGCTCGGGTGATCGCCGCCTGCGGAACCACCCCCGGTGGGAGTTCATCCTCTCTGCCGATCGCGAGTGCATCATTACCATGAACGAAGAGCGACTGAAGACCGAAGCGTTGCGCTATCATGCCGAGCCGCGTCCCGGCAAGATCGGCATCCGCGTGACCAAGCCGTGCGCGAGCCGCGACGACCTGCGGCTCGCGTACACGCCGGGGGTGGCCGCGCCGGTGCGCGCCATCGTCGAGGATCCGGAACGGGCGTTCCGCTACACCGCCAAGGGTAACCTGGTGGCGGTCATCACCAACGGCAGCGCGGTCCTCGGCCTGGGCGCGGTCGGCCCGTTGGCGGCGAAGCCGGTGATGGAGGGCAAGGCGGTCCTGTTCAAGGTCTTCGCCGACGTCGACGTGTTCGACATCGAGGTCGACGCGGACACGCCGCAGGCGTTCATCGACACGGTGGTGCGCATCGCGCCGACCTTCGGCGGGATCAACCTCGAAGACATCGCCGCCCCGCAGTGCTTCGAGATCGAACAGGCCCTGATCGAGCAGCTCGATATCCCGGTGTTCCACGACGACCAGCACGGCACGGCGATCATCGTCGCGGCCGGTCTCCTGAACGCCCTGGAACTGCAGGGCAAGACCCTCGGGGAGGCGCGCATCGTGTGTCTGGGTGCCGGCGCCGCGGGGATCGCCTCGATGCGGCTGCTGATCGCACTCGGTGCGAGGAAGGATCATATCCTGATGGTCGATCGCAAGGGCGTCCTGCATACCGGGCGCGACGATCTCAACCCGCACAAGCGGGCGTTGGCGGCGGACACCGACCGGCGTAGTCTCGCCGACGCGATGGACGGCGCCGATGTCTTCATCGGCGTCTCCGGCGGCGGACTGCTGAGCGCGCAGATCGTCGCTTCGATGGCCCCGCGCCCGATCGTCTTTGCGCTGGCGAACCCCGACCCGGAGATCCATCCGAGCGAAGTTCACGCCGTACGCGACGATGTCATCATGGCGACCGGGCGCAGCGATTACCCCAACCAGGTGAACAACGTCCTCGGGTTCCCTTTCATCATGCGCGGGGCGCTCGACGTGCGCGCCCGCGGTGTCACCCGGGGCATGCAGGTCGCGGCGGTGCACGCGTTGCGCGCCTTGGCGCGCGAGCCGGTGCCGCAGGGGGTCTTGGAGGCCTACGAACTGGAGCGGCTGAGTTTCGGACCCGACTACATTCTGCCCAAGCCGGTGGATCCGCGCCTGATCCACCGCGTGGCCCCGGCGGTGGCGCGCGCGGCCGTGGAGGGCGGCGCGGCGCGCACCGGCTATCCGGGGCATTACCCGGCGATGGAGGAGGCGGGCTCCTGATCGAGCCCCGGCGGTTCAGGGTCCGGCCGGTTCCGCGAGCATGCGGATCACGGCCTCCAATGTCGCGCGGCGCATGGGCCGCCCGTCCACCGGGCTGCACGGTGCTTGGCGGATGCCGTTGACCGGAAACACCGTCAGGTCGATCGGAGTCTCCCCGGCCACGAAGCGGAATACGGGGAACACCGCGCTCTGGTCCCGCCCCACGCGTAGTTTGCGCTCGCCGCGCTCGAACGGGATGTGCTCCTGGAGCAGGAACAGCACCACCTCCTCCGGCGTGTCGGCGAACAGATGCAGATCGATGTCGGAGTGCCCGCCGGCGGTGCCCTCGAGCACCGACCCCACCAGCCGCGAGTTGAAACGGGCGAAGAATTCCATGGCCTCGCGCGCCCGTTCGCGCAACTGTCGCAAGCGGCGCGGCTGGGTGGCGGACTGGAACAGGCGCTGATAGGCGGCGAGTTCCTGTTCGATTTCCACGTTGCGCGGCAGGTTCCGGGTCTCCGGGACCCCGAGGTGCCCGGCGGCCTTGCGCTTGGCGGCCAGGAAGTCGTCGATCCCCTGCTCGGCCATGATGCGCGCCGCCTCAACGGCGATGCGTCGGCGCATCTGCTGATTTCTGGTGGAGCCTCGAGTGGCCACGGGTCTCTCGTGCGCTCGCGTCGAAGGTGCCGTCACCGGTCGTCGCGAAGGATTATGCACGGCATGGACGATTCCCGCCAAGCCCGAACGGCTATGGCGGGAGTACCGCGGCACGGTTTCGGCGGCGGACAGGCACCTAGAACAACGGCGCCGGCGTGCGACTGCCGTCGGAGTGCGTCGCCGGCCACTCGGGGCGGTGCGGGCCCCTCGGTTTGGCCCGCGGGGCGTAGCGGGCGCGGAAGCTCTCGAAGATCGCGTCCGGGTTGTCGGGGGAGGTGGGGCGTCCGGTATCGCGATCGATGCGCACGGTGACGATCCCGGGCGGCTGCGGGATCGGGCGTTGCGGGACCCCCTTCAGGGCCGCGGCCATGAACTCGATCCAGATCGGCAGGGCGGCGCGCGCGCCGGTCTCGCCGCGTCCCAGGGGGGCCGGCTGATCGAAGCCCACCCACGCGATGGTGGTCAGGTCGCGGTTGAAGCCGCAGAACCACGCATCGCGTTGATCATTGGTGGTGCCGGTCTTGCCGGCCAGATCGGTGCGTTTCAGGATTCGGGCGCGCCGGCCGGTCCCGCGGCGGATGACATCCCTCATCATGGATACCATGAGGTAGTCGTTTTGCGCCGAGATGACCCGCGGCGCGGCATCGGGTGACGGCGTGCCGTCGGCGGATCCGGCCGTGCAGTCGGGACAGACCGCGCGCGGCCGTGCCCGATACCGCACCCGTTCGTCGGCGTCCACGATCCGTTCGAGGTAGTAGGGCTCTACACGGTAGCCGCCGTTGGCGAATACCGAGTAGGCGCGCGCCATCTGCAGCGGCGTGACGCTGACGCTGCCGAGCGCCAGCGAGAGGTTGCGCGGCAACTGTCCCGATATGAACCCGAAGCGTCGCACGTAGTCGATGGCATAGCCGATGCCGATCGCCTGCAGCAGACGGATGGAAACCAGGTTGCGCGAATGCACCAGCCCCTCGCGCAGTCGCGTCGGCCCGTGGAAGCGTCCGCTGTAGTTCTCCGGACGCCAGAGGTTCTCCAGCGCGGGATCGTCGAATACCAGCGGTGCGTCGTTGATCAGGCTCGCGGCGGTGTAACCCTTGTGCAGCGCCGCCGAGTAGATGAAGGGTTTGAAGCTCGATCCCGGCTGGCGCTCGGCCTGGACCACGCGGTTGAATTTGCTCCGGTAATAGTCGAAGCCGCCGACCAGGGCGCGGACCGCCCCGTCGTGCGGGTCCACCGAGACGAGGGCGCCCTGCACGGCGGGCGGCTGTGCCAGCCACCAGTGCCTTGCACGGCGGTAGAGGTAGACGACGTCTCCCGGGGCGAGCACGTCCGCGGCGCGCTCGGGCCGCGGGCCGGTGCGGTCCACGTCGATATAGCGCCGCGCCCAGGACAGGACGTCCCAATCGAGCACGGCGCTGCGACCCGCCCCCAGATAGAGGACGGCGGCGCGTTTGCGGAGCGCCGTGACGATGCCCGGGCGTAGGTCGCCGCTCGCCGGGACGTCGGCCAGTATCCGGTCGAGGCGCGCGGGCTCGCGCAGCAGGGCCGTGTCGATCCTGCGCACCGGGCCCCGGTAGCCGTGGCGTCGGTCATAGGCCAGCAGCCCGTCGCGCAGGGCGCGGTTGGCGTCGCGCTGCAGACGTGCGTCCAGGGTGGTGTAGACGCGGTAGCCCGCCGTGTACGCCTGCGGCCCGTAGCGGGTCACCATTTCGGCGCGCACCAACTCGGCTACGTAGGGTGCGCGCACCCCCACGGTGAGCGTATGCAGGCCGGCGGTGACCGGCTCCGCCATGGCCCGTTCGTAGGTCTGCCGGTCGATGTATCCCAGCGCGAGCATACGCCCGAGGACATACCCGCGCCGTGCCTTGGCCCGGCGCGGGTCGGCCACCGGGTTGTCGCGCGAGGGCGCCTTGGGCAGCCCGGCGATCATGGCGATCTGCGCCGGGCTCAACCGATCGAGATTCTTGCCGTAATAGATTTGGGCGGCGGCGCCGACGCCGTAGGCCCGGTTGCCCAGGTAGATCTTGTTGAGATAGAGGTCCAGGACCTCCTGCTTGGTCAGCTCGCGGTTGATCTTGAGGGCGAGGAAGATCTCCTTGAGCTTGCGGGTGAAGGTCTTCTCGCGACTCAGGAAGAAGTTGCGGGCGACCTGCATCGTGATGGTGCTGCCGCCCTGGGACTTGTGGCCGGTACGGATCAGTTCGAAGGCCGCGCGAACGAGTCCATGGTAGTCGACGCCCGGATGCCGGAAGAATCGTTCATCCTCGGCGGCCAGGAACGCACGGACGACCAGGGGCGGCAGGTCTGCGTACGCCACCGGGATGCGGTGCTTTCCGCCGAACTCGGCGATCAGCGCACCGTCCCCGGCATAGACCCGCAACGGGACCTGGAGGCGTATGTCGCGCAGGTGCGTTACCGAGGGCAATTGCGGTTCCAGATAGAGGTAGATTGCGAACAGCGTCACGACTCCGGCCGTAAAGCCGGCGAGGAGGATGCCGATAACGAGTCGCAACGCCTTGAACAGGGGTTTCATCGGGCGCCGGCGCTCGGGCGGGAAGCTGTGATGGGTTTCATGGAAGAAAACGCCGGGAAGCCGAAGAATTTTGTTAAGTCGGAGAGTGGTCGTGCCGTTACGCTTTTCGTTGACACCGGATGGTCTCTGGAGTGTAATTTCGGACGCGTGGCTTGTCCCGCAAGCTAACGCTCTAAAAAGGATATAAAAAACCGTGCTGGGGTTCAAAGGGAAACGAGCACCCCTACTGGGGATCGACATCAGCAGCACGGCCGTAAAGCTGCTCGAGCTGGGGCACGATGGTCCGCGCTACCGGGTGGAGAGTTACGCGGTGGCCCCGTTGTCCCAGAACGCCGTGGTGGAGAAGAGCATCGCCGACGTCGAGGCGGTCGGCGAGTCGGTGCGTCGCGCGGTGGAGAAATCGCGGACCCGCCTGAGGAACGTCGCCGTGGCCGTCGCCGGCTCGGCGGTGATCACCAAGGTCGTCCAGCTCGAGGCCGGACTCAGCCCGGAAGAGCAGGAGAGCCGGGTCCAACTCGAGGCGGATCAGTATATCCCCTATCCGCTGGAGGAGATCAACCTGGATTTCGAGGTGCTGGGGCCGAACGAGAAGAACCCCCAGCAGGTGGACGTCCTACTCGCCGCCTCGCGCAGCGAGAACGTCGAGACCCGCGTCGCCGCCCTGGAGATCGCCGGGCTTACCGCCAAGGTGGTGGACGTCGAGGGCTTCGCGATGGAGAACGCCTTCTCCCTGATCGCCGAGCAGATACCGGACGCCGGGGCGGACAGGACCGTCGCCGTGCTCGACGTAGGCGCCACCATGACCACGCTCAACGTGCTCCACGATCGCAAGATCATCTACACTCGCGAGCAGGTCTTCGGCGGCAAGCAGCTCACCGAAGAGATCATGCGTCGCTACGGGCTCTCCTATGAGGAGGCCGGGCAGGCCAAGAAGCAGGGCGGACTGCCCGACAACTACATGACGGAGGTCCTGGAGCCGTTCAAGGACGCCATGGCCCAACAGGTCGGCCGCTCGCTGCAATTCTTCTTCTCGTCCAGCCAGTACGATAACGTCGATCATATCGTGCTCGCCGGCGGCAGCGCGTCGATTGCGGGCGTGGACGAGTTGATCGAGGAGCGGGTGGGGACCGGTACCACCATCGCCAACCCGTTTGCGAACATGACGCTGGCCTCGCGGGTCAATCCCCAGTCCCTTGGCAACGACGCCCCGGCCCTGATGATCGCCTGCGGCCTGGCCCTGCGGAGCTTCGACTGACATGGCGTGCATCAACCTGTTGCCCTGGCGCGAGGAGCTGCGCAAAGAGCGCCAGCGCGAGTTCATTACCATACTCGCCGGGGCCGCGGTGCTGGCCGGGCTGGTGGTGCTGTTGGTCCATATACGGGTGAGCGGCATGATCGGTTACCAGAACAGTCGCAACCAGTATCTGCACCAACAGATCACACGGCTCGACGGGCGGATCCGCAAGATCAAGGATCTCGAGTCGACGAAGACGAAACTCCTGGCGCGCATGGAGATCATCCAGCGCCTGCAGCACAGTCGACCCGAGGTGGTACATCTGTTCCAGGAGATGGTGACCACGCTGCCGCACGGGGTGTACCTCAAGGGAATCGTGCAGAGCGGCGACAACCTCAAAATCCAGGGCGTGGCCCAGTCGAATGCGCGGGTGTCGGAATACATGCGCAGGCTCGATGCGACCCGCTGGCTGACCAATCCGCGGTTGGACGTGATCCGCACGCACTCCACCGCCAATGGCCGGGTCAGCAATTTCACGCTCCAGGTCGGCGAGGCCATGCCGAAGAACGAGGGCGCGGGCGCGGGCGCGGCGGGAGCGAAGCGCGCCGGGCGGAGGGCCGGGCGGTGAATCTGTCGGATCTCAAGAACCTCGACCTGGACGTCAACAACGCCGGCAGTTGGCCCTGGCCGGTCAAGGGCGTGGCGATCGCGCTGGTCGCGGTGGTGGTGCTGTTCGCCGGCTACTGGTTCGATCTCAGCACCCAGTGGGCCGACCTGCAGCAGGCGCGGCAGAAGGAGACCTCGCTCAAGCAGGTCTTCGAGTTCAAACAGCGCAAGGCCGCGAACCTCAATGCCTATGAGAAGCAGCTCGCCGAGATGCGCAAGTCCTTCGGTGCCATGCTGCGCCAGCTTCCGAGCAAGACCGAGGTGCCCGATCTGCTGGTGGACATCTCCCAGACGGGCCTGGCCAGCGGGCTGGAATTCCGCCTGTTCAAGCCGAAAGCGGAGATTCGAAAGGACTTCTACGCCGAACTCCCGATCCGCATCGAGGTCACCGGCACCTACCACCAGTTCGGGAAATTCGTGAGCGGCGTGGCCGCGCTGTCGCGAATCGTGACGCTGCACAATATCTCGATCAAACCGAAAGGGAAGGGCGGCAAGCTCGTGATGGACCTCACGGCGAAGACCTATCGGTACCTCGAAGAAGGGGGGGCTGGCGGATGAGCGCCGGCGCCCGTATGGTCCGCTCGCGCGGCGCGGCGTTGGCGGCGGCGCTGGCGGCGGTGATCCTGCTTGGCGGCTGCAGCGGCGACCGGATGTCCAATCTGCATCGTTGGGTGCGCCGGGTCGAGGCCCGCCGGGGCGGGCACATCTCGCCGCTTCCGAAGGTCAAGTTGTACCGTAAATTCATCTACAGCGCCTTCGATCTGCGCGACCCGTTCTCACCGTCCCGGCTCGACGGGGCGGCCAAGGTGAAGGCGGGCGGCAACAGCCGGTTGCGTCCCGACGCCAAACGCCCGCGCGCGCCCCTGGAGGCCTTTCCGCTGGACGCGCTGCGCATGGTCGGCACCCTCGGAAAGAACGGGCGCATCTGGGCCCTGGTGCGCGCCCCCGATGGCACTATCTACCCGGTGCACGATGGCGACCACATGGGCCGGAACTACGGAAAGATCGTGAAGATCAGCGAGAACAAATTGAATCTGGTCGAGATCATACCCGACGGTATGGGGGGTTGGATGAAGCGCCCGGCCTCCCTGGCACTGAAGTAGGAAATCCCATGGGGAGCACTGCGATGACGTTTCTTCAGACAGTCCGCACCGCGGGTCGCCGGGCGGGCGCGGCCGGAGTTCCGGAAGGCGGCGGGCATCGCCTCGTGCCTCTGCTTGCGCTTGCCGCAGTGGTGCTGCTCGCCGGATCGGTTTCCGCCGCACCGGCGCACGCCGTCAACGCTCTGGAGAACATCGGCTTCACCGCCCTTCCGGGCGGTGAGGTCCAGGTAGTACTCACCCTGGCGAAACCGGCCCCGCAGCCGGTGGGGTTCGCCACCGACCACCCGGCGCGCATCGCGCTGGACCTCCCGGACACGCGCAACGCGCTGGCGAAGAAGACCCAGTCCATCGGTATCGGCGTGGCGCGCAGCATTACGACCGCGCAGGCCGACGGGCGGACCCGCGTGGTCCTGAATCTGGTGCAACTGGTCCCCTACGATGTGCGGGTCGCGGGCAACAAAGTCTACGTGACGCTGAACGGCGCCCCCGCGCAAGGCGCGGGGGCGGCCGCCGCATCCGTGTCGCCCGTCGCCGCAGGGGCCGTGCGGCCGGGGATCACCGGCGTGGATTTCCGCCGCGGCGCGGTCGGCCAGGCCCTGATCACCGTGGACCTGGCCGATTCCTCCGTGTCATGGAATCTCCACGGGAAAGGCAAGAAGATCTACGTGGATTTCATGAACGCGAACCTGCCGGCCCGGCTCGAGCAGCGGCTCGACGTGACCGATTTCGCTACGCCGGTGACCCACGTGGACACCTATGTGAGGGGCAACGGCGTGCGCATGGCCATCGCCGCCCACGGTCAGCATGAGGACATGGCCTATCAGTCCGGCGACAAGCTCACCATCGAGATCAAGCCGGTGACCGCCGCCCAGAAGGAGGCGCAGGCCAAGGCCAAGTTCAAATACACCGGCCGGCGCCTGTCTCTGAACTTCCAGAACATCCGGACGCGTGCGGTGCTGCAGTTGATCGCGGATTTCACCGGAAAGAACATCGTCGTCAGCGACAACGTCAAGGGCAGCCTGACGTTGCGTCTGAAAAACGTACCGTGGGATCAGGCCCTGGCCATCATCCTCCAGACCCAGGGCCTGGGGCAGCGCCACATCGGCAACGTGATCTGGGTGGCGCCGAGCAAGGAGATCGCCGCCCGGGAGAATCGCGAGGCCAAGACACGGAAGCAGTTGCAGAAGCTCGAGCCGCTGCGTTTCGAGTCCATCCAGATCAACTACGCCAAGGCCTCGGATATCGCCAAGCTGTTGCAGTCCGGGCAGGGTTCGAAGAGCGGCGGCTTCCTGTCGTCGCGGGGCAGCGTGATGGTCGATGCGCGCACCAACACCCTCCTGGTCCAGGATACCCTGGCGCGGCTCGGCGAGATCCGCAAGCTCGTGCGGACCCTGGACATCCCGGTGCGCCAGGTGTTGATCGAATCACGGGTGGTGATCGCCAACAACGACTGGAGCCGTGGCCTGGGCGCGAAGTTCGGTTTCAGCCGGGCCACCACGTTCGGCAGCAATGGAAGCCAGTACGCCGTAGGGGGCACGATCTCCGGCGGACTTGCCCCGCCATCGCCCGGTGGCGGCATTACCGCTTTCCAACCGGTCGGCGGCAGCTCGGCCGGCAGCGGCGTCGAGGGCCTGATCTCCTCGCTCCCGGTCGTCAACCCGACCGCCGCCCTGGGGATCGTGGTGGGCCGTATCGGCAGCCACCTGCTGCAACTGGAACTCTCCTCCATGCAGGCCGAGGGCCGGGGCGAGGTGGTCTCCAGTCCGCGGGTCATCACCGCCAACGACAGGACGGCGACGATCGAGCAGGGCGTCGAGATCCCCTACCAGCAGGCGACCTCGAGCGGCGCCACCTCGGTGCAGTTCAAGAAGGCGGTGCTGAGTCTGAAGGTGACGCCGCACATCACGCCCGACAACCGGATCATCATGGACCTCGAGGTCAACAAGGACAGCGTCGGTCAGGTGTTCTTCGGGGTGCCGAGCATCGATACCAACAACGTCCAGACCCAGGTGTTGGTGGATAACGGGGAGACGGTGGTGCTCGGCGGCATCTACCAGCACACCGACAAGCGGCAGAAGAACAGCATCCCGTTCCTCGGGGATATCCCCGGCCTCGGGTTCCTGTTCCGCAACACCCAGAAGACCAACAACCGTTCGGAGCTTTTGGTGTTCGTGACGCCCAAGATCATGAAGGACGTCCTGCACGTCGATCAGACCCGCTTCAACACCGTCGGCACGACCCGATAGCGGGCGATCCGGACGGGAAGGCCCGGTGACGGGCCTTCCCGCGTTTGCGGGGTTCCACTTGCGGTACCCCGGCCTTTCTGGCATATCTGCCCCATGGGCAAAGCCGTCAATCTGTTCCTGGTCGGGCCGATGGGGGCCGGCAAGACCACGATCGGGCGCCAGTTGGCGCGTTCCCTGGAACTCGCGTTCCATGACAGCGACCGCGAGATCGAGTCCCGCACCGGGGCCGATATCCCGCTGATCTTCGATCTCGAGGGCGAGGCGGGTTTCCGCGCCCGCGAACGGGCGGTACTGGAGGAACTCACGCGCCTGGACGGGGTGGTATTGGCCACCGGCGGCGGTGCGGTGCTGGACGCGCGCAACCGCGAAGACCTGCGGGCCGGGGGTCGCGTAATCTACCTGGAGACCTCGGTCGCCCAACAGCTCGAACGCACCACCCGCGACCGGCACCGGCCGCTGCTGCATACCGACGACCGTCGCGCCCGGTTGGAGGCGTTGACGGCGGTGCGCGCCCCTCTCTACCGGGAGGTCGCGAATCTGGTGGTGAAGACCGACGGGCGCAGTGTGCAGGCGGTGGTCGCCGAGATCCTGCAGCGCCTCGCTGCGAATCCCTGAGTCCGACGGGCTGTTAGAATGTCGCACATGAGAATGAAAACCCTGCAAGTCGATCTCGGATCGCGCAGCTACCCGATCTATATCGGATCCGGGTTGCTGGATCGCGCCGAATTGTTCGTACGCCATATCCAGGGGCGTCGGGTGCTGGTGGTGTCCAACGAGACCGTGGCGCCCCTCTACCTCGAGCGGCTGCAGAAGTCGCTCGCGGGTTTTCAGTGCGACGCGGCGATCCTCCCCGACGGGGAGCAGTACAAGACCCTGGAGGTCACGGGGCGCGTCTTCGACACGCTCCTCGAGCGGTGCCACGACCGCGAGACCACGCTGATCGCGCTCGGCGGCGGGGTGATCGGGGACATCACCGGATTCGCGGCCGCCTGCTATCAGCGCGGCGTGCCCTTCATCCAGGTCCCGACCACGCTGCTCGCGCAGGTCGACTCCTCGGTCGGCGGCAAGACCGGCGTCAACCACCCCCTGGGCAAGAACATGATCGGCGCGTTCCATCAGCCGCGCTGCGTGGTGGCGGATATCGATACCCTGGCGACCCTGGAGGAGCGCCAACTGCGCGCCGGGATCGCCGAGATCATCAAGTACGGGCTGATCCAGGATCGCGAATTCTTCGAGTGGCTGGAGGCCCACATGGAGGCGCTGGCGGGGCGCGAACCCGAGGCCGTGACGTTCGCGGTGGAGCGCTCCTGCCGCGACAAGGCGCAGGTGGTGGCCGTCGACGAGCGCGAGAGCGGGCAGCGCGCGCTGCTTAACCTGGGCCATACTTTCGGACACGCGATCGAGACCGGGAGCGGCTATGGCAACTGGCTGCACGGCGAAGCGGTGGCCGCCGGTATGTGTATGGCGGCGCGCCTGTCGGCGCGTCAGGGCTGGCTGGCGGAGGCGACGGTGGAGCGCATCGAGGCATTGGTGCGCCGCGCACGCCTGCCGGTGGTCCCGCCGGCCGAGATCGCATCCCGATTGCGTGAGTGGATGGCGGTGGACAAGAAGGTCCGGGACGGACGACTGCACTTGGTCCTGCTGCGCGGGATCGGCCGCGCGGTGCTGACCGACGACTTCGACGAGGCCGCGCTGGCGGCGGTCCTCGAGGAGGGGGCGGCCCCGGCCGGGGCCTGAGCGGGCGGGGCGCGACGCGGGCGGGGGGATCGAAGGGCGTGCGCATCTATCTGCAGATCCCGGCGATGGACGGCGGCGCGCCGCGCTTTTGTCACCTGATCCTGCTCGCAGATCTGTGGGAGGGTTGGACGCTGGTCCGGGAGTGGGGCGTCCAGGGCGGCGCCGGGCGCGTGCGGCGCCAGTACTACGCCGGCCGCGAGGAGGCCGAGCAAGCGCTCATCGCGGCCCGCGATCAGCAATTGCGACGCGGCTACCGGGTGGTCTTCGTCGAGGGGGGCACCCGCGGGATCTGAGGGGTGCGGTGCGCCCGGAGCGGGAGAGGGAGATGGCATCCAATCCGGGACGGGACGGGCCGGCCGGCGATCCCCCCTATGTTGCGGCGCTCGGCTTGCGCGAGGGGCCGTTCGGCGCCGTTCGCGGATCCGCCTCTTTCTATTATGAAGACTCGGCGATCCTCCAGCGCTTCAATCTCCTCCGCCATCTGATCCAGTCGACCGGGCTGCTGGTCGTGGTCCAGGCCCCCGAGGGCGGAGGCAAGACCACCCTGCTCGAGCAGCTCCAGGCGCACGCCGACGAGAGTTGGCGCGTGCAGCGCCTCGGCGGCGCCCTCCCCCCGCAGGGAGTCGCCGCCCTGTACGCGCAACTGGCCGGGGGCTTGGCCGGGGTGGAGCCGGCGATCCTTGCGAACGGCAAGGCGATACGCGCCGCGTTTGCGCGCTTGCGCGAGGATGCGCAGTTGCCGGTCATCCTCGCGGACGACGCTCATCTCCTGCCGGTCCCGGTTCTCGAGGCGCTCATCTCGCTGGCCGGCCCGCCGGCACCCGGCTCCGCCCGTGTCGTACTGTTCGCCGAACCCTCTCTGCAGGCCACCCTCGAAGGAATGGTGCTTCCCGCTGAATTGCGCGCCTCGCTCCGCGTCGAGGCGCTGCCGGCATTCACACCCGGGCAGACGGCGGCTTATCTCATGCACCGGCTGCTGGCCGCGGGTTTGTCCGGAGACGGTCCGTTCACGGCCCGCCAAGTCCGGCAGATCCACCGTGCCGCCCGGGGGTTGCCCGGGCGTATCCATGAACAGGCCCACCGCCTGCTCTTGGGCGCCGGTGCACAGGGCGCGCGCGCGAACCGGTCGACGGCGCCGCGCCTGAGGTCGGCCCTCGGTTTTCTGGTGTTGGCCGGTGTGGCGGCGGTGGGGTTGATCGAGGTACAAGGGCCGCTGGGACGGTGGCTCGCGGGACGCGCGAGTGCGCCCGGCGGTGGAGCGCCACCGGCTCCGGTGGTGCGGATGCACCCCGCCCGGGTGGCGGGCTCCATTGCCGCGATTCCGTCCGCCCCTCCGGTCCCACCGACTGCGCAAGCCCCCGTCGCATCGCCGCCCGCCACCCCCCCTTCCGGGCGTTCGCCCGCGCAACCGGGCCCGCCGGCGGGCACCGTCGCACCGGTGTTCGCCGCAACCGGGGTGGAGGAGCGGTCGCGCCAAGTCGTAACCCTGATCCCTCACGGTGCGCCGGCCCCGGCGCCGAGGCCGGCGGTTCGCGCAGGCGTTCACCCGCCTGGAAGCGCATCGCAACCGTCGGTGGCTCCGGTGCCGCAGCCCCGGCTTCACGCCTCCGCCCGGGTGCCATCGCGACCCGTTGGGCGGCAATCGACGAACGTGCACACGGTGGCTTGGCTGATGCGTCAGGACCCGCATCACTATACGGTACAGGTCATCGTAGTACGCCGGCGCGACGCATTGCCGCGGCTGCTTCAACGGCATCGTTGGGCGGCGCCGGTAGCGTGGTTTCCGGTAACCGGCAAGCGCGACCGCGAAACGCTCTACGCGTTGGTGTACGGCGTATATCCTTCCCGCGAGGCGGCCGTGCGGGCGGCGGTGACTCTCCCGCGCGCCCTGCGTTCCACCCGCCCCTGGGTGCGAAGCCTGGCCTCCGTGCAGGCCGCGATTCGCACCGCGTCTACCCCCGGAGTGCGCTGAGGTCGCACGGCAGACACGGATCTTTCCGGCACTCGTGCGCAACCTACGGAAAACTTGGGGGAAAGACCGATGCCGGCGGGCCGTCGCTTCATTGAACACCCTCTCCCGCGGCGCTATACTGCACGGCCCTTTGCCTGCGGCCGGCTTGCCGCGCGGCGGGTTGATCGCGCGTCCGAACCGGGCGCGGCGCGTTTGCGAAGCCGAGGTATGACTGCTGCCGTGAGTGCCAACCGCCCTCCTTCCTCCGGCCTGTACCATCCGTCCTTCGAACGGGACAACTGCGGATTCGGACTGATCGCGCAGATGGATGGGAAGCCCAGCCATTGGTTGGTGCAAACCGCGATCGGTTCGCTGGCCCGGCTTACTCATCGCGGCGCCGTGGCCGCCGACGGCAAGAGCGGCGACGGGTGCGGGCTGCTGATGAGCCTGCCCGACGCCTTCCTGCGTGCGACGACCGCCGAACAGGGCCTGGAACTCGGCGCGCGCTATGCCGTCGGGGTCGTGTTCCTGAACTCGGATCGTCCGGCGGCCGAGGCCGCGCGCCGGCGTTTGGGCGAGGCGCTGGCGGCGCAGGGGCTGGCGACCGTCGGCTGGCGCGCCGTGCCCACCGACCCCGCCGCGTGCGGGGCCGAGGCATCGAAGACTCTGCCGGTGGTGGAGCAGGTGTTTGTCCGGGCGCCCGACGACCTCGACGAGGCGGCCCTGGAACGGCGGCTCTACATCGCGCGCCGGCACGCCGAGAAGGCGCTGGAGGGCGAGGATCCGGTGTTCTACGTGCCGAGCCTTTCCGCCCGGGTGATCTCCTACAAGGGCCTGGTGATGCCGGACAATCTGCCGGTGTTCTATCCGGATCTGCGGGATCCGCGCTTGGCCTCCTCGCTGTGCGTATTCCACCAACGATTCTCGACCAACACCTGGCCGCAGTGGCGTCTCGCCCAGCCGTTCCGCTACCTGGCGCACAACGGCGAGATCAACACGATCCGGGGCAACCGCCACTGGGCGATCGCCCGAGCCTACAAGTTCGAGAGCCCGTTGCTCCCGGAGTTGGCGGACGTGCGGCCCTGGGTGTCCATGGAGGGCTCGGATTCGTGCAGTCTCGACAACATGCTCGAGGCGCTGCTCGCGGGCGGTATGGACCTGTTCCGGGCCATGCGGTTGCTGATCCCGCCGGCGTGGCAGAACGTCGAGACCATGGATCCGGACCTGCGCGCCTTCTACGAGTATCACTCGATGCACATGGAGCCCTGGGACGGACCCGCGGGTATCGTTCTTACCGACGGGCGCTACGCCGCCTGCAGCATGGACCGCAACGGTCTGCGCCCGGCCCGCTACGTGCTGACCCGCGACCGGCACATCACCCTGGCCTCCGAGATCGGCGTCTACGACTACGAGCCGGGCGACGTGCTGTGCAAGGGGCGCCTGATGCCCGGTCAGATGATCGCCGCCGATACCGCCACCGGCCGGTTGCTGCTGCCGGCGGATATCGACCACCGGCTCAAGTCGGGCCGGCCCTACAAGCAATGGCTCGGGCGGTACGCGCGTCGTATCGAGTCCACGCTGGAGGCCGAGCCCCTGACGAGCGCGCCGCTCGATGAGGCCGAACTCGGCGTCTACCAGAAGCTGTTCCAGGTGACCTTCGAGGAACGTGACCAGATCCTGCGCGTGCTCGCCGAGGCCGGCCAGGAGGCGATCGGTTCGATGGGCGACGACACACCCCTTCCCGTGCTCTCGACGCGGGCGCGTTCGCTGTACGACTATTTCCGCCAGCAGTTCGCGCAGGTCACCAATCCGCCCATCGACCCGCTGCGCGAGCAGATCGTGATGTCGCTGGAGACCTGCTTCGGCCGCGAGCAGAACCTGTTCGAGGAAACGCCCGAGCACGCGCGGCGCCTCCTCATCGACTCGCCCCTGCTCTCGGAGGACAAGTTTCGCCGGCTGCTGGCGCAGGACGATCCGGAGTACGCCCACCGGGTCCTGGATCTGAACTACCGGCTCGCGGAGGGTCTGCGCGGCGCACTCGAGGCGTTGTGCGAGCGGGCCGTGCAGGCGGTGCGCGAGGGCGCGGTGATCCTGGTGCTGTCCGATCGTGCCCTGCGCGAGGACCGGATCCCGATCCACGCGCTGTTGGCGACCGGCGCGGTGCATCATCGGCTGATCCGCGAAGGCCTGCGTTGCGACGCAAACCTGGTGGTGGAGACCGGGACCGCCCGCGATCCTCAACACTACGCCTGCCTGATCGGCTACGGCGCCACCGCCGTCTACCCCTATCTCGCCTATGAGTGCCTTCACGACCTGATCCGCACCGGCGAGGTCCGGGGCCGGGACGCGAGCGCGCTGGGCCTTGCCTACCGCAAGGGGATCAACAAGGGCCTCTACAAGATCATCTCGAAGATGGGCATCTCGACGATCACCAGCTACCGCGGGGCCCAGCTCTTCGAGATCGTGGGGCTGCACGAGGACGTGGTGGAGTTGTGCTTCGCCGGCACGGTGAGCCGCATCGGCGGCGCCCATTTCGAGGATCTGGAGCAAGACCAGGCGGGCCTGGCGCGCCGCGCGTGGAACCCGCGCGCCCCGGTCGATCAGGGCGGGCTGCTCAAGTTCATCTATGGGGGCGAGTATCACGCCTACAATCCGGACGTCGTTCAGGCGCTGCATCGCGCCGTTCGCAGCGGCAAGCAGGACGATTACCGCGAGTATGCGGAACGGGTCAATACCCGCCCGGTCACGGTGCTGCGCGACCTGCTGGCCCTGCGCGAGGAGGTCGAGCCGGTGCCGATCGAGGAGGTGGAGCCGGCCGAGGAGCTCGTCCGGCGCTTCGACAGCGCCGGCATGTCGCTGGGCGCGCTCTCGCCGGAGGCGCACGAGACGCTCGCCGAGGCGATGAACCGCCTGGGCGGACGCTCCAACTCGGGCGAGGGGGGCGAGGACCCGAAGCGCTACGGCACGATCCGCTCCTCCAAGATCAAGCAGGTGGCCTCCGGGCGCTTCGGGCTCACGCCGGCCTACCTGGTGAGCGCCGAAGTCCTGCAGATCAAGGTCGCGCAGGGCGCCAAGCCGGGCGAGGGCGGACAGTTGCCCGCCCACAAGGTCAACGAGATGATCGCGCAACTGCGCTACGCGAAGCCCGGTATCGCATTGATCTCACCGCCGCCGCACCACGACATCTATTCCATCGAGGACTTGGCGCAGCTCATCTTCGACCTCAAGCAGGTGAACCCGCAGGCGCTGGTATCCGTGAAGCTGGTCTCCGAGGCGGGCGTGGGGACCATCGCCGCCGGGGTGGCCAAGGCGTACGCGGACCTCATCACCATCGCCGGCTACGACGGCGGGACGGGCGCGAGCCCGCTCGCCTCGGTCAAATACGCCGGGGCCCCGTGGGAACTGGGTCTGACCGAGACGCACCAGATCCTGCGCGCGAACGACCTGCGCGGCCGGGTGCGGGTGCAGGCCGACGGCGGACTCAAGACCGGCCTGGACGTGGTCAAGGCGGCGATCCTCGGCGCCGAGAGTTTCGGCTTCGGTACCGCGCCGATGATCGCCATGGGCTGCAAGTACCTGCGGATCTGCCACCTGAACAACTGCGCGACGGGGATCGCCACGCAGAACCAAGTGCTGCGCATGGACCATTTCCACGGCAAGGTGGAGATGGTGATGAATTTTTTCCGCTTCGTGGCCGAGGAGACCCGCGAGTGGATGGCGCGCCTCGGGGTGCGCCGGCTGACGGACCTCATCGGGCGTACCGATCTGCTCGAGATCCTGCCCGGGCGGACCGCGAAACAGCGCCGTCTGAATCTCGCGCCGCTGGTCTCGGACGCCGGCGTGCCGGCCGACAAGCCGCAGTATTGCCGGGTGGAGCGCAACGAGCCCTTCGATCGCGGCGAACTCGCCGAGCGGATGGTGCGCGACGCGCTCGACGCCATCGAGCACCGGCGGGGCGGGGAGTTCCGCTACACGCTACGCAACGACGACCGGTCGATCGGCGCGCGGCTCTCCGGCGAGATCGCGCGTCGCCACGGGAACCTCGGCATGGAGGATGCGCCGATCACGTTGCGGCTGAAAGGTACGGCGGGGCAGAGCTTCGGCGTGTGGAACGCGGGCGGCCTGCACCTGCGCCTCGAGGGGGACGCCAACGACTACGTCGGCAAGGGTATGGCCGGCGGCAAGCTGGTGATCCATCCCCCGCCGGAAAGCGGGCTTTCGACCTGCGAGAACGTCATTATCGGCAATACGTGCCTGTACGGCGCCACCGGCGGGCGGCTGTTCGCCGCGGGACTGGCCGGCGAGCGTTTCGCGGTGCGCAATTCGGGCGCCGTCGCCGTGGTCGAGGGCGTGGGGGACCATGGCTGCGAGTACATGACCGGGGGTGTGGTCGTGGTCCTCGGATCGAGCGGTCTCAACTTCGGCGCCGGCATGACCGGCGGGATCGCTTTCACTCTCGATCTGGGCAACGGGTTCGTCGATCACTACAATCACGAGCTGGTGGACATCCACCGCATCGAGATCGAGGCCATGGAGGCCCACCGCAACTTTCTGCGCGGGCTGATCCGCGAGTTCGTCGAGGAGACCGGCAGCCCGTGGGGTCGCCGGGTGCTCGAGGAGTTCTCCGACTTCGCCGGGAAGTTCTGGCTGGTCAAACCCAAGGCCGCGGACCTGGCGACCATCCTGGACACCCTGCAGCGCGCGGCCTGAGCGGCGCGGCCGGATTCTGAGCAACGAGGGCCATGGCCGATTTGTTCCAGTTTCTCGATCTGCCCCGCCGGATGCCGGAGAAGACCTCGGTGGAGGTCCGCATCCGCGACTGGAAGGAGATCTACGGTCCGTTCACGGCCAGTGCGGTCGCCGCGCAGTCGGGACGCTGCCTTGCCTGCGGCAACCCGTACTGCGAGTGGAAGTGTCCGGTACACAACTACATCCCCAACTGGTTGAAGCTCGTCGAGGAGGGCAATCTGTTCGCGGCCGCGGAGCTGTGTCACCGGACCAACTCGCTGCCCGAGGTCTGCGGCCGGGTGTGTCCCCAGGACCGGCTGTGCGAAGGGGCCTGCACGCTCAACGACGGCTTCGGCGCGGTGACCATCGGCACCGTGGAGCGCTATATCACCGATGAGGCGCTGCGCCAGGGCTGGCGCCCGGATCTCACGGGGGTGCGCGACACCGGACGCCGGGTCGCCGTGGTGGGCGCCGGTCCCGCCGGGATCGGGTGCGCGGACGTGCTGGTGCGCAACGGGGTGAAGCCGGTGGTCTTCGACCGGTACCCGGAGATCGGCGGGCTGCTGACCTTTGGCATCCCCCCGTTCAAATTGGAAAAAGAAGTCATCACGCAGCGGCGCCGCATACTCGAGGAGATGGGAGTCGAGTTCGTGCTGAACACGGAGATCGGCAGGGACGTCGCATTCGACCGGCTGCTCGAGGAGTACGACGCGGTGTTCCTCGGGATGGGCGCCTATACTTCCATGAAGGGCGGCTTCCCGGGGGAGGATCTTCCCGGCGTGTTCGACGCCCTGGCGTACCTGATCTCGAACGCCGACCGCCTGCTTCGGCCCGGCGAGGCCGGCTCGGACCGCAACGATGTGCGCGGGTGCGACGTGGTGGTGCTGGGCGGCGGCGATACCGCGATGGACTGCAACCGCACGGCGATCCGCCAGGAGGCGGGCAGCGTCACCTGCGTCTACCGCCGGGACGAGGCCAACATGCCGGGATCGCGGCGCGAGGTCGTGAACGCCAAGGAGGAGGGCGTGCGGTTCCTGTTCAACCGCCAGCCCATCGAGATCGTCGGCGATGCCCGGGTGGAGGGGGTGAAGACGATCACCACGCGCCTGGGCGATCCGGACGAGCGCGGGCGCCGCCGCCCGGAGCCGGTGCCCGGATCCGAAGAGGTCGTCGCCGCCGACCGCGTGATCATCGCCTTCGGTTTCCGTCCCAGTCCGGCCCCGTGGTTCGCGCAGTTCGGAATCGGGACCGACGCCGGAGGCCGCGTGCGGGTTGCGGACGACCCGCAGCGTCCCTGCCGGACCGGGAATCCGAAGGTGTTCGCGGGCGGCGACATGGTGCGCGGTTCGGACCTGGTGGTCACCGCCGTGTGGGAGGGGCGCGAGGCGGCCCGGGGCATACTCGATTACCTGGGCGTCTGAACGCCATCCTGGATCCGGCGCCGCGGCAGCGGGCCTTGCCGACATCCTTCAGTAATAAGGTCTCCGGCCTTCAGGTCGGAGGTTTTCCGTTCAGGAAGGGGTTTGCACCCCTCCCTGAACCGCGCTGATGTGAAACCCCGGCCTTCAGGCCGGGGTACCAGCGCTCCTTCCGCCCTAAAGGGCGGGGTCTCAGACCAGCAAGGAAAAGGATGAACGGTTCGACCAACGATCGCCTGCTGCGCGCGTTGCTGCGCGAGCCCGTGGACACGACGCCGATCTGGATCATGCGCCAGGCGGGTCGCTACCTGCCGGAATACCGCACCGTGCGCGAGCGGGCCGGGAGTTTCCTGACGCTGTGTACGACGCCGGAACTGGCCTGCGAGGTGACGATGCAGCCGGTGCGCCGCTACCGGCTGGATGCCGCAATCCTCTTCTCCGATATCCTCACGGTGCCGGATGCGATGGGCCTGGGCCTGCATTTCGTGGACGGCGAGGGCCCGCGCTTCGAACGCCCGGTGCGCGGGGAGCGCGATATCCGCGCGCTGGGAGTACCCGATCCCGAGACGGATCTGCGTTACGTGCTGGACGCGGTGCGTCTGGTGCGCGGCGAGTTGGCCGGGACGCTGCCGCTGATCGGGTTTGCCGGCAGCCCCTGGACGCTTGCGACCTATATGGTCGAGGGGGGATCGAGTCGCGAATTCGACCGGATCAAGCGATTGTTATTCGACCGCCCCGAACTGCTGCATCGGCTGCTCGAGGTCGTCACGCGCAGCGTCGGCGTCTATCTGCACGCGCAGATCGAGGCCGGTGCGCAGGCGATCATGATTTTCGACACGTGGGGCGGGGTGCTCGATCCCGTCGCGTACCGCGAGTTCTCATTGCGCTACATGGCGCGGATCGTCGAGTCCCTGCCGCGCGAGCACGACGGGCGCCGTGTCCCGGTGATCCTCTTCACCAAGGGCGGCGGCCAGCACCTGGAGGCGATCGCCGCCACCGGCTGCGACGCCGCGGGGCTCGACTGGACGGTCGATCTGAGCGTTGCGCGCGCGCGGGTCGGAGACCGCATTGCACTGCAGGGAAATCTCGACCCCGCGGTCCTCTACGCCGGGCCGGAACGGATCCGTGCCGGTGCGGCACAGATCCTGGAGGCGTTCGGTGCCGGCTCCGGGCACGTCTTCAACCTCGGCCATGGGATCCACGCGGATACCGACCCGGACCGCGTCGCAGTCCTGGTCGACGCCGTGCACGAACTCGGTGCCCGCTACCACACCTGATGGAACGCAGGGAAAGCGCTACGGGATCAAGTGCCGCCCCGTAGCCTGGATGGAGCGCAGCGGAATCCGGGGGCAGTGTTCGTACTGGCGCCGAGGTCCCCGGATTTCGGCCTTCGGCCTGCATCCAGGCTACGAGGGTTGGGCGGTGAAGCCGTCGGTGAGCGGCGCGGTCAGTGGACTGTGTCGGCGGGCTCGCCGGGGGGCGGGTTGAGGGTCTCGTAGGTCAGTAGCACGCCCATGCGCAGGTATTCCACGATTTCCATATAGGCGGATTCGTCTTCTTCGCCGGCGGCGGGTTCGAATCGGGTGCGTGCGATCTCGGCCACATCGCGCACAAATTCGCCTACCTCGCCCTCCAGCGCCGCGCTATCCGAGGTCTCCGTCAGGCCCAGGCCCGCGAGGAAACCCCCGCACCACTGACCCAGGGCTTGGATACGCACCGGCAGTGGTTCCTCGTCGTCGGGCAGCAGCGGCTGGAACCCCAATTCGCCGCCGGCGAATTGGGCGCGGGTGCCGCGGTAGACTTGGTCGAGCACGTCCGGGTGGGCGCCCGGCTCGTGCGAGTGGCCCAAGACCTGCTTGAGCCACGGCTCCGGTCCGGTCCCGGCGCGCGCGCACAGCATCCCGCACAGCAGACCATGTGCCTCGGCCGCACCGGATTCGGCATCGGCCGCATGCAGGCAGTCGCGGACTTCCGGGAAGGCGGGCCGGGTCGCCGGATCATTCATCGGGGGCTACGCCTGCGCTGTGGGTTCACGAGCCGGCGGGGGTCGCCTGCGCGAGGGGTCGCCTCGATCCCCCGCGCACCGGGATGCGGCGGGGGATTCGGTCGAAAGCGGGTGAAGGGGGTGTGAGCCATCGGGCCGGAGTCCGGGGGGCGGAGATTGAGGGAATCGTCATGCGCGCCGTCGCCGTGCAACGCTAACCCTATGGTAGCACTCAAAGATTCGATACCCAAGCGCGGATCGCGCCAGGCGTTGACCCGGTTTCGCGCCGGCCCTATAGTAAGTTCCATGGACAGCGAAGCGCCGAATGATTCGATCGAGGAGGAGTTGCACCGATTGGAGCAGCGGGTGCAGGAACTCGTGGACCTGTGCCGGCGGCTGAAGATCGAGAATCGCGCGCTCCATGCACGCATGGGGGTTCTTTCCGGCGAGCGGGTGCAGCTTCTCCAGCGCAACGAGATGGCGCGTAACCGGGTCGAGTCCATCGTCAGTCGGCTGCGCGGCATGGAGCATGGCTGAAATGGATACCGGGGCCGAGGCGGTTTCGGTGCGCCTTCTGGACAAGGAATACCTCGTCGCTTGTCCGGAAGACGAGCAGGACGGATTGCTCCGGGCGGCACGCTATCTCAACGGCCGGATGAAAGAGATCCGCGACAGCGGCAAGGTGATCGGCATAGACCGCATCGCCGTGATGGTCGCGCTGAATATTGCTCATGATCTGCTGCAGCAGCAGTCGCAACGCACCCGGTACGGGCACAATCTCGGAGTGCGGGTGCATGCGTTGCGCGAGCGGGTCGACGAGGTGCTGCATGAAGGCAGTCAGCCCGAATTGTAGCCGGTTTGTTTCGGTTTTCGGTTTGGCATCTCCTGCGGTGTTCGAGGCGGGGCCTGGAAGATCCTTGGCCCTATCGTGGCGCCCTGGGGACGGAGTCGTCGGCGTTGTGTGCAGGTCCGCCGCTGTGCGGAAAGCCTGATTCGTCGACCGATGTTCCCACCTGAACCAAGTGGTTCAAGGGCGATGGCCCCTCACGGCACAGGCGGGAGATGCTCTTGATTTCGCAACGGGTCCCTCGCAACGGGATCCGGCCAGGGACATGCTGATCTTCGAACGCTCACGCCCGGGCCGGCGTAACCGCGCGCAGCTTCCGCCGACCGGCGATCTCATGGGGATCCCCGAGGCGCGGCGGCGGCGTGGGCGCGCCGAACTCCCGGAGGTCTCCGAACTCGACGTGGTGCGCCATTATACCCGCCTGTCGCAGAAGAACTTCTCGATCGACACCCACTTCTACCCGCTCGGCTCCTGCACCATGAAGTACAATCCGCGCGTCGCCAATCGGCTGGCGATGCTGCCGGGGTTTTTGGCGCGCCACCCCGCCGCGCACGAGTCGTTGAGTCAGGGGTTCATGGCCTGCCTGTACGAATTGCAGGCGATCCTCCGGGAGGTCAGCGGGCTGCCGTGCGTGTCGCTGGCACCGATGGCCGGGGCGCAGGGCGAGTTGGCGGGCGTGACGATGATCCGCGCCTACCACGACGCCCGCGGCGACAGCGCACGCACCGAAATGCTGATCCCCGACGCGGCCCATGGCACCAATCCGGCATCCGCGGCCATGTGCGGTTACACGGTGCGGGAGATCCCCACCGACTCCGAGGGTGATGTGGATCTCGACGCGTTGCGCGAGGCGCTCGGCCCGCGCACGGCGGGGCTGATGCTGACCAACCCCTCGACCCTGGGTGTGTTCGAGCGGCGCATCGCCGAGATCGCCCGCATCGTGCACGAGGCGGGCGGGCTGTTGTACTACGACGGCGCCAACCTGAACGCCATACTCGGCAAGGTGCGTCCGGGAGACATGGGCTTCGACGTCATCCACATGAACCTGCACAAGACCTTCTCCACCCCGCACGGCGGCGGCGGTCCGGGCGCCGGGCCGGTGGCGGCCGGCGAGCGTCTGCAGGCCTTCCTTCCGGTGCCGATGGTGGCGTGCGAGCGCGGCGAATACCGCTGGCTTACGGAGCAGGACCGCCCGCAGAGCATCGGACCGATGTCGGCATTCGCGGGCAATGCGGGCATACTGCTGCGTGCCTACGTCTACGCGCGCATGCTCGGGCGCGGCGGCATGGAGCGGGTCGCGGAGTACTCGGTGCTGAACGCGAACTACCTCCTGGTGCGCCTGCGTGCGGCGGGCTTCGAGCCCGCCTATCCCGGGCGGCGCGCCACCCACGAGTTCATCATCACACTGCGGCGCGAGGCCAAGGAACTCGGCATGCGGGCGATCGACCTCGCCAAGCGGCTACTCGACTACGGCTTCCACGCGCCCACGACCTATTTCCCGCTGCTGGTCTCCGAGTGTCTCCTGATCGAGCCGACCGAGACCGAGTCGCGCGAGACCCTGGACGCCTTTGCCGAGGCCATGGTGCGTATCCGTGACGAGGCGCGCGAGAGCCCCGAGCGGGTGCGCGGCGCCCCCTACAGCCTGCCGGTGCGGCGTCTCGACGACGTGCGTGCGGCGCGCGAGCCGGATCTGGTCTGGCGGCGCACATCGCAGACGGCGCCGGTTCCCGCCCCGGCCGCGAATCAGGGCGAATAATCCCGCCCGTTCCAGCGCCTGTCGGACTTGGCGCCGGTTCTACTGCGGCGGGGGGCGGTCCATTTTTTCGATCGCCTTCACTGAGTAGTGCCCGCGGCCCGCCTCGAACGATCGGAAAACCGCTTTCGATCTTCCATGATCGAGCATCCCACATATTAGGGGCGTGTCCCGCGCTTGTCCGCAGGTGGGCGCCGGTTTTGTCTGCCGCAGACCGGTTTGCTATGCTGGATACCGACTTGCCCGCGGCCCGCGGCGGGCAAGTCGGTGCGCCGCGGGTCCCGGTGCGAGCACCGGATCCTGTATCCGCCGGCGTAGTCCCGGGGGGGCGGGGTCCCGGTGTCGGTTCCCCGCCATTCCGGTCCGCCCGTCTGCGCGCCACGCCGCGCACCCTCTGCGCGAGTCTTCCGGGGGGAGGGGCGGCGGGCTTTCGGCGGGATCCGCGGGCCGTGCTGTCGGGGCGTGAATCGAGGGGGTGACGGGGCGGATGGCGGGCACGCGACTGGACAACGGACCGTGGGTGCAGGTGTTTCCGTTCTTGCGCTGGTGGTCGATGGTAACCCCGCAGACCGTGCGCCAGGACCTGCTGGCCGGGCTCACCAACGCCGTGGTGGTGCTCCCGCAGGGCGTCGCCTTTGCGATGATCGCCGGTCTGCCGCCCGAATACGGCCTCTACACGGCCATCGTCACGCCGATCATCGCGGCCCTGTTCGGCTCCTCGCACCACCTGATCTCGGGTCCCACGACGGCGATTTCCATCGTCGTGTTCAGCACCGTGAGCCCGTTCGCCGAACCCGGCACCGCGGCGTTTCTCGGCTATGTCCTTACCCTGACCTTCATCGCGGGCCTGTTTCAGCTCGCGCTCGGCATCGCGCGCCTCGGCGCGCTGGTCAACTTCGTCTCGCACTCCGTCGTGGTCGGTTTCACCGCGGGTGCCGCCATCCTGATCGCCACCAGCCAGATGAAGCATTTCCTGGGTGTCGGCGTACCGCTCGGGGAATCGTTTCTCAACACCTGGATCGATCTTGCCCGCAAGGCCGCCGAGATCAACCTCTACGTGGTTGTGGTCGCCGGCGTGACGCTGATCGCAGCCGTGCTCTTCAAGGTGTTGCGCCCGCGCTGGCCGGGGATGCTCCTGGCGATGATCGCGGGCAGCGTGGTGAGCCTGCTGCTCGGCGGCGAGTCCCACGGTGTGCGCCTGGTCGGTTCGCTGCCCGCCCACCTGCCGCCGCTGTCGTCGCCGGATTTTTCCCTGGAGACGATTCGCCAACTCGGCCCCGGGGCCCTGGCGGTGGCCATGCTCGGGCTGATCGAGGCGGTGTCGATCGCGCGCGCCATCGCCACGCGTTCGCATCAGCGCATCGACGGCAACCAGGAGTTCATCGGTCAGGGTCTCTCCAACATCGTCGGCAGTTTCTTCTCGGCCTACGCCGGTTCCGGATCCTTCACCCGTTCCGGAATCAACTACCAGGCCGGGGCCCGGACGCCGCTCGCCGCGATCTTCGCCGCGCTCGGCTTGGCGTTGATCCTGCTGCTGATCGCCCCGCTGACCGCCTACCTGCCGATCCCGGCCATGGCGGGCCTCATCCTGTTGGTGGCCTACAATCTGATCGATTTCCATCACATCCGGGGCATCCTCAGGACCAGCCGGGCCGACGCCGCCGTGCTCGTGACCACCTTCCTCTCCACGCTGTTCATCGAACTCGAATTCGCGATCTACCTCGGCGTGATCCTCTCGCTGGTCCTGTACCTGAACCGCACCGCCCATCCGCGGGTGGTGACCCGCGTCCCCGACCCCGACCAACCGAAGCGGCGTTTCGTCACCAGCGACACCCTGCCGGGTTGCCCGCAGTTGCGCATCGTGCGTATCGACGGCTCGCTGTTCTTCGGCGCCGTCAACCACGTCCAGGAAGCGTTGCACAAGATGAACGAGGCCGCGCCCGACCAGCGGCACGTCCTGCTGATCTGTCACGGTGTGAACTTCGTGGACGTCGCCGGGGCCGAGATGCTGGTGCAGGAGGCCCGGCGGCTCCGCGCCGAGGGGGGGGATCTCTACTTGTGCGGGCTCAAGAAGGGCGTGCGCGAGCCGCTCGCGCGCGGCGGTCATCTGGACGCGATCGGGTTGGATCACGTCTTCGACTCGAAGGCCGGGGCCATCGCCGCCGTGTTCCAGCGCCTGGATCGTGCCCGTTGCGAGGTCTGCGATCACCGCATCTTCCGGGAGTGCGCGTCGATCGAGCGGCGCCCCGAGGCCGGTCTCCCGGCACCCGCCGCCCCGGCTCGGAGCGCTTCGGTATAGTGTCGGTTGCGCCTTCGGCGTCCCGCGGTCCGTGCTCCCTGTCCTGACGCCCTTGCGACGAACGCCGGTGAGATCGGGCGTGCGGGCCTCTCGCGGGGAACCACCGGCCTCACCCGGCCAGGATCTCCCACCCATGATGTCGCGCGGCGCGCGCCAGGCCGGGGCCCGGGTGGACGGCGACCGGCCGTGCCACGGCCTCGAGCAGCGGCAGGTCGTGAATGGAGTCGGCGTAGGCGGCGGCCTCGGCCAGCGCCAACCCGGTCTCGCCGGCGAGATCGCGGGCGAGTGCGAGTTTCTCGGGGCCGTAGGGATGGCACAGGGGCGGGGCGGAACTGAAGCGCCCCCGGGCAACGGCGCAGACGGTGGCGCGCAGGTGGGGGATGCCGAGCGCCCGGGCGAGCGGGCGGGCGATGATCTCGATGGAGCCCGTGAGCAGCGCCAACGTGTCTCCCGCCTCGCGGTGCGCGGCCATGCGTTCGTGCATCGCGGGCCGGATGCGGCCCAGGAGCGAGCTCCGGACGAAGCCCTCGGCGATCGCCGTCAGGCCCCGTACCTCGAGTCCGGCGAGATAGGCCTTGTCCTTCTTCCAGACATCCGGGCCGTAGCGGCGCGCGTGGCGCAGCAAAAAGGCGGCCGTGGCCCGGACTTGGCCGATGCCGATCAAGCCGTTGCGCAGCAAGTGGAGGATGAAGAGCTGTTCGGAGCTGGCGCCGGCGAGCAGCGTCCCGTCGAGATCGAGCAGGACCAGGCGCATCAACGCGTCCCGCGCGCGCCCGGCGTGCGCCGCGGCCGTCCGTTGCGCAGCGCAAATTCGGCCATCACCGGCAGGCCCCGCGCCAGCGAAAACAGCACCGCGAGATAGGCGAGTCCGTGGCCGATTCCCTGCAATGCCCCGGACCACTGCGCCCAGAGCGCCGGAAACAGCGCGGGCCAGGGTTGGATCATCAGCAGCCAGGCGAAGGCGATCGCCTTGACCACACCATAGGTGCCGCGCATGAAGCGCCCCGCCACCAGGAAGCGCCCGAGCGGGGAGCGCATCATGCCGAACGGGGTTTCGCCGCGCGCCGCGCCCTGGCTGCGGATCGAGTCGACCAAAAAACCCCGCGTGATAAACAGGATCGCGATCCAGATCGGCACCAGGCCGAGGTCGGCGAGCACCAGCCACAGGACGTTCTCGACCACGCGGTCGACGGCGATGTCGAAGACGGAGCCGAACAGCGAGGACTCGCCGCGCCGGCGCGCGACGTAGCCGTCGATGCCGTCGAGTACGAAGATCACCACTACCAGGGGGGCGTCGAGCAACTGCCAGATCGGAGGCGCCCGGTACGCCATCCAGACGAGCAGATAGAGCAGCAGGAACCGTGCCGTGGTGATGAGGTTGGCCATGGGCCCCCCGGAGGTTCCGGTCCTCGCGCCCGCCGCCATTATACGGGAGCCGGGGCGCAGGCAGGCACTGCGGCCGATGTTGCCGCATCGCCCGTCAGGCCGTATGCTGGCGCGATTGCATCCGGCCCCGAGCGCGGGCCGGTGTCCCCGCCCCGCGGATACCTGCATGAGCGTGCCCATCCCCTCCATGGATACCGAACCGGCGCCGTTGCGGCTGAAGCCGCACGAGGACCGCCGGCTGCGCGCCGGCCACCTCTGGGTGTTCAGCAACGAGGTGGACGTGGGGCGCACCCCGCTTACGGGGTTCACGCCGGGACAGACGGTGCGCATCGAGGCGAGCGGCGGGCGGCCTTTGGGGACCGGTTACGTCAATCCCCATTCGCTGATCTGCGCCCGGATCGTGAGCCGGGACCCGAATCGCACGCCGGATCGCTCGTTGCTCGTCCATCGTTTGAAGGTGGCGCTGGCGCTGCGCCGGCGGCTCTATTCCGAGCCCTGCTACCGGCTGGTGCACGGGGAGGGCGACGGCCTGCCCGGGCTGGTGGTGGACCGCTACGGCGACGTGCTCGTGGTGCAGATCACCACGGCGGGCATGGAGCGCCTGCGTGAGGAGGTGTTGGCGGCGCTGCGCAAGGTGATCGCCCCCTCCGGAGTGCTGCTGCGCAACGACGGGCCGATCCGCGCGCTGGAGGGACTGGATCGTTACGTCGAGGTGGCCGAGGGCGAGGTGCCCGAAGAGGCGGAGGTGGTGGAGAACGGTGTACGGTTCCTCGCGCCCTTGCGGGACGGGCAGAAGACCGGCTGGTACTACGACCAGCGGGAGAACCGGGCGCGACTCGCGTCCCTCGCAGCGGGGCGCAGCGTCCTGGACCTGTTCAGTTACGTGGGCGCCTGGGGGATCCAGGCGGCGGTCGCGGGCGCGGAGCGGGTGATGTGCGTGGATTCCGCTTCGCGCGCACTCGATCGTGTGGCCGGCAACGCCCGGCGCAACGGCGTCGGGGATCGGGTTGCGGTGCGCCTCGGCGATGCCTTCGAAGTCCTCCGAGAGATGCGCGCGGCGCGCGAGCACTACGACGTGGTGATCGTGGACCCCCCGGCGTTCATCAAGCGCAAGCGGGATCTCAAGGCCGGTCTGGAGGCCTACCGCAGGCTCAACCGCATGGCCATGCAGGTGCTGGCGCCGGACGGGTTGCTGGTGTCCTGCTCGTGTTCCTTCCACCTGGGCCGCGAGGAGTTGCGGGGATTGTTGCTGCACGGCGCGCGGCACCTCGATCGGAGCCTGCAGATAATCGGCGAGGGTTCGCAGTCGGCCGACCACCCCGTGCATCCGGCCATCGCCGAGACCGGTTATCTGAAGGCGGAGTTCGCTCGTGTCCTGCGGGCCGGATTCTGAGAGCGTGGGCGCCCGCGGGGCGTCGACCGACGGGATGACGGCATGCTGACCTATCCGGACATCAGTCCCATCGCGCTCAGCCTGGGGCCGCTGAAAATACGCTGGTACGGGCTCATGTACTTGGTGGGCTTCTCGGCGGCGTGGTGGCTGGCGCGCGTGCGGGCGACGCGGCCCGGTTTGGACTGGGACCGCGAGCAGGTCGCGGACCTGATGTTCTACGGCTTCCTGGGGGTGATCCTGGGCGGGCGCATCGGCTACATGCTGTTCTACGATCTGCCGGGTTTCCTGCACAACCCGCTCGTGCTGGTGAAGGTCTGGCAGGGCGGAATGTCGTTCCACGGCGGCCTGCTGGGCGTGCTGGCCGGGATGTGGTGGTTCGGGCGCCGCTATAACAAGGCGTTCTTCCAGGTCGCCGATTTCGTGGCGCCGCTGGTGCCGATCGGGCTCGGCGCGGGGCGCATCGGCAACTTCATCAACGGCGAATTGTGGGGCAAGGCCTCGAACCTGCCGTGGGCGATGAAGCTGCCTTGCGATCGCTTCCCGCAGTACCTGTGCCGCGCGCCGCACCAGCCCTCGCAGCTCTACGAGGTGTTTCTGGAAGGCGTGGTACTGTTCACGATCCTGTGGCTCTATTCGCGCAGGCCGCGTCCGACTATGGCCGTTTCGGGGCTGTTCCTGCTGCTTTACGGGACATTCCGTTTCGCCGTCGAATTCGTGCGCATGCCGGATCCGCAACTCGGCTACCTCGCCTTCGGTTGGTTGACCATGGGGCAGGTGCTCTCGTTCCCGATGATCGTCGCCGGCGCGTTGCTGCTGTGGTGGGCCTATCGCCGGCAGGCCCGGTCCCTCGCCCCATAAGGGAAGACGCCCGAACGTGCAGGCCTATCTCGAACTGATGCGCCATGTATCGGAGTGCGGCACCCGCAAGGGGGACCGCACCGGTACGGGTACCTTGAGCGTGTTCGGTCACCAGATGCGCTTCGACCTCTCCCGCGGCTTCCCGGCGCTCACCACCAAGAAGCTGCACCTCAAGTCGATCATCCACGAACTGCTCTGGTTCCTGCGCGGCGAGACGAACATCGCCTATCTGCAAAAGAACGGTGTCCATATCTGGGACGAGTGGGCCGACGAGCGCGGCGAACTCGGGCCGGTCTACGGTTCCCAGTGGCGCTCCTGGCCGACGGCCGACGGGCGGCGGATCGACCAGATCCGCGAGGTGGTGGAGGCGATCCGTACCGATCCCGATTCGCGCCGGTTGCTGGTCAGTGCGTGGAACGTGGGCGAGCTGCCGCGTATGGCGTTGCCGCCCTGTCACGTCCTGTTCCAGTTCTATGTCGCCGATGGGCGGCTCTCGTGCCAACTCTATCAGCGCAGCGCCGATATCTTCCTCGGGCTGCCGTTCAACATCGCCTCCTATTCCCTGCTTACGCTCATGACGGCGCAGGTCTGCGGGCTCGCGCCGGGGGAGTTCATCCATACGCTGGGCGACGCCCATCTCTACCTGAATCACCTCGAGCAGGTCCGGTTGCAGCTCTCCCGCACCCCCTACCCGCCGCCGACGATGCGCCTGAATCCGCGGGTCGACGATTTGTTCGGATTCCGCTACGAGGACTTCGAACTGCTGGGCTATCGCTGTCATGATCCGATCAAGGCACCGGTCGCGGTTTGAAGAAAACCGGGCCGCGTCCGCCCGGGGCGGATGGCGCGGATGATCGTCTCGCTGGTGGCGGCGATGGCGGAGAACCGCGTGATCGGCGCGCACGGGCGCCTGCCCTGGCACCTGCCCGCGGATCTGCGGCACTTCAAACGTCTCACTCTCGGCAAGCCGGTGATCATGGGGCGGCGCACCTATGAGTCGATCGGCCGGGCGCTCCCACGGCGCACGAATATCGTGGTGAGTCGCAACCCCGCATTCTCGGCGCCGGGCTGCGTGCACGCCGCTTCGCTGGAGGATGCATTGGCGGCGTGTGCGCCCGCCGAGGAGGCGATGATCATCGGCGGCGCGCAGCTCTACGGCACGGCGCTGCCGCTCGCGCGGCGTATCCACCTGACGCTGGTGCACGCGCGCCCGTCGGGCGACGCCCGTTTCCCGGAACTCGCGCCGGGCGTGTGGCGCGAGTGCGCACGCGAGGAATACCCGGCCGACGCCGACAATGCCCACGCCATGAGCTTCCTGACCCTGGAGCGGGTCGCCGGCTGATCCGCTCAGTCGGCGCGGGGCGTGCAGGCGGTCGGACAGGGGACGTGGGTCCGGTGCGGTTCGCCGTCGAGGCGCAGCGCGGTCAAGCGCCCCCCCCACACGCAGCCGGTGTCCAACGGGAAGACACCCGGTTCGGAATGCGATCCGAGCGTCGACCAGTGCCCGAATATCAGGCGCAGTCCGGCGCTCGCGCGTCCCGGCACGGAGAACCAGGGTCGGAAAGGTGCCGGCTGCGTGCCGGGCGGGCCCTTCTCCCCGAGGGCCAACCGGCCGTCGTCGCTGCAATAGCGCAGGCGCGTGAAGCAATTGATGCTGAACCGCAGCCGGTCCCAGCCCGCCAGATCCCGGCTCCAGCGGTTCGGCCGGTTGCCGTAGAGGTGGAGCATCAGTTCCGTGAACTGCGGGCCTTGCAGCGCCTGTTCGACTTCCGCGGCGCAGGTGCGTGCCGATGCCAGATCCCACTGCGGCGGCAGGCCGGCGTGGATCAGGGTATAGCCGAGGGCTGGGTCGTGGTGCAGCAGCGGGCGCCGCCGCAGCCATTCCAGGAGTTCGCCGCGATCGGGTGCTGCCAATACCGCATCGAGCGTATCGCGGCCGCGACGGTCATCCGCGGCACCCACGGTCCGGGCGAGCAGATGCAGATCGTGATTGCCCAGCACCGTCACCGCCCTCTCGCCCAGCCCGCGCACGAACCGCAGGCACTCGAGCGAGTGCGGACCGCGGTTGACGAGATCCCCCGTGAACCACAGCCGGTCGTGCGCCGGATCGAAGGACAGGCGTTTCAGCAGCCGCCGCAATTCGTCGAGGCAGCCGTGGAGATCGCCGATGGCATATACGGCCATGTCGCCGGATTCCCTGGTCGGGGTCCACGGCCGATGCGAGCCGCCGCGGGGATCGGGCCCGCAGATGGGGCGTGAACTTGGCGGTCAATGCAGGACGCGCGGTACGGCGAGGGTGAAGGGGGGAATCTCCGCCTCGAAGTCGACGCCGTTGTCGGCGTGCATCCGGTAGCTGCCCCGCATGCTGCCCACGGGCGTCTCGATCATCGCGCCGCTGGTATATTGAAACCCCTCGCCGGGCCTGAGATGCGGCTGTTCGCCGACGACGCCCTCGCCGCGCACCTCCTGAACCTTGGCATTGGCATCGGTGATGATCCAATGGCGCGTCAGCAGTTGGGCCGGGATCCCGCCGGTGTTGCGGATGGTCACCGTGTAGGCGAACACGTAGCGGCGGTCGGCCGGTGCCGACTGCTCTTCCACGTACATGGATTCGACCTGCACGTCGATCTGATAGGCCGCTCGATCACTCATGGGTGTATTTCAACCGAAGCGGGCCGCAGGTGCAAGGGTCCGCAACCCGTTAAAGCACATGTCCTCCCGGCCGATACCCGGAACCGATCCGAAGATCCCGAGACCGGATTCG
>CAZAQG010000014.1:0-36942 GCA_964487445.1 uncultured Chromatiales bacterium
CGTTACTCCGTCGGCAACGATCAGGATATCAATATCACTCGTGGCCGTATCCGTACCCTTGACGACCGAGCCGTACAGCAAGGCCAATTCGATGCTGTCCTCCAGCGGTGCGAGCGATTTGCGGATCGGCTCGGCCAGCGCCACAGTCTTTTTTATCAAGCTGCACAGTTCCTCGAAGACCGGCGAGTCGGGATTCGCCTGATAGTGTTTCTGGTTGCCGATGCGCTTGATCGTCACGAGGCCGCTCGATGCGAGCCGTTTGAGTTCGCGCTGCACGGCACCGGACCCGGAGCCGGTCCGTTCGATCAATTCGGAGGCGTAAAAACTGCGGGTGGACTGGCCAAACAGCAGCGCCAGCACCCGCTGTTGGGTGGTTGTGAATAGCGCATCGGCCAAGCTTGCGGGCGCAGCCGGGAGCGAGGCAGCCGCCTTGCGGCGGGCCGGTCTGGAACCCCTGGCGGTCGCAATATTGCCCATTTCGGGCATTCTAATGCCCAGTTTGGGTAAGTTGCAAGATATTCAAGGGAGCATTTCCCCGTATCCCTAAGTTAAATCACTCCCGGCAAATCGGACCCTTGCACCGTCGGCGCCGTCACCTCGAAAAAGGCGGTCCCGCAAAGCTCGGGGGGGCCCTCACGCCGAAAGTATTCGGCCACGGGACATCGGCGCACATCGAACGCGAGAAGCCGTATCGCTTCGCTCCTGGATCCCCTCCATCCTGTCCTTCTCCCTCGGGGAGAAAATCCCTGCGTTCAAACCCGCCCGATAGAGTCCAATGCACCATCGGACCTCATGGCCCCCATCCTTCGCCTGAAAGATAGGGGGTTACGGATCCCCTGCCGGAGGCCCTACACTGCCCCCCGGATCCGTTCCACCACGAGGTTTGTCCATGCTGGTCGTCGGGCTGACCGGAGGTATCGGTAGCGGCAAGTCCACCGCGGCGCGCTTGTTCGCGGCGCGCGGCGTGCCGGTGATCGACACCGATGCAATCGCACGCGAGGCGGTCGAGCCCGGGACCCCCGCCCTGGCGCGGATCGCGGAGGAGTTCGGGCCCGCGGTCCTCACCCCGGCCGGGACACTCGACCGCGCCGCCCTGCGCGCGCGGGTATTCGCGGATGCGGGGCAACGACGGCGCCTGGAGGCGATTCTACACCCCGAAATCCGCGCCCGGGCCCGGAAACGGCTTGCGGATCTGGCCGCGCCCTATGCTATCGTAGTGGTCCCGCTGTTGATCGAGAGCGGGGAGTGGCCGTTTGTGCAGCGAGTCCTGGTGGTGGATGTCCCGGAGTCGGTGCAGCGCGAACGGGCCTGCGCCCGCGACGGGCTCTCCCGGGCACAGGTGGATGCCATAATGAGTGCTCAGGCCGGCCGCGAACGGCGCCTCGCCGCCGCCGATGATATTCTCGTCAATGATCGCGACCTGCCGACGCTGGAGCGCCAAGTGGAGACGTTGCACCGGCGCTATCTGCGGCTCGCCCGGGCGCACGCCGGCCGGCCCGGCACCGGGGACCGGCCGGGGTGAGCGGGGGAGCGCGGCAACGGATGCAGGAGGCGCCGGGGCACGACATGCCGGCCACGGAGGAAGCCTCACCGAAGCTCTATTACGAATACCCGCTCAACGAGCGGATACGCGCCTTTTTGCGCCTCGAATTCTTGTTCAAGAACACGCTCCACTGCCTCGGCGGGCACACGGCATGGGACAGCCGGGCCACGCTGCAAGGCATCCTGGAGATCCTGGGTATTCTCGGCCGCAATGACCTCAAGGCCGAACTGATCAAGGAACTGGAGCGCCGTGCTTCGCATCTCGCGCGACTCAAGGAGCGCCCCGGCGTGGACCGCGAGCGCCTGGCGAATCTGCTGCGGGAACTGGACGCTCTCATGGAGCACCTCTACGGATCCAGCGCCCAGTTCGCACAGGACCTGCGGGAGAACGATTTTCTCGCGAGCATTCGCCAGCGCAGCGCGATTCCCGGGGGCACCTGCGAATTCGACCTGCCGGGCTATCACTTCTGGTTGCAGCAGGATCCGGAGACGCGTTACCGACACCTCAGTGGGTGGATCAACGCCTTCGAGCCCCTGTACCGGCCGATCACTCTGATATTGTTCCTGATCCGCCAGAGCGCACGGCCGATTGCGATGTGCGCCGAACGCGGATTCCTGCAGCAGAATCTCGATCCGAACCTCCCGTACCAGATGATGCGCGTCGCGCTGCCCGACGGGACCGGCTGCTTCCCGGAGATCAGCGCCGGCCGGCACCGATACACCATCCGGTTCCTGGAACAGGCGAGCCCCGAGGCGCGCGCGGTGCCGACCGACCGCGACGTACACTTCGAACTCGCCTGTTGCACGTGCTGAGCCCGGTGCGCAACGATCCGGCCCCACGGCTCGCAGGTAACGCATGAAATCCACGCCGCGCCATGTCCCATGCCCGACCTGCGGACGACCCGTCGAATGGTCGTCGCGCAACCGATGGCGCCCGTTCTGCAGCGAGCGCTGCCGGCTCATCGACCTGGGGGCCTGGCTGGACGGCTCACGCTCGATCCCCGGCGAACCCGCCGATGGCGAGTTGGAGCCCGATTCGGGGCATGGCACGGAACCGGACGAGGAGACCGGGCACTGACCGCGGCGGGCCAAGGCCCGCCAGGGATCCCCACCGCGTCGTTGGATCCGGTAGGGCCGGGCGCGCCCGACCGACGTCGTTGATGTGTGCGCGATCAGTGGGAATTCGATGTCGTCGGCGGGGCGCGCCCCGCCCTACACACACATCGGCGATTGTGCCCACCGGTAGGGCCGGGCACGCCCGGCCGACGTCGTTGATCTTCGCGATGGCGTCGAGATGAGCCAACCTCGCCTGCTGCGCACCGGGTCAGCCGCCCCACAGACCTCGGATCGCGGCGATCCCCTGGGCGCCGTGCCGGAACGCGGACTCCAGGTCCCGCGGCCCGACACCGCCGAGCGCGTAGACCGGGAACGGTGCCGGGTCGACCCGCTTGGCGAACTCTTCCCAACCCAGCGCGCGCGCATCGGGATGGCTCGGGGTGGATCGCACCGGGGAGAGCACGGCGAAGTCGACACCCAAATGCGCGGCGCGCCTCAATTCGGCGGCATCGTGACAGGACGCGCCCACCCAGTATCCCTCCGGCAGCGGGCGCGCGGACAGGGACCCGAGGGCGTGCGCCGTGAGATGCACGCCGTCCACCCCGAGTTCGCGCGCCAGATCGGCCGGCCCGTTGATGAGCAGTCGCGCCCCATGGCGCCGGCAGCGCTCCAGCGCCTCGGCGGCGAGCCATCGGAAACGGTCCGACGCCCGGGATCGGGCGCGCAACTGGACCAGGGCCGCACCGGAGACCACGCGCCGTTCCAGGGTGTCCAGGAACCGCGCCGCATCCGGCCCCGGCTCCGGAGTGATGAGGTAGCGATCGGGGAGGCGCAGGGCGGTGAGCACGGGGCGGTCGGCGGCCGGGAAGGCCCGTGTGCCCGAATCCTGCGGCAACACCCACTCCAGCGGCTGCCCCTCCCGGCCGCTCGGCGCGCCGCGATAGCGATCCACGCGCCAGACGTCCAACAGGACCGCCCGATCCGGATAGGCGTGGCGGATCCGGATCAGGGGGCGGGCGTACTCGACGTCGATCCCGAGTTCCTCGTCGAGTTCGCGGTGCAGGGCCTGCTCCACGGACTCGCCGGGCTCCAGTTTCCCGCCCGGAAACTCCCACAGACCGCCCTGGGGGGCATCGGGCGCGCGGCGGGTGATCAACACCCGCCCGCGCGCATCGAGTATCGCCGCCGCCGCCACGTGAATGGATTCGGTCATGGTCGCCCTGATCGCCCGGCACGCCGCCTCGTAGGCCGGATGCAACGAAGCGAAATCCGGGAACAGACAGCCCCGTCGATCCATTCCCCGGATTTCGGCCTTCGGCCTGCATACGGGCTACGAAACGGCGGGCTCCCGCGCCACGCCGATCACGTACGATACTCGGCGTTGATGCGCACGTAGTCGTAGGAGAGATCGCAGGTCCAAAGCCGCACGCTCGCCTGCCCGCGACCGAGGTCTACGCGTACCGTGATCTCCTCGCGGGCCATCACCTCGCGTCCCCGCTCCTCGCGGTACTCCGACGCCCGGGCGCCGGCGCGCACGATACACACGTCATCCAGGTGAATCGTCACCCGCGCGATATCCAGCGACGTAACGCCCGCCCGACCCACCGCGGCGAGGATCCGCCCCCAATTGGGATCGCCCGCGAAGAACGCGGTCTTCACCAGCGGCGACTGCGCGACGGCATCGGCGACCCGCCGGCACTCGGGCGCATCGGCGCCGCCGCGCACCTCGACGGTGATGAGCTTGGTGGCGCCCTCGCCGTCGCGCACGAGACCCCGGGCCAGTTCGATGCACACCTCGCGCACCGCGCCCTCCAGAGACCCCAGCGCCTGCGCACCGGGCGGCAGCGCCTGCCGCCCGGTGGCCGCCAACACGCAGGCATCGTTGGTCGAGGTATCGCCGTCGACGGTGATGCAGTGGAACGATTCGGCCACCGCGCGCTCCAGGCACGCCTGCAGCCAGGGGGGCTCCACCGCCGCATCGGTCGCCACGAAGGCGAGCATCGTGGCCATGTCCGGGCGGATCATGCCGGCGCCCTTCGCGATGCCCGTGACCGTCAGCGCGACGCCGTCGGCGTCCACCCGTCGCGAGACGCCCTTGGGGACCGTGTCCGTGGTCATGATGCCTTCGGCGGCATGCGCCCAGCCGTCGTCGGCCAGGGCGGCCACGACCTCGGGCAGCGCGGCCGTCACCCGATCGACCGGCAGGGGCTCGCCGATGACGCCGGTCGAGAAGGGCAGGACCTGCCCGGGCGTACAGCCGACCTCTCGCGCCAGCGCGGCGCAGCAGGTGCGCGCATCGCGGATCCCGTCGGCGCCGGTGCCGGCGTTCGCGTTGCCGGTATTGATCAACAGGTACCGCGGCGCGGCGTGCGCCAAGTGCTCGCGGGCCACCTGCACGGGTGCCGCCTGAAACGCGTTACGGGTGAATACCGCGGCGCAGGTGCTCCCCGGGGCCAGTTCCAGGGCCACCAAGTCGCGGCGGCCGGGGCGCCGGATCCCCGCGGCGGTGCTGCCCAGCCGCACCCCGGCCACCGGCTCGAGGGCGAGCGTAACCGGCGCCCGCACGGTCATGGGTTCAGGCGCCCGCGATCCCGGCCGGTGTATTCAAGCGAGCCGGCCGTGGCAGTGCTTGTACTTGCGGCCCGATCCGCACGGGCAGGGCTCATTGCGCCCCACCTTGCGGCTGCCGCGCACAAAGGGCGTATGCGAGGGCTCCGCCGGTTCCGCGCCGGCGCCCGCCGCCTCGCCCGCGGCAAGGGCCGAGGCCTCGGCGTGCTCGTAGCGCATGTGGGGGGGCATGTTCGCGCGGCGCTGCTCCTCCATCGCCTCGACCTCCTCCTCGGCGCGCACCTGCACGCGCGAAAGGATCGCGATGGTCTCCTGCTTGATGCGCTCGAGCATCTCCGAGAACATCTCGAAGGCCTCGCGCTTGTACTCCTGGGTCGGGTCCACCTGCGCGTAGCCGCGCAGCCCGATGCCCTGACGCAGGTAGTCCATCGCCGCCAAGTGCTCCTTCCAATGGGCGTCGAGCACCTGCAGCAGCACCGCCTTCTCGAAGTGACGCAGGACCTCGCTCCCGACCGCCGCTTCCTTCTCCGCGTAGACCTTTTCGAGTTCCTCGAGCACGCGCGCCCGCGCCCCCTCGGCGTCGAGATGTTCGTCGGCTTCCAGCCATTCGCGGACCGGGACGTGCAGGGCGAACTCGCGCTCCAGGGCCTCCTCCAGCCCCGGAAGGTCCCACTGCTCCTCCATGCTCTGGCGGGGCATGTATTGGTCGATCACCGCGTTGACCACGTCGCCGCGGATCGCCTGAACCGTCTCCGAGACGTCCTCTTCCGAGAGCAGTTCGCTACGCTGGCCGTAGATGACCTTGCGCTGGTCGTTGGCGACGTCATCGTACTCCAGGAGGTTTTTGCGGATATCGAAGTTGTGCGCCTCGACCTTGCGTTGGGCGTTTTCGATCGCCTTGCTCACCCACGGGTGCTCGATGGCCTCGCCCTCCTGCATGCCGAGTTTCTGCATGATCGCCGAGACGCGCTCGGAGGCGAAGATCCGCATCAGGCTGTCTTCCAGAGACAGGTAGAACCGGGTCGACCCCGGGTCGCCCTGGCGCCCGGAGCGCCCGCGCAACTGATTGTCGATGCGCCGCGACTCGTGGCGTTCGGTACCGACGATGTGCAGGCCGCCGAGCGCCAGCACCTGATCGTGGCGATGCTGCCAATCCTCACGGATACGCCGGGCTGCGGCCTCGTCGGCCGGGTCGATCTCCGCCAACTCCGCCTGCAGGTTGCCGCCGAGTACGATATCCGTGCCGCGCCCGGCCATGTTGGTGGCGATGGTGACGGCCTTGGGCCGGCCCGCCTGCGCCACGATCTGCGCCTCCCTCTCGTGGAACTTGGCGTTCAACACCTCGTAGACGGCACCGGCCTTCTCGAGCAGGGCGGAGAGGTGTTCGGAGGCCTCGATGGACGCGGTACCCACCAGCACCGGCTGACCGCGCTTGTGGCACTCGCACACGTCTTCCACGATCGCCTCGAACTTCTCGCGTTCCGTGAGGTAGACCAGATCGCCCATATCATTACGGATCATGGGCTTATGGGTCGGGACGACGATCACCTCCAGACCGTAGATGGTCTGGAACTCGTAGGCCTCGGTGTCGGCGGTCCCGGTCATGCCCGAGAGTTTGTCGTAGAGGCGGAAGTAGTTCTGAAAGGTGATGGAGGCGAGCGTCTGGTTCTCGCTCTGAATCGGGACGCCCTCCTTGGCCTCCACCGCCTGGTGCAGACCCTCCGACCAGCGGCGCCCGGGCATGGTACGGCCGGTGAACTCGTCGACGATGATGACTTGGCTGTCCCGAACCAGGTATTCCACGTCCCGGTGGTACAGGGCATGGGCGCGCAACGCGGCGTTCAGGGTATGCATCAGGGCGAGATTGGCGGCATCGTAGAGGCTTTGGCCTTCGTCCAGCAGCCCCATCTCCGCCAGCAACTCCTCGACGCGCTGGTGCCCATCTTCGGTCAGGTAGACCTGTTTCTGCTTCTCGTCGACGCTGTAGTCGCCGGGGCCGTCCTCCTCCTCCTGGGGGGTGAGCTTCGTCGCCAGTTCGTTGAGCTGTTTGTACAGGCCGGCGCTGTCTTCGGACGGCCCCGAAATGATCAAGGGCGTGCGGGCCTCGTCGATCAGGATCGAATCGACCTCGTCGACGATGGCGTAGTGGAGATCGCGCTGGACCTTGTCCTCCAGGCGGAACGCCATGTTGTCCCGCAGGTAGTCGAAGCCGAACTCGTTGTTGGTCCCGTAGATGATGTCGGCCGCGTAGGCGACGCGTTTCTCCTCGGGCGGCATGTCCGGTACCACGACCCCCACGATCAGGCCCAGAAACTCGTAGACCTTGCCCATCCACGCCGAGTCGCGTTTCGCCAGGTAGTCGTTCACCGTCACCATATGCACGCCCCGACCGGGAAGGGCGTTGAGATAGGCGGCGAGCGTCGCCACGAGGGTCTTGCCCTCGCCGGTGCGCATCTCGGCGATCTTGCCCTCGTGCAACACCATGCCGCCGATGAGCTGGACGTCGAAGTGGCGCATGCCCAGGGCACGCTGCGCCGCCTCGCGAACCACCGCGAAGGCTTCGGGGAGCAGGTCGTCGAGACTCTCGCCGCCCTGGTGACGCTTGCGGAACTCGTCGGTCTTGGCACGCAGGGCCTCATCCGAGAGGGCCTGGACCGTGGGCTCCAGTGCGTTGATGCGGTGGGCTGTGCGGCGGTAGTGCTTGACCAGCCTCTCGTTACGGCTGCCAAAGATGCGTTTGACGAGGTTCGCGGCCATTCTTTACGGGGTCTCGGTCCGGGGGTGCAGGGCTGATTGAGGTATAGCTTTTCATGATAACGCAACTGTCCCGCCCGCCGCACACCGAATCGACACGAGGCCGGGGCGGGCGCAGGGACGGCGGACGCCTGCGCGGACTCAGCGCCGGTTTCGCACCAATCGGACGGGATTGATGAGCTTGCCGTGATCGTGTACTTCGAAGTGCACGTGCGGCCCCGTGGAGCGGCCGGTGGAACCCATCAACGCGATCTCCTGGCCCTGCGCGACCTTCTCCCCCACGCGCACCAGCAGTTTCTCATTATGGCCGTACAGCGTGACATAGCCGTTACCGTGGTCGATCTCCACGAGGTTGCCGTAGCCGTAGCGGGAGCCCGCCCAGGTCACGATGCCGGCGGCCACGGCCTCCACCGCGCTGCCCTCGCGCCCCGCGAAATCCACGCCCGGGTGAAACTCCGGGCGCCCGGTGAAGGGATCGGTCCGACGTCCGAAATAGGAGGAGATCCAGCCGTGCGCGATCGGCCAACCGGCCGGTTGCACCTCCTTCCGGAGCCTGCGGTGCATCAGCAACGTCTCCAGCACCTGGAGTTGCTGCTTGCGGTCGGAGAGCTGCGCGGAGAGCCTGCGCAACGAGGCCATGAAATCCGGCGTCGACACCGAGTCCAATTCGGAAGGGTCGCCCGGACCGCCCCGGGCCGGAGGCCGGTCGAAGTTGAATTCCCCCTTGTCCAGCTTGGCCATCTCGACCAAGCGCCGGCCGAGGGCGTCGATGCGGATCACGTCGGCCTGCATCCGCCCGAGGCGCAGGGCCAGTGCGTCGATGTTGGCACGTGCGTCGCGCTCGGCGCGGTGGATCTCCTCCTGCTGGGAGGCCACCTCCCGGACCATCGCCCGGGTCAGCACCTGGGACCGCCGGACCCCGAGTCGGTAGCCGCCGTAGCCGGCGGCCGCACCCAGGGCGGTCAGGGCGAGCAGGAGCGCCACCGCGAACCGGGGCCGGGCCAAGTCCAGGCAGAACGGGCGACGGACCCGGCGGGAGAAGCATATGATGTTGATCATGCTTGCCTTATCGGCTATCGCGGCACGGAATTTAGACACCGCTCCGGTGTCGTGCGCGGGGTCGTTATATGGCATGATCTCGGATTATAGATTCCAGTGTGATCCGTAGCGCCGGAGGATACTGTGGCGGGCAAGGGATTTCCAGCACCGATGCGCCAACTCCTGGACCCGGAAGGCGGCGTCTGCCGCGATCTGGTCCGCCGGGTCCGCCACCTCCGCACACTGGAACGCGAGGTGCAGCGCTGCCTGGGGTCCGTTCCGGGCGGCCGGCAGGTACGCGTGGCCGGACTCGATCGCAGTCGCCTGCGATTGGTGACGGATTCCCCGGCTTGGTCCGCCCGGCTGCGCTACCATTGCGCCGACTTGCTGGCCTGCCTGATCCGGTCGGGTCACACCGTCGCGCACATCCAGATCCGGGTGGCACCCCTGCGGACCGGCACGATGCCGGAGCGCGGGAACGCGCGACGCGCACGCCTGTCCGCGGACAGCGCCCGACTCATCCGCGACTACGCACGCACGGTGCACGACCCGGCGCTGCGGGCGGCCCTGGAACGACTCTCGGGCAGGGGCGGGGGGCCGGCACGATGAAAGAGAAGCGAAATGGACCGATCCCCCGCCGCCACAATAGAACAGCCGTAGGGCCGGGCGCGCCCGGCCGACTATGCGGAATCTCGCACCGACGCAGCAGGGGAAATCTCCAACGCCGCCGGCGGGTCCGGCCCCACCCTACGCGCGCATCGGACGACCACACCCACCTAAGCCCGACCCGCTCCTAGGACACTTCCACGGGCTGGGTGAACGAAATCGGGGCGCGCTCGGCGCCCTCGAAGGTGACGATCTCCCAGGCCTCGCGGTCCGCCAGCAGGGCGGTCAGCAGCCGGTTGTTGAGGGCGTGCCCGGACTTGTGGGCGCTGAAGGCGCCGATCAGGCTGGCGCCGAGAAGGTAGAGGTCACCGATGGCGTCGAGGATCTTGTGCTTGACGAACTCGTCCTCGTAGCGCAGGCCGTCCTCGTTCAGGATCCGGTAGTCGTCCACCACCACCGCGTTGTCCAGTCGCCCGCCGAGGACCAGGCGCCGCTCGCGAAGCAGTTCGAGGTCGCGCAGGAACCCGAAGGTGCGCGCACGGCTCACTTCTTTCACGAACGAGGTGGTGGAGAAGTCCATCACCGCCTGTTGGGTGTGGTCCTTGAACACCGGATGGTCGAATTCGATATTGAAGGAGACCTTGAAGCCGTCGAAGGGCTCGAATCGCGCCCATTTGTCGCCGTCCTCGACCTCGATGCGGCGGCGAATCCTCACGAACCGCTTGGGGGCGTCCTGCTCCTCGATCCCGGCCGACTGGATCAGGAACACGAACGGACCGGCGCTGCCGTCCATGATCGGAACCTCCGCCGCACTGACGTCCACCACGGCGTTGTCGATCCCCAGGCCGGCGAACGCCGAAAGCAGGTGCTCGACGGTACAGATGCGCACATCGCCCCGCACCAGCGTGGTGGACAATCGGGTCTCGCCGACGTTCTCGGGCCGGGCCCGGATCGCCACCGGCTCCGGGAGATCCACCCGCTGGAAGACGATCCCCGTGTCGAGCGGCGCGGGCCGCAACGTGAGGTAGATCTTCTCACCGGTGTGCAACCCCACACCGGTGGCCCGGATCGGATTCTTCAACGTGCGTTGTCGGATCATGTGCGGTGGAAATCCCCGGTGCCCGGTACGGTGTAAAAGCGTTCGGATGCTAGCACAGCCCCCCCGGCCCATAAAGTGAACCGGTTCACGGCACCGGATTCCCATCCGACCCTCCGGCGGCCTCCGGCCCGCACAACCAAGCAGAAAACCCGCTCAGGCGGACCGGGGCGGACGCCGCGACACCCGCAGGCCTTCAGTCGGCCTGGCGACGCAGGAACGCGGGGATGTCCAGGTAGTCCAGATCCGATTCGCTGGGCAGTGCCTGGCCCCCGTGCGCGGCCTGCTTGCGCATCACCGTGGGACGATCGAGCCGACCGTAGTCGATCTCCCCGTTCTTGTTGCGCTGCACCAACTTGACCGGCGGTTCCACTGCGGATTCCACGGGCGATGCGGCGGTGCGCTCGCGGACGCCCAGACCGGTGGCGACCACGGTCACCCTCAGCTCGTCGCTCATCTCCGGGTCGATCACCGTCCCCACCACGACCGTGGCGTTCTCCGAGGCGAACTCCTTGACGGTGTTGCCCACCTCCTCGAACTCGCCGATGGCCATGTCGGGGCCGGCGGTCAGATTGACCAGGATCCCGCGCGCGCCGGCGAGGTTCACGTCCTCCAGCAGCGGACTGGCGATCGCCGCCTCCGCCGCGTCGCGGGCGCGCTCCTTGCCGCTCGCGCGCCCGGTGCCCATCATGGCCATGCCCATCTCGGACATCACGGTGCGCACGTCGGCGAAGTCCACGTTGATCAGCCCCGGACGCGTGATGAGTTCGGCAATGCCCTGTACCGCACCGAGGAGCACGTCGTTCGCGACCTTGAAGGCGTCCAGGAGACTGATGTTCTTGCCGAGCACGCTCAGCAACTTCTCGTTGGGAATGGTGATCAGCGAATCCACGTACTGGGACAGCTCCTTGATGCCGCTGGCGGCGACCTGCATCCGCTTTCCGCCCTCGAAGGGGAACGGCTTGGTCACCACCGCCACCGTGAGGATCCCGAGTTCCTTGGCCACCTGCGCGACGATCGGCGCGGCGCCGGTGCCGGTGCCGCCGCCCATGCCCGCGGTGATGAAGAGCATGTCGGCCCCCTGGATGACCTCGGTGATCCGGTCACGGTCCTCCATCGCCGCGTGACGGCCCACCTCGGGGTTGGCGCCCGCCCCCAGCCCCTTGGTGATGTTGCTGCCCAATTGCAGGACCGTGCGGGCCTTGGTGTTCTTGAGCGCCTGCGCATCCGTGTTGGCGCAGATGAAGTCCACTCCCTCGATGCTCTGCGTGAGCATGTGTTGAACGGCGTTTCCGCCGCCGCCGCCGACACCCATGACTTTGATGACCGCGTTCTGGCTGTATGCATCCATCAGTTCAAACATGTCCGATCTCCTATAGTGGTCCCGAAGCCCGCCCGCGGCGGAACCTCGTCCCGTTCGCACACCACTTCCGCTGTAGATCCCTATCGCGCACCGCAATCTCCGCAGTCCGCTCCCATCTCAGAAATTCCCCTGAAACCAGCTCTTCATACGTTCCCAGACCCCGCGCAGGCCGCGCCCGACGCCCGGCGCCTCGCCCCGCGAGCCGCGATTCTGCCGACCGAACAGCAGCAACCCGACGCCGGTCGCATAGATCGGGTTGCGTACCACATCGACCAGTCCGGCCACGTACTGCGGCGTACCGAGGCGCACCGGCATGTGGAAGACCTCCTCGGCCAGTTCCACCGCACCCTCCATCCGCGAACTGCCGCCGGTGAGCACATAGCCCGCCGCGATCAGTTCCTCGAAACCGCTGCGACGCAGTTCCGCCTGGATGAGCGTGAACAACTCCTCGTAGCGCGGTTCCACGACCTCGGCGAGCGTCTGGCGCGCGAGCCGGCGCGCCGGGCGCTCGCCGACGCTGGGGACCTCGATGCTCTCCTCGGCGCCCGCCAACTGGGTCAGCGCGCAGGCGTATTTGATCTTGATGTCCTCGGCGTGCTGCGTGGGGGTGCGCAACGCCACCGCGATATCGTTGGTCACCTGGTCGCCCGCGATCGGGATCACGGCGGTGTGGCGGATCGAGCCCTCGGTAAACACCGCGATGTCGGTCGTACCGCCGCCGATGTCCACCAGGCACACCCCGAGTTCCTTCTCGTCCTCGGTGAGCACCGCCTGGCTGGAGGCCAGTTGCTCGAGGATCACGTCGTCGACCTCCAGCCCGCAACGGCGCACGCACTTGATGATGTTCTGCGCCGCGCTGACCGCGCCGGTGACCATGTGGACCTTGGCCTCCAGGCGCACACCCGACATCCCGACCGGATCGTGGATTCCCTCCTGCCCGTCGATGATGAACTCCTGGGGCAGGATGTGCAGAATGCGCTGATCGGCCGGGATCGCCACGGCGCGGGCCGCGTCGATCACGCGTTCCATATCGCTCGTGCCGACCTCCCGGTCGCGGATCGCCACGATGCCGTGCGAGTTCAGGCTGCGGATGTGGCTGCCCGCGATCCCCGCGTACACCGAGTGGATCTGGCAGCCGGCCATCAACTCGGCCTCCTCCACCGCCCGCTGGATGGAGTGGACCGTCGATTCGATGTTGACCACCACGCCCTTCTTCAGGCCGCGTGAGGGATTGGACCCGATGCCGATGATCTCGATGCTCCCGTCCGGCGGGATCTCGCCGACGATGGCGACCACCTTGGAGGTGCCGATATCGAGACCGACAATCAGGTTCTTCTCAGGTTTTTTCACCATGCTTCGTCAGCCTCTCCCGGTCCCGGCAAACGCCCTCGCGGACGACTTCCATCGCACCGCGAAGCCGTTCGTGTAACGCAGATCCACCGTTTGGATGTCATGGACACGCCCGGCGAACGCCATTGGATAGACACTCAGAAAACGCTTCAGCCGCTGCGTGGGATGCCCCCGCCCGAGTCGGATGCGCAGGCCTCCGGCGAGTTCCATCCGCCAGGACCGCCGCGCGTCCAGGTTCAGCCGCCTCAGCCTGAGGCCGACCGCGGTGAGCAGCGGGGCGTACTCGCGGTAGCGGCGCAGCACGAGGGCCCCGGTCCCCGCGGGACCGTGCAGCTCGGGCAGCCCCGACAGATCACCGATCGCCCGGGGATGGAACACGGTGCCGTCGGCACTCATCAGGCCGTCGGTCCCCCATCGGGCGAACGGGACGCGCTCGAGCACGCGCACCACCAGCGTCGCCGGCCACACGCGCCGCACGGTGGCGCTGCGCACCCACGGCAGGGCGTCCGCCGCCGCACGCACGGCCTGGATATTCACGGTGAAGAAACTCCCGGAGGTCACGCCGGCCAACGCCGCCTTGAGCCGCGACGGGCCCAGGTGGTGGAAGGTGCCGCCGATCCGCACTTGGCGCACCGGGAACAGGCGCGGGTCGCGCAGCGCGTCCCAGCCGCGCAGGCCCGCCCAGGCCGCCAGCGCCAGCACCGTGCACACCACGCCCACCCGCAGTCCGCGCCGCGCGGCGGCGGACGCCCCCGCAGCACGGCGCCGCCGCGCACCGCCCAGAGGGAGCGTGATCACGCCGGCCATGGGGCCCTCCCCGCGCCGGCGAAACTGGTGGCGAGCACATCGAGCACCAGTTCATCGAAATCGATGCCGGCGGCACGCGCCGCCATCGGCACCAAGCTGTGATCGGTCATGCCGGGGACCGTGTTCACCTCGATGAACGCCGGCGCCCCTTCCTCGTCGATCAGAAAATCCACACGACCCCACCCGGATGCCCCCAAGGCCTGAAAGGCCTCCCACGCCCGGCGCGCGAGCGCCTCCTCCCGCCCGCCCGTCAGAGCGCACGGGCAGTGATACCGGGTGGAGTCGGCCCGATACTTGGCCTCGTAATCGTAGAAGGCGCGCGGGGTCTCCACGCGGATCAGGGGCAGCACCCGCCCGCCGAGGATCGCCGCGGTGTATTCGGGTCCGCGGATCCAGCGCTCGGCCAGCACGCAACGGTCGAAGCGCGCGGCCTCCGCATAGGCCGCCTCCAAGTCCCCGGCGCGTTCCACCTTCGTCATGCCGAGGCTCGAACCTTCCAGGGCCGGCTTCACGATGAGCGGCAGTCCCAGGCGACGCGCGATCGCCGCGAAATCGGACTCCGCGCCGAGCACCTCGAAGGCCGGCGTCGGGATGCCCGCGCCGATCCAGACCTGCTTGCCGCGCACCTTGTCCAGTGCCAGGGCCGAACCCAGCACACCGCTCCCGGTGTAGGCCAGTCCCAGGGTCTCCAGCGCCCCCTGGATCACCCCGTCCTCGCCGCCGCGCCCGTGCAGGGCGATGAACGCACGCCGGAACCCGTCCTCCGGCAACCGCGCCACGGCGTATTCCGCCGGATCGACGGCGTGCGCGTCCACGCCGCGGCGCTGCAGGGCGGCCAGCACCGCGGCCCCGGTGCGCAGCGAGATCTCCCGCTCGGCCGAGCGCCCGCCCATCAGCACCGCGACCTTGCCGCCGTCGACGCCCGGCCGGGACCGATCGGAGACCCCGACGTTCATCGCCGCACCTCCGTCGCCGCCGGCCTCGGGACCGGTGCCCGGTCGCCGACCACCCGCACCTCCAGCTCGAGGGACACACCCTGGGTACGCGCCACGGTGTCCGCCACGTGGCGGATCAGGGCCTCGATATCGGCGGCGCCGGCACCCCCGGTGTTGACGATGAAGTTGGCGTGCTCGACCGAGACGCAGGCCCCGCCGATGCGGGCCCCCTTGAGGCCGGCGGCCTCGATGAGCCGCGCCGCGTGATCTCCGGGCGGATTGCGGAACACCGATCCGCAACTCGCCTGCCCGGTGGGTTGGGCGGCCCCGCGACGGGCGAGCAACTCCCGGATCCGTGTACCGCCCGCACGCGCCTCGCCGGGCGCGAGCCGCAGGTGCGCGGCCAGGAACCACTCCCCCGGCGGTCCCGCCACGCTCCGGTAGCCGACCCGAAAATCCCGTGGGCTGCGCACCCGCACCTCGCCGTGGCGGTCCACGGTCTCCACCGCCGCGACCCACTCCCAGGTCTCGCCGCCGAAGGCCCCCGCGTTCATCGCCAGCGCCCCGCCCATGGTGCCGGGGATCCCCGCCAGGAACTCGGCCCCGAGCAACCCGTGGCGCGCGCAGAAGCGCGCAAATACGGCGCAGGGCACGCCCGCCTCGGCGCGCACCCGTTCGGGCCCGTCGCGATCGAGGCGCTTGAGCCTCGCGGCGGTGGCGATCACCGTACCGGGGAGCCCGCCGTCGCGCACCAGCAGGTTGCTGCCGAGTCCGATCCAGAATACCGGTTCGTCGGGCGGGAGCCGGCGCAGAAAGGTCGAGAGATCGGCGATGTCGGCCGGTTCGTAGAAACACCGCGCCGCGCCGCCGGCGCGCCACGAGGTATGCCTCGCCATGGGCTCGTCGCGGCGCAGCGTGCCGCGCAGACCGGGGCTCGCCGGCGCCGCCATCATGCCTCGCCTCCCATGCCCATGGCGCCGCCGCGCCCGATGCGCGCCGGCAGGCGCGCCGCCAGCGCACCGATGTCGCCGGCCCCGAGGGTAAGCAGCACGTCGCCGTCCTCCAGCACTCCCTCCAGAACCGCGGGCAGCTCCTCCAGGGGCTCCACGAACACCGGGTCGACCCGGCCGCGCGCACGGATCGCCCGGCACAGGGTGCGCCCGTCGGCGCCGGCGATCGGTGCCTCGCCCGCCGCGTAGACCTCGCCGAGCAGCAGCACGTCGACCTCGGAGAGCACCCGGGCGAAATCCTCGAACAGGTCGCGGGTCCGGGTGTAGCGGTGCGGCTGAAAGGCGACCACCAGGCGGCGCTCCGGCCAGCCGTCCCGGATCGCGCGCACCGTAGCGGCGATCTCCCGGGGGTGATGGCCGTAGTCGTCGATGAACAACACCCGACCGCGCGGGCCGTCGAGTTCCCCATAGACCTGGAACCGACGGCCGATCCCCTGGAACCCCTGGAGCCCGCGCAACAGGGGCCCGTCGTCGACGCCCAACTCGTGGGCCACGGCGACGGCGGCGAGGGCGTTCTGCACGTTGTGCCGTCCCGGGAGATTCAGCGTCACCTCGAGCCATTCGCGCACCCCGTTGCGACGCACCGCGAAATGGGTACGCATCCCTTCCTGGCGAAAGCCCACGGCGCGCACGCCGGCGTCGTCACTGAACCCGTAGGTCAGGACCGGACGCCCGATCTCCGGCAGCAGATCGCGGACCACCGGGTCGTCGAGACACAGCACCGCAAGACCGTAGAACGGCAGGTGGTGCAGGAATTCCAGGAAGCTGCGACGCAGTGCCTGGAAATCGCCGCCGTAGGCGCCCAGATGATCGGCGTCGATGTTGGTGACCACGGCCATCATCGGCTGCAGATACAGGAACGAGGCGTCGCTCTCGTCGGCCTCCGCGACCAGGTAGCGCCCGCCGCCGAGGCGCGCGTTGGTGCCGGCGCTGTTCAGGCGCCCGCCGATGACGAAGGTCGGGTCGCGCCCCGCCTCGGCCAGCAGGGTTGCAATCAGACTGGTCGTGGTGGTCTTGCCGTGAGTCCCGGCGACCGCGATCCCGTAACGGAAACGCATCAGTTCGGCGAGCATCTCGGCGCGCGGGACCACCGGAACACGGCGCGCCCGCGCGGCCGCGACCTCCGGGTTCTGCGGCCCGACCGCAGTGGACACCACCACCGCGTCGCAATCCTCGATGTGCGCCGCGTCGTGGCCGATGACCACGCCGGCGCCGAGCGCGCGCAGGCGCTGCGTGACCGCGTTCTCCCGCAGATCGGAACCGGTGATCCGATAGCCGAGGTTGATGAGCACCTCGGCGATCCCGCCCATACCGGCGCCGCCGATCCCCACCAAGTGGATGCGGCGGATACGACCCATGCCGGTTTCGCTCTCGATACCCATCCGTGACGCCCGTCGTTCCTCGCTCGTCATGACCCGTGATCCGCCCCGCTCCGCACGCCGCTCACAGCCCCGCCGCCCGGCGGCACAGGTCCGCGACCACGCGCGCCGCGCGCGGTCGACCCGCGGCGCGCGCCGCGCGCGCCATCTCCAGCAGGCGCGTGCGCTCGCCGTGCAGCGCCTCGAGGCACTCGATCAGTCGCGCCTCGCCGAAGTCCGCCGGCGTGATCAGCAGCGCCGCCCGCCGCTCCACCAGATACTGCGCATTGCGCGTCTGATGATCGTCCACCGCGTGGGGGTACGGGACCAGGATCGCCGCCACCCCCGCCACCGCCAGCTCCGAGACCGTCATCGCGCCCGCGCGGCACAGCACCAGATCCGCCCAACCGTAGGCCCGGGCCATGTCGTCGATGAACGGCTCCACCCGTGCGTCTGCGATCCGCGCCGCTTCATAGCGGGCGCGTGCCACACCGAAGGTGCGCCGCCCGGCCTGATGCCACACGTGCGGGCGGCGCCGAGGCGACAGCCGCCCGAGTGCGCGGGGCACGACCTCGTTGAAGGCCCGCGCGCCCAGGCTCCCGCCCAACACCAGGAGCCGCAGCGGACCGGCGCGCCCGGTGAATCGCTCCTCGGGCGGCGGCAACGCGACGATCGCCGCGCGCACCGGATTGCCGGTGGCCACCGCACCCACGCGCGCCGGGAAGGTGCCCGGGAACGACTCCATGACCCGGCCGGCGAGCCGCGCCAGCCAGCGGTTGGTCAACCCGGGCACGGCGTTCTGTTCGTGGATCAACAGCGGGCGCCGCAGCAACCACGCGGCCACACCGCCCGGTCCCGCGCTGTAGCCGCCCATCCCGAGCACCGCGCAGGGCCGGCGGCGCACCATGACGAGCAGGGCCTGAAGCAGCGCCAGTCCCAACATGAACGGGGCCGTCAGCCGCACCGTCACGCGCTTCCCGCGCAGCCCGCCGACACGAATCCGGATCATCGGGATTCCCGCCTTCGGCACCACCCGGGCCTCCAGCCCGCGGCGGGTCCCCATCCACAGCACCGGGATCCCGTCGGCGCGCAACACCTCCGCCACCGCCAGTGCCGGGAAGACGTGCCCGCCGGTCCCGCCGGCCATGATCAGCACCGGGCGCACGGCGTTCATCGGCGCCCCCCCCGACCGCGCGCGGCGACGGCGGCGGCCACGCGGCGCGCCCCGACCCCGATCCGGCGTGTCTCGCGATCGATCCGGAGCAGAAGTCCGATCGCGACGCAGTTCATGAGCAGGCTGCTGCCGCCGTAGCTCATCAGCGGCAGGGTCAGGCCTTTGGTCGGCAGCACCCCCAGATTCACCCCGATGTTGAGATACGCCTGCAACCCGACCCACAGGCCGATGCCGTAGGCGAGGTAGGCACCGAACGCCTGCCCGGTGCGTTCGGCCCGCCGGCCGATGCGAAACGCCCGCCATACCACGAAACCGAACATCGCCACCACCACCACGACGCCGAGCAGGCCCAGTTCTTCGGCGAGGATCGAGAACAGGAAATCGGTGTGGGCCTCGGGCAGGTAGAACAGTTTCTGGACGCTGTTGCCGAGCCCCACGCCGAGCCATCCCCCACGACCGATCGCGATCAGCGCCTGGGTGAGCTGGAAGCCGGAACTGAACGGATCCGCCCAGGGGTTGAGGAATGAGGTCAACCGTGCGAGACGGTACGGGCTGAGGACCGCCAGCAACCCGAGTCCGGTCGATACCGTCAGAAACAGCAGGCCGAACTGCCACAACCGCACGCCGGCCAGAAACAGCAAACCGAGCGCCGTGGCCATCAACACGCCGGTGGAGCCGAAATCCGGTTCCAGCAACAGGAACAACCCGGCCACGCACAACAGGGCCATGGGGGTGAGGAAACCGCGCGCGGTGGTGCGCACCGCCTCCGCGTGCCGTACCACGTAGTCCGCGAGGTACACCACGGCGGCGAACTTGGCCAGCTCCGAGACCTGCAGGTGCATGGGCCCCAGCGGGATCCAGCGCACGCTGCCGTTCACCTGCCAGCCGACGCCGGGCACCAGCACCGCCGCAAGCAGCACCAGGGTGGCGAAGAACAGGGGACGCGCGAGCCGCTCCCAGAGCGCCAGCGGCACACGCAGCACGATGCTCATTGCGCCGGCGCCCAGCACCAGGAAGATTCCCTGCCGGATCACGAAATGGAACGGGTCGCCGAACTGGCGTTCGGCGAGGCCCAGAGAGGTCGAGGCCACCATCACCAGCCCCAGGGACGCAATGGCGATCACCACGATCAGCAGCGGGAGGTCCAGGTCCACCGCCGATGCGCTCGCCCGTCCCGGCGCCGCGGTCCGTGCCGTCGCCCCCAATGCGCTCACTGCAGCCATCTGCGCACCGCCTCCATGAAGCGCGCACCGCGCTCCTCGTAGTTGCGGAACCGGTCGAAGCTCGCGCACGCGGGCGAGAACAGCACCACGTCGCCGGGACGGGCGAGCGCGCCGGCGGTGCGTACCACTTCATCGAGATCGCCCGCCGCATGCAGGGGCACGGTCCCTTCCAGCGCGCGCGCGATCAACGGCGCATCGCGCCCGAACAACACCACCGTGCGGGCGCGGGCCGCCACCGGCGCGCGCAGCTCGGAGAAGTCCGCCCCCTTGCCGTCGCCGCCGGCGATCAGCACCACCGGCGCATCGAAACCCTCGAGCGCCGCCGTGGTGGCGCCCACGTTGGTGCCCTTGGAATCGTTGTACCAGACCACCCCGTCGCGCTCGCCCACCCACTGCGTACGGTGCGCCAACCCGGCGAACCGGCCCAGGGCCTCACCCATCGCCTCCGGGGCCAGGCCCAGGGCCGTGCCCGCCGCCAGGGCGGCGAGGGCGTTGGCCCGGTTGTGACGCCCGGGCAGGCGCAGCGCGGCCGCGCGCACCAGCGGCTCGGCGCCGTGCGCGAGCCAGTCCTCGCCGGCGTATTTCCGCAGCCCGAATTCGTCCGCCCGCGGCACCGCCGACGTGAACCGGATCACGCGACGCGCCGGATCGGCCATCGCCGCGACCACCGGGTCGTCGGCGTTGATCACCTGCACCTTCGCGCGGCGCAGGATGCGCGCCTTGGCGGCCGCGTACTCATCGAGGTCCCGGTAGCGGTCCATGTGGTCCGCACTCAGATTCAACACCACCGCGACCTCGGGGGCGAGCGATTCGGTGCACTCGAGCTGGAAACTGGAGAGTTCCAGCACGTAGAGGTCCGGCTCGCCGTCGCCGAGCAGGTCCAGCGCCGGCGTGCCGAGGTTGCCGCCCGCGCGCACCTCGCGCCCGGCGGCGCGCGCCATCCCGGCGATGAGCGTGGTGACCGTGCTCTTGCCGTTGGAGCCGGTCACCGCGACGACCGGCGCGCGCGCATAGCGCGCGAAGACCTCCACGTCGCCCACCACCGGCGTGCCGCGGGCGAGCGCCGCCGCGATCTGCGGTGTGCGCCGCGCGACACCCGGGCTCAACACCACCTCCTCGGCACTGCGCAACGCCTGCTCATCGAGTCCGTCCAGGAACACCGCCACGTCGGGAAGGGTCTCGCGCAGTGCCTCCAGACCCGGCGGATGGGGCCGTGTGTCGGTCACGGCGATCTCCACACCGTGGGCCGACAGAAATCGCGCGCACGACAGCCCGGTCGCGCCGAGACCGACGATGAGTACCCGATGCGGCTGTACGAGCGTGGCCATGTGTGCGCGACTGACCGCCATAGCGTTATTCAATCCCATGCGACAGGCGGGCCGGCGCCCGGCCCCGTCCGTCCAGTCCTGTCCGCTCCCCGGTCATCGGATCTTGAGCGTCGCCAATCCGATCAGGACCAGGATCACCGTGACGATCCAAAAGCGCACGATGACGCGCGGCTCCGGCCACCCCTTCAACTCGAAGTGGTGGTGCAACGGGGCCATTCGGAAGATCCTCCGCCCGGTGAGCTTGTAGGAGACCACCTGCAGGATCACCGAAACGGTCTCCATCACGAACACCCCGCCCATGATCAGCAGTACCAGTTCCTCGCGCACGATCACCGCCAGCAACCCCAACGCCGCGCCGAGCGCGAGGGCGCCGATATCGCCCATGAACACCTGCGCCGGGTAGGCGTTGAACCACAGGAAGCCGAGGCCGGCGCCCACGAGCGAGCCGCACACCACGATCAGCTCGCCGACCCCGGCGATGTAGGGAATGCCGAGGTAACCCGAGAACTTCACGTGCCCGGTCGCATACGCAAAGATGCCCAGCGCCCCGGCGACCAGGACCGCGGGCAGGATCGCCAGGCCGTCGAGGCCGTCGGTCAGGTTCACCGCATTGCTCGAACCCACGATCACCAGGTACACGACCGGGATGTACAGCCAGCCGAGCGGCACGTAGACGTGCTTGAAGAACGGCACGACCAACTCGGTCTCCGCGGGCGTTACCGCCGTGAAATAGAGGAACGCGGCGGTGCCCAGACCGACCACCGACTGCCAGAAGAACTTGCTGCGGGCCGAGAGCCCCCGCGAATCGCGCAGTACCAGCTTGCGATAGTCGTCGACCCAGCCGATGACGCCGAACAGCATCGTCACGAGCAGTACCAGCCACACGTAGCGATTGTGCAGGTCCGCCCACAGCAACGTGCTGGCGGCGATCGACGCCAGGATCAGCAAGCCGCCCATGGTCGGAGTGCCGGCCTTGGCGAGGTGGGTCGGGGGACCGTCGGCGCGCACGCTCTGGCCGATCTGATGGGAACTCAGGCGCCGGATGATATAGGGCCCGATCACGAACGAGATCGTGAGCGCGGTCAGCACGCCCAGGATCGCGCGCAGGGTCAGGTAGCGGAATACGTTGAAGCCGCTGTAGAAACGGGTCAGATATTCGGCGAGGGCATAGAGCATGGTTCAAGCCCGCCCGGAGATTCGCGACACGCGCACACCGCACCCGGCACGCCCGAACGCCCTCGTCCCGCGTGCGCACCGGTTCATGCGACCTCCTCCGCGATCAGGGCGCCGACCACCCGTTCCATGGCCATGGAACGCGACCCCTTCACCAGCACGATGACACCCGGGCGCAGCGCCGCCTCGAGCGCCTGCGCCAATGAGACCGTGTCGGAAAAATGCCGTGCGCCGGCGCCGAACGCCCGCGCCGCGCCGCGGCTCAACGTCCCCGTCGCATAGAGCCGCTCGACGCCGCTCGCGCGCGCACGCCGCCCGACCTCCGCGTGCAGGGCCGCGGCCTCGGGGCCGAGTTCGGCCATATCGCCCAGCACCAGCCAGTGGGCGCCCGGCAGGACGGCCAGGGTATCGAGCGCCGCCGCCAGCGATGCCGGGTTGGCGTTGTAGGTATCGTCGAGGATCCGCGCCCCGGCGCGCGCCGCCCGCACCTGCAGGCGTCCCGGCGCGCCGTGCGCCGCGGCCAGACCGGTGCGGATCGAATCCAGGTCCGCGCCCGCGGCGAGCGCGGCGGCGGCGGCGGCGACCGCGTTGAGCACGTTATGGCGGCCCGGGAGCGGCAGCGTCACGGGGACGGGGCCCTGCGGCGTCTCGAGCGTAAAGCGGGAGGAGGCGTCGGAGAGCACGGTCAAGTCGCCGACGCGCACGTCCGCGGCGCGATCCACGCCGAAGGTCAGCACGTTACGCCCGGCGCCCGCCAAGCGTCGCCACAGCGCGGCGTGCGGGTCGTCGGCGTTGATCACCGCCGTGCCCTGCGCCGCGAGACCCTCGAAGATCTCGCCCTTCGCGCGCGCCACGCCCTCCAGGGCGCCGAAGCCCTCCAGGTGCGCCGATCCGGCATTGGTGATGAGCGCCACCGTCGGCGCCGCCATGCGGCTCAGCACGGCGATCTCGCCCGGGTGATTGGCGCCCATCTCGATCACCGCCCCCGCGTGGCGGTCGTCGATCTGCAACAGCGTCAGGGGGACCCCGAGGTCGTTGTTCCGGTTGCCGCGGGTGATCAGCACCTCGCCCAGGGAGCGCAGGATCGACCCGAGCATCTCCTTGACCGTGGTCTTGCCGTTGCTCCCGGTCACCGCGATGACGGGAATCCGCAGGCGCCCGCGGTGATGGGCCGCCAGGGTCCCGAGCGCGGCGCGCGGGTCACGCACCACCAGTTGCGGGAGTTCGACGTCGAGGGCGCGCGCCACCATGGCGCCGACCGCGCCCCGACCTCCGGCCTCGACCACGTAGTCGTGGCCGTCGAAGTGCGGCCCGCGCAGCGCCACGAACAGCGCCCCGACCTCCAACGCGCGACTGTCGGTGCCGACACTGCGGAACACGGCGTCGCCGCCGACATGGCGCGCCTTGAGCAGGCGCGCGGTCTCGCTCAGGCGCATGCCGTTCACGAGTGCCGCTCCGCCAAGTCCCGCGCGACCTCTTCGCGGTCGCTGAAGGGTGTCGCTCGCCCGCCCGACACCTGCACCTGCTCGTGCCCCTTGCCCGCCACCAGCACCACGTCGGCGGGCCGCGCGAAGCGCACCGCCAGTGCGATCGCCTCGCCGCGTTCGCGGCGCACGTAGGCCCGGTCGGGATCGCGCATCCCCTTCTGGATGTGCATCACGATATCCGTGGCGGACTCGCCGCGCGGGTTGTCATCGGTGAGCACGATGCGGTCCGCCAGGCGCTCGGCCACCGCCCCCATCAGCGGACGCTTGCCGGGATCGCGCTCGCCGCCGCAACCGAACACGCACCAGAGTTCGCCCGCGCACTGCGCGCGCAACGCCCCCAGGATCTGCTCCAGCGCGTCGGGCGTGTGCGCGTAATCGACCACCACGAGCGGCTCGTCCGGCCCTCCGCCGAACACCTCCATCCGCCCCGGGACCGCACGCAGCACCGAGAGCCGATCGAGGGCCGCGGTGAACGGGACCTCCAGGGACAGCAGCACGGCGAGCACCGCCAGCAGGTTCTCGGCGTTGAATCGGCCCTGCAGGCCGGTCTCGATCCGTCCCGATCCCCACGGCGTATCCACCCGCAAGGCGCACCCGTTGCGGCCCACCTGCACGTCTGCGCCCAGAACCATGGGTATGCCCGTCGTGGGCACCGTCTCGCGCGCCCCGTCCTCGAGACGGAAACCGACGGCACGCACCTCCGGAGACAGGGAATCCAGGATCCGGCGGCCGAACGGGTCGCCCGCGTTCACCACCGCCCGGCGCAGACCGACGCTCTCGAACAGCGCCGCCTTGGCCTTTCCATAGGCGCGCATGTCGCCGTGATAGTCGAGGTGGTCGCGCGTGAGGTTGGTGAACAGCGCGGTATCGAAGTGCACACCGTCGACCCGCCCCTGGTGCAGGCCGTGGGAGGAGACTTCCATGGACACGGCCCGCGCGCCGCGCGCGCGCAACTCGGCCAGCAGGCGCTGCACGTTCACCGCGTCCGGCGTCGTGTGACCCGCGGGGGACAGGTCCTCGAACAACCCCGCGCCGAGGGTGCCGATCACGCCGCAGCGGCGCCCCGGTGCATCCAGGGACTGAGCCAGGTAGTGGCTGCACGAGGTCTTGCCGTTGGTCCCCGTGATCCCGATCACCGTGAGATCCCGCGACGGCTGCCCGTAGAAACGCCCGGCGATCGGACCCGCCTGACGCGACAGGCCCGGCACCGCGATCAGCGGCGTACGCCCGATACCGGCCACGGCGTAGCGCTCACGCAACACGCGCGCCTCACGGGCGTCGCGCACCTCGTAGGCCACGGCGGCGGCGCCCGCGGCGAGCGCCTCCCGGAGGTGCGCGAGCCCGTGGGTGCGCCGTCCGGCGCAGGCGAGGAACAGCTCACCCGGGCGCACCGCGCGACTGTCCAGGGTCAGGCCGCGGATCTCGCGGTCGTCCCGCTCGCCGACGGCGACCGCACCGGCCAGCAGGTCGCGAAGGCGCGGGCACACGGCATGGAGGCGTGCCGGCATCATGCCCGCTTCCCCCCCCACACGAACCGGCGGGGCGGGATCGCATCCGGCGCGATGTCCAGGAAACGCAACGCACCGGCCATGACCTTGGCGAACAACGGTGCGGCCACTTGGCCGCCGTAGTATTCACCCTGCGGATCGTCGATCACCACGACCATCGCCAGGCGCGGGTCGCCGGCCGGCGCCATGCCGGCGAAGATCGCGTCGTAGTGATTCGGGGAGTAGCCCCCCGGCACCGCGCGGTGCACGGTGCCGGTCTTGCCGGCCACCCGATAGCCGGGCACACGCGCGCGGTAGCCGGTGCCCTCGGGACTGACCACCCGCTCCAGCATCGCCCGCACCTCGCGGGCAATGCGCGCGGGCAGGATCCGGGTGCCCGAGACGGGTTGCGTGACCTTGATAAAGCGGACGGGATGCATCACGCCGTCGTCGGCGAGGGCGGCATAGGCCTGCGCGAGTTGCAGGGCGGTGACCGAACTCCCGTAGCCGAAGGCCAGGTGCGCCTGATCCACGCGGTTCCAACTCGTATAGAAAGGCAGCCAGCCCGGCGACTCGCCCGGGAAACCACTCCCGGTACCGACGCCGAAGCCGAACTTGCGAAACACCGTCCACATGGCGCGCGGCGATAGCGTCAGGGCGATCTTGCTCGCCCCGACGTTGCTCGACTTTTCGATCACCGTACTCACGTCGATCGTGCCGAAGTCACTCACGTCCTGGATGGTGTCGCCGCCGACCACCCACCAACCGGGGCTCGTATCGATGACGGTGTCCGGGCGATAGCGCCCCGACAGCAGCGCCGCGGCGATCGTAAACGGCTTGATGGCGGAACCCGGCTCGAAGACGTCGGTTACGGCCCGGTTGCGATAGCGACCGGGCTGGAGCTGAGTCCGGTTGTTGGGGTTGTAGGAGGGCTGGTTCACCATCGCCAGCACCTCGCCGGTGCGCACATCGAGCATCACCAGGGAACCGGCGAGGGCGTGCCGATGCTGCACCGTCGCCTTGAGTTCCCGGTAGGCGAGGTATTGGATCCGCCGATCGAGACTGAGGGCCAAGTCCTTGCCGGGACGCGGGGCGCGCAGAAGTTCGACGTCCTGCACGATATGACCGAGCCGGTCTTCGAGTACCCGCTCGCTCCCCGGAACCCCGCGCAACCATTTATTATATGCCAGCTCCAAACCTTCCTGCCCGACATTGTCGATGTTGGTGAAGCCGACCACCTGGGCGGCGACCGGGCCGGTGGGGTAATAACTCTTGTATTCCCGTCGGAGGAACACCCCGGGGAGATCCAGCGCCGCCGCGCGCCGTCCCGCCTCGGGCGGGATCTGCCGATCGATGTACATGAATTGCCGGGTCGAATTGGCCCTCACCCGTGCCGCCAGGGATACGGGGTTCAGGTCGAGCATGCGCGCCAGATGCGTCAGGCCGGCGCGGTCGCCGCCCAGATCCCGCGGGTCGGCGCACACCGAGTCCATCGGCGTGCTGATCGCCAGGGGCGCACCGTTGCGATCGGTGATCATGCCCCGGTGCGCGGGGATCGGGATCACGCGCAGGGACCGCAGATCACCCTGGCGCTGCAGAAACCCCCGATCGAGGACCTGGAGGTCCACGGCGCGCGCCACGAGCAGCGCCCCGGCGACCGCGCACAATAACAGCACCGTCGCGCGTCGCGCGGGATGCGGGCCGGGATTCGGCCTGTGCCCGTGCGGCGCCATCAGGGTCTCACGAACACCACGGAGCCGATGGCCGGCCGGTGCATCCCGAGCCGGATGCGCGCCAGGCGCTCGACCCGGCTGTGAGTCCCCAGCGTGCCCTCCTCCAGTTCCAACCGCCCCCATTCGACGTTCAGGGCGTCGCGCTCGGCGCGCAGGTGCTGCAGGCGCCCGAACAGCGTGCGACTCTCATACTTGGCGTAGACCACGCCCATGGCGGAGGCGAGCACCAGGATCAGCAGGACGGGACCCGCGCCGGGGCCCTTCACGACAGCCGCTCCGCCACCCGCAGCACCGCACTGCGCGAGCGCGGGTTGTGCCCGATCTCCGCCGCCCCGGGGCGGCGCGCCCGTCCCACCAGCCTCAGCGTCGGGCTGAGCCGGTCGTACGCCACCGGCAGGTCCGGCGGGAAACGATCCCCGCGCGCCTGATCCCGAAGGAATCGCTTGACGATACGGTCCTCCAGGGAGTGAAAACTGATCACCGCCAGCCGCCCTTCGGGGGCCAGGGCGGCGATCGCCTGGGGAAGACACGTCTCCAGTTCCTCCAGTTCGCGGTTCACGAAAATCCGGATCGCCTGGAAGGTGCGCGTCGCCGGGTGCTTGCCCGGTTCGCGCGTGGGCACCGCGGCGGCCACGATTTCGGCCAGTCGCCCGGTGCGCCTCAACGGCGCGGCGGTACGCTCGCGCACGACGGCCCGCGCCACCGCGCGGGCGTAGCGCTCTTCGCCGTAGCGACGGATCACCTGCGCCAGCTCCCGTTCGGATACCCGTGCCAGCCAGTCGGCGGCACTCTCGCCGCGACCCGGATCCATGCGCATGTCCAGGGGACCGTCACGCAGGAAGCTGAATCCGCGCCGCGGGTCATCGAGCTGGGGCGAGGAAACCCCCAGGTCCAGAAGGATCCCTTGCACGCCGCCGGCGAATCCGTGCGTCTCCACCAGCTCCTCCAGCCTCGAAAAACATCCGTGCGCCACGATCACCCGCGCATCGTCACGCCAGCGCTCACGGGCGGCGGCGACCGCCCGCGGGTCCTGGTCGACGGCCAGCAGCCGACCCTGCGACCCGATCCGCTCGAGGATCGCACCCGCGTGCCCGCCCCACCCGCAGGTGGCGTCCACGTAACGCCCGCACGGGCGCGGACGCAGCGCTTCCACCACCTCCGTCACCAGCACTGCCTGATGGATATCGTCTCGCGCCATCGGCGATCAGCTGATGAGGATCTCCCCCACGCTCGGCGGCGGCTCCTCCCTCACCACACCCAGGCTGCGGCGCAGCTTCTCGTCCCAGGTCGCCTCGTCCCAGATCTCCAAGTGCCCACCGATGCCGATCACCCGCACCGTCTTCGTGATCGCGGCCAGATCGCGCAGCAACGCCGGGAGCAGTACCCGCCCGTGCCCGTCGAGCCGGCAGTCGGTGGCGTTCGCGACCATGACCGCGCGCAGACTGCTGACGTAATCGGACTCGGGGAGCCGGAGGATGCGGCGGGCCAGATCCTCCCATTCCGGAAGCGGGTACAGGAGCAGGGAGGACTCGCGATTGCGTGTGACGACCACCTGCCCGTCAGAGTGGTCGGCGAGCTTCTGACGATGCACCGCAGGGACGGCCAAGCGACCCTTGGCATCCAACGTGACGACGTTGACCCCTCGGAAGGAGATGGCCACCCCCGACAGCCCCCATGACGATTCTAATTATCCACCGTGCACCCACAAAAACCCACGATAGCCCACCGCGACGATACTGCCGGGTGAGTCGGGCTGTCAAGGCCGGGAATCGGCGCGGTAGCCGGGTGCGGCGGGAAGCCGAGCGGGAAACGGACGTGGGTTGGGGCGACCCTGCCCCCCAAGCCCCTCCTTGGGGAAAACAGAGAAGGATGGCGGCCTGCGGTTGGGGGGAAGCGATAGGTGTTGTAACGGCCTTCGGCCGTAGGGCACCCCCCTCATCCGGCCCTTCGGGCCACCTTCTCCCTGAGGGAGAAGGGAAGGGGTGGCGGCCTACGGCCGCACTATTGATGGGGGAGTCGGCCTGTAAGCCGGGTTCTGTCGAGGACAGTCATTCCTCTGGGATGCGCGTCGCCGCGCACCTCTAGCGACCTACCCGGGGGCGGTACGGGCCGCACCATTGCCCCCCTATTTGGTCTTGCTCCGGGTGGGGTTTGCCGTGCCGCCGGTGTTGCCACCGTGCGCGGTGCGCTCTTACCGCACCGTTTCACCCTTGCCGGCGCCCGTAGGCGCTTAGGCGGTCTATTCTCTGTGGCACTTTCCGTGGGCTCACGCCCCCCAGGGGTTACCTGGCACCCTGCCCTATGGAGCCCGGACTTTCCTCCACGCCTGAAAGACGCAGCGACTGCCCGGCCGACTCCGTTTATCAGTATAACACCGGCATCACACGGAACTTCACCCGGTGCGGCGCCGATAGGTGGCCCGCCCGAGCAGACGATTCAGCAGATGATCGCGGCCAAGAAAACCCAGCACCGGGCGACGCCGCGTCCCGAGGCTGCGGCGCAGACGCAACAGTTCCGGCTCATGCGGATCGACCGCCAGCCCCCGTTGCAGCGCCGCCAGCGCCCGGCGCCGGTGGCCGGCGCGCAACTCCGCCAGGGCGAGATTGCGCAGCAGCACCACGTCCAGTTCGTCGGCCGCCGCCGCGCCGCGGCACAACGCGAGCCCGCCGGGATCCCCCAGATGGACCAGGGCCAGTCCATGGAAGGAGGCATAGCGGTGGCGTTGGCGATGGCGGCGATCAGCGGCGCCCTCGGCCTTGCGAAAACACACCGCGGCACCTCGGTAATCGCCGGCGCGCCAACGCGCCAAGCCGCGGAGGAAATCGGGATGGATCGGTCCGTCCGGACCGCCGGAAGTCATGGCCATGGCGTTCCCTGCCCTCGGGGCACGGTTGCCCCGCTCCCCTGATTTCTACCGCAGCGGGCCGCGAAGCTCAAGGGCCAGTTCGTAGAGCCGGTTCCGACCCTCTCCGGTAATCGACGCCGCCAGGGCCACGGCGCGCTTGAGCGGCAGTTCCTCCAGCAGCAGGGTGAGAACGCGCCGCGCCGCACCGGCCGTCGCCTCCCGGTCAGCGACGGCGCCCCCCACCACGATCACCGCCTCCCCCTTGCGCTGATCCGCGTCCGCCGCCACCCATTCCGCCAACGATCCGAGGGTGTCACGACGAATGGTCTCGAAGACCTTGGTCAGTTCGCGCGCCAGCGTCGCGGGACGCCCCGCTCCGAGGACCTGCGCGAGATCGCGTAGGGTCACCGCCAGGCGGTGCGGCGCTTCATAGAAGATCAGCGTGCGCCCCTCCTCGCGCAACGACTCGATCCGTGCGCGACGGGCCGCGGCACGCGCCGGCAGGAACCCCTCGAAGGCGAAACGCTCGGTGGACAGACCGCAGGCGGACAATGCACAGATCACGGCACTCGGACCCGGGATCGGGATCACCCGCACGCCTTGTTCATGCGCCAGCGCCACGAGCCGGCCGCCCGGGTCGCTGATCGAAGGCGTACCGGCGTCGCAGACCAGGGCCAGCGTTCCACCCGCGCGCAGCCCCTCGACCAGTCCCGGACTCCGGCGGGACTCGTTGTGCTCATGCAATGCGACGAGCGGTGTGTGGACATCGAAGTGCGCGAGCAGCGCCCGACTGCGGCGCGTGTCTTCGGCGGCGATGCGATCGACGCCCGCCAGCACGGCACGGCCCCGGGGGCTGAGATCCCCCAGATTACCGATCGGCGTGGCCGTCACATACAGCGCACCCTTCTCGATTGACACTTCCATCGCCGCCAAGATACTGTGTTTCGCTGATCGATCGGTGTGTCCGGCGCGCTTGGCGCGGGGGTCCGTCGCGGGGCGAAGGGCGCAGCGGCGGTGCGGAAGCGGACTTCCCCTTGGCCGAGGCCAACTCTTCCACGCCCGCCGTAGCGCGATACGCTCCGATTCCATCCTGGCCCCGGAACCGCCCGCATGCAACCAAGCCCCCCCACTCAGCCGCGGCCGCGGGCCGCTACGATCCCCCTCCTCGCCATCGCATGGCTCCTCACCCTGACCCTGCTCGGCGGCTGCGCCGGGTTGCAGCGCACGGCGCCGGGCGTAAACTCGGCGCGCCAGACCCGCGCCCTCGAAAAGGCCGGGCACTACCGACAGGCGGCACAGGCCTACGAGGAACTCGCGCGGCGCGCCTCCACACCGCAACGCGAAGACTTCCTGCTGCGCGCGGCGCACGCCTGGAGCGCCGCAGGCCAACCGGCCAAGGCCCGTACCGTGCTCGCCGCCGTACACGTGCCGCCCGGCGCGACCCTGCTCGACGCGCGTCGCCGACTGGTGCTCGGCGAGATCGATCTCGCCGAACGCAGGCCCCTGCAGGCCCTCAGCGACAGCACCATCGCGCATGCGGAGCAACTGCCGCCCGAAATCCGGCGACGTCTGTACCGGCTGCGCGCCGCGGCCTATCTCCAGGCGGGCAACCCGCTCGAGAGCGCACGCGCGCGGGTCGCCCTCGGGCGCCTGCTCCGGGAGCCGCAGGCGATCCGCGATAATCAGCAACGGATCTGGCGGGCGTTGGGACGACTGACCACCCCGGCACTCGAACGGCTGCGCAGCGCAGCGCAGCCGGGTGCGTTGCGCGGCTGGCTCGCGCTGGCGGAGTTGGCGCGCGCCACGCCGGGCAACCCGCGGGCGGTCGGCCGCGGGATCGCCGACTGGGAGCGGCAGTACCCGGATCACCCCGCCGCGCAGGTGCTGGTGCCGCAACTGCTCCGATATTTCGCCGCCGCACGCGGCTATCCGCGCCGGATCGCCCTGTTGCTGCCGCTGCGCGGGCCCTACGCCCGAGCCTCGAAAGCGGTCCTCGACGGGTTTCTCGCCGCCTATTATGCGCACACCGGCCGGTCCGCGCCGGTCGAAATCCGCGTCTACGATACCGGCGATCAACCGGCCGATGCGGTGCAGAGCTACCGCCGGGCGATCCGCGACGGGGCCGGGTTCATCGTCGGTCCGCTACGCAAGGAAGCGGTCGCGGCACTCGCCCACCAAGCGCCCGGCCCGGTGCCGGTACTCGCACTGAATTACCTCGGGACCGATGCGACGGGGGTCCCCGCAAATCTGTATCAGTTCGGCCTCTCGCCCGAGCAGGAGGCGCGCCAAGCGGCCGAGCGCGCATGGCTGGACGGGCGCAACCGCGCCCTGGTCCTGGTGCCGACCGGCCCCTGGGGGGAGCGGGTGGCCCGGGCCTTCGAGCAGCGCTGGCAGCAACTCGGGGGCACGACCCTCGCCGAACAACGCTACGACCCGACCCGGACCGACTTCGCGGGCCCCATCCGCCGGTTGCTCAACCTGGACCGGAGTCGCGCGCGCTACCGCGCGTTGCGCCGTCTGCTGCATCGGAAGTTGCAATTCGAGCCGCGCCGGCGCAAGGACGCGGACTTCGTCTTCCTGGCCGCCTTCCCGCGCGAGGCGCGCCTGCTTCGCCCCCAACTCCGGTTCCACCACGCCGCGAGGCTGCCGGTCTACGCCGCCTCCCACGTCTACGCGGGGACACCGGACCCGTCCCGAAACCGCGACCTCGACGGCATACGCTTCTGCGACATGCCCTGGATCCTGGCGCCGGGTCCCGCGCAGCGGGCGCTGCGTTCGGAACTCGCGCACCTGTGGCCGGATCAGGCGCGGCACCTGTCGCGCCTCGAAGCGCTCGGGGTCGACGCCTACCGGCTGATCCCCCAGTTGCCGGCGCTACGCAAGAGTCCGTTCGCGCGCTTCGAGGGCGCCACCGGCAGCCTGTCCTTGGACGCCGCCGGACGAATCCACCGGGGCCTGCCCTGGGCGCAATTCGAGAACGGCATACCGAAGCTGCTGGACCAGGTGTCCATGCCGGCCTCCGCACCGGGTCCGACCGACGCGTCGGCACCGGCGCCGACACCGAGCACAACCGCAACGCCGCCGGTACCGACAACGACGTCGCCATGAAGGGCGAGGCACCCACGACTACCGGCCGACGCGCCGAAGCGCTGGCATGCGATTATCTGGAAGCACGCGGGCTGCGGCTGCTGACCCGCAATTACCGCTGCCCGCGGGGCGAGATCGATCTGGTCATGCGCGACGGCGCCACGACCGTTTTCGTGGAGGTCCGCTATCGCCGCCGGGACGACTTCGGAAGCGGCGCCGACAGCGTGGACGCGCGCAAACGCACGCGGCTGGCGGCCTCTGCGCTACACTACCTCCAGCGCCACCGCGAGGCCGCGCGCGGCCCGAGCCGTCTCGATGTCGTCTCGATGTCGGGTCCGCCGCAGGCCCCGCGGATCCTCTGGATCCCCAACGCCTTCGAGGTCTGAGAATCGACACATGGACCCGCTGTCCCGCATCCGCGAGAATTTCGAAGAAAGCATTGCCGTCAAGCGCCGGACCCTGGGCTCGGCGAGCGCCGCGATCGCCCGCGCCGCCGGTATCGTCACCGACTGCCTCCTGGACGGACGCAAGGTGCTCGCGTGCGGCAACGGCGGCTCGGCCGCGGACACCCAGCACTTCGCCTCCGAGATGATCAACCGCTACGAGACCGAACGACCGGGGCTTCCGGCCGTGGCGCTCACCACCGACGCCTCGACTCTGACCTCGGTGGCGAACGACGCTCATTTCGACGAGATCTTCTCCCGACAGATCGAGGCGCTGGGTCAGCCGGGCGACGTGCTCCTGGCGATCACCACCAGCGGCCATTCGCGTAACCTGCTGCGCGCGGTGCAGGCCGCGCACGGCCGCGATATGAGCGTCATCGCCCTGAGCGGACGTGACGGCGGCGCCCTTGCGACCCTGCTCGAAGAGCGCGACGTGGAGATCCGCGTCCCGGGGACCTCCACCGCCCGCGTTCAGGAGACGCACATCCTGGTCATCCACTGCCTGTGCGACCTGGTGGACCGGAAACTGCTGGGACACGGGTATTGATCACGAAGGGACCGGGAACCCCGCCGGAAGCGCCTTCGCCTGCATTTCTCCGGCGTCTGGAGGATCTGGTCGACGCGGACGCGGTGCTCACCGACCCCGCCGATCGCTGGTCCTACGGCTACGACAACAGCCGCCGGCACGCCCTGCCGGATGCCGTGGTACTCGCCACCGGGCACGAACAGGTGCGCGACGTGGTGCGCCTGTGCAACGCGCATCGCGTGGCGCTGGTGGCGCGCGGGCGCGGGACCGGTACCACCGGCGCAAGCGTGCCGCTGTACGGCGGCGTGGTCCTGTCGCTGGAGCGCATGGACCGCATCGTGCGCGTGGATCCGGACAACCGGGCGCTGGTCGTCGAAGCGGGCGCGACCAACCAAGCCGTCCAGGAGGCGGCGGCGGCGCGCGGCTTCTTCTGGCCGCCGGACCCGACCAGCGCGGGCTACTGCACCGTCGGTGGAAATCTGGCCTGCAACTCGGCCGGACCGCGGGCGGTGAAATACGGCACGCCGCGCGAGAACACCCTCGGCCTGCGCGTCGTGACCGGCGTCGGCGAGGAACTGCGCGTAGGCGTCTACACCACGAAGGGGGTCGTCGGCTATGACCTCACGCGCCTGCTCATCGGCTCGGAGGGCACGCTGGCGGTCATCACCGAGGCGACGCTGAAGCTCACCCCGCTGGCCGAGGGCCGGCGCACGCTGCGCGCGATCTATCGCGACATCCACGGGGCGGCGCGCGCCGTCTCGAGGATTATGGCCCAGCCGGTCATCCCGTGCGCCGTGGAATTCATGGACGGGCGGGCGATCCGGATGATCCGGGACTATGCCGGCGGCGCCCTGCCCGCCGATGCCGGGGCGCTGTTGATGATCGAGGTGGACGGCCCCGAGGCGTGCATGGAACCGGCGCTGGAGGCGGTATGCCGCGCCGCCGGCGGGCCGGACCTCGTGGAGATCCGCGCGGCACGCAACGCCGCGGAAGTCCGCGAGCTGTGGCGGGCACGCAAGGCCCTCTCGCCGGCGCTACGCACCGTCGCACCGAAGAAGATCAACGAGGACGTGGTCGTACCGGTTTCGCGGATGGCCGACCTGATCGCCGGTCTGGAGCGGTTGAGCGGTGAATTCGGCGTCACCATCGTGAACTTCGGTCACGCCGGAAACGGCAATATCCACGTCAACCTGCTCGTCGATCCGGACGACCCGGCGCAGGCGGCCGCCGCGCAGCCGTGCCTGGACCGCGTGTTCGCGCTGGTGCTGGAACTCGGCGGAACGCTGTCCGGCGAGCATGGGGTAGGCCTCCAAAAGCGCGACTACATCGCTCGCGAGGTGGACCCGGCGGCGCTGGAACTCATGCGCCGCATCCGCGCCCAGTTCGACCCGAACGGGATCCTCAACCCCGGAAAAACCCTGCCGCCGCCCGCGCCGGACCAGGAACCCGCCTCCGGGGCGTCCTCGGGTGTCTCGTCCCCGGGAGCCCCTCGCTCCGGAACTTCCCGCTAGAGCCGGGCATCGTCCGCGCCGAAACAGCACGCGACGATGCGCTACTTGACGACCTTGAGGCTTGGCTTGCGGTGCTCGCCCTCGGGGGCCGGCGGAGAATCCTCCCCTTCCTCGAAGAGCATGCCCTGGCCGGTCTCCCGAGCGTAGACCGCCAGCACCGCGGGCGTCGGGACCTGCACCTGCATGGGCGCGCCCCCGAAACGGGCCTGAAAACTCACCTGATCGTTGCCGAGTTTCAGGCCTTGCACCGCCTGGGGTGCGATGTTGAGGATGATCTTGCCCTTGTCCACGTACTTTTCGGGCACGCGGGCGCCGGGCGCCGTGGCATCGACCAGCAGGTAGGGCGTAAGGCCGCTGTCCAGAGTCCACTCGTAGATGGCGCGGATCAGGTACGGTCGCGTACTGGCGGTCATAACCCCGGGAACCTGTCGGACTTGGAAGGCTCTACTGCGGCGGCACGCGGTGCGGACGCCGGTCAACGGCGCATTTCGCGCTCGACGTCGGTGAGGCTGGCCTGAAACGAATCCCTCGCGAAGATGCGCTCCGCGTATTGCCGCACCGATTTGGCCTGAACCGGCAACTCGACCCCGTAGGTAGGCAGACGCCACAACAACGGTGCGATGCAGCAATCCACCAGGGAGAACTCCTCGCTCAGAAAGAACGGCTTCGCGACGAACACATCGGCGCTCGCGGTAATGCTGTCGCGCAATATCTTGCGCGCCTTTCCGGACCTCTTCTCGCTGCGCGCCTCCAGGTCCTCCACCAGGCTGTACCAGTCCCGCTCGATGCGATAGAGCGCGAGCCGGGAGCGCGCCCTCGACACCGGGTCCACCGGCATCAGGGGCGGGTGCGGGAAACGCTCATCCAGGTACTCCATGATCAGCCGCGAGTCGTAGAGCACCAAGTCGCGGTCCACCAGGGTCGGGACGCTGTTGTAGGGATTCAGGTCGATCAGATCCTCGGGCTTGCTGACGGGATCGATCTGGACGATATCGACGGTGATCCCCTTCTCGGCAAGGACCATGCGCGCACGATGGCTGAACGAACACGCCGGTTCCGAGAACAGCGTCATCACCGAGCGTCGGTTGGCAAGCAGGGCCATAGGTGTGGTTCCAGGGCGTTCCCGCCGAAGTGCGTGTGCCGTCGAAAAGGATACCACGAGGAACGCGGCCCCCCCGGTCAGGCACGGCGGGCCTGGAACGAGGGTGGGCCCATCGATCTGGGAGTGCAACGGGTCGCGTAAACCGAATCGCGCCCCCAACCGTCGCGGATCGCATCCGCCGGGTCCGCCCGCTTGCCCGGCCTGCTGTCTTTCTCCGCCACCGACCCGGAAAGCGGCATGCGCACCCGGGCGTTCGGCGGCCCGACCCGAGCACGGTCGGAAAGCGGCGCCACTATACCACTGTAACGTGGCGATTGACCAGACTGACGGAGTCGCGCGC